>JAICYR010000093.1 GCA_025934135.1 Acidobacteriaceae bacterium | reverse complement strand
TCCGTCTTTCTCATCCCGCTGATGATCGGCGCGCGCGACATGGCCTATCCGCGCCTGAATGCCTTCACCTACTGGAGTTACCTGGCGTCCGCCATTCTCCTGTACGTCGCGCCCTGCATCGGACAGGCCCCGCACGCGGGCTGGTTCGCTTACACGCCCTACACTCTTACTCGATTCTCGCCGGCGCGCGGCATGGATTTTTTCGCATTCTCGCTGATCTTTCTCACCATTTCCACTACCGGCGGAGCAATCAATTTCATCACCACCATCCTGCGGCACCGTGCGCCCGGCATGTCCATCAGCAAAATGCCGCTGCTGTGCTACAGCACCGGGACCATCTCCGTCGCCGTTTTGTTTTCCCTGCCAGCCCTCAGCGCTGATTGCGTGTTTCTCTATCTCGACCGCCATTGGGGCACGCACTTCTTCACGCTCGCCGGAGGCGGCGTCGAACTGATGTGGCAGCAGCTCTTCTGGTTCTTCGGTCATCCCTGGGTCTACATCATCTTCATTCCCGCGCTGGGCATGATCTCCATGATGGTTCCGACCTTTACCCGCCGCCCTATCGTCGGATATCCCTACATCGCCATCTCCACCGTCCTCACAGGCGTTGTCGGATTCAGCGTCTGGCTCCATCACATGTTCGCAGTTGGCATGTCCGACATGGTCATGAGCTTCTTCAGCGCCGGAAGCATGCTCGTTTCCATCTTTACTATCATTCAGATCTTCGCCTGGGTGGCGACAATCTGGAAGGGCAAGATCGTCCTCACCGCCTCCATGTACTACGTGCTGGGCAGCATCGTCACGCTGGTCATTGGCGGCCTCAGCGGCGTCTATACCGGCATCATCCCGGTCGACTGGCAGGTGCATGACACTTATTTCGTCGTCGCCCACATCCATTACGTCCTCATGGGAGGCAACGTCTTCCCCGTCTTCGCCGCAATCTACTACTGGTTTCCCAAAATGACCGGGAAAATGCTGAACGAGAAGGCCGGCAAGTGGAGCTTCTGGATAGCATTCCTCGGCTTCAACGTGGGCTTCTTCCCCATGCACCTGCTGGGCTTTGCAGGGATGCCCCGCCGCATCTACACGTACGTTGCCGCCACCGGACTGGGACCGATGAACATGTTCGTCACCATCGGGGCGTTCGTCTTCGGCATTGGCATCCTCATCAGCATTCTGAACTTCCTTATCTGCATGAAGAAAGGCAAAATTGCGGGCAAAAATCCCTGGAACGCCGGCACCCTCGAATGGGACACCGACTCTCCTCCGGCGCCTTATGCCACCGTGCATATTCCCACGGTCGTCAGCCGCGATCCTCTGTGGGACGACCACGACGAAAGCTACGATCCGGACGACATCCGCATCTACGACAACGGCCGCCAGACGCTTTCCACGACTTGGATCGACGCCGAGCCCTTCGCCATCGCCCAGATGCCCGACGAGTCCTTTGCCCCGCTGCTTCTGGCCATCACTTTGTTCGTCTTCTTTCTCGCTCTTACTTTTGATTGGATGTGGCTGGCGCTGACCTTCTTCGTCGTCAGCTTCTTTGTCTGCTGTTACTGGATGTGGCAGCGGCCCGAGCCCGAGCCAAAGCCTCATCCGAAGGAGTATGCCTCATGAGCACAACAGCCGGCGCTCTCGCGGACGTTGGCAGAGGAGTCGTCGAGCGCGACAGGGACCGCGGGGTTCTGGCCGTTTGGATGGTTATCTTCACCGAATCATCCCTGTTTATCGCGCTCTTCTCCGCTTATTTCCTGCTTGGAAACGACAAACATCGCTGGACCATCAATGAGCCGCCCAAGCTGGAATACGCGCTCGCCCTGCTGGTCATCCTCGTTGCCAGTAGCTTCGTTCTGCATTGGGGAGAAAAGCAGGTGAAGAAGGGGGAGTACCTCAAGGCCCGCGTCATCATGGCCGTCACGTTTGTGATGGGCCTCATTTTCCTGGGACTCCAGTCCTACGAGTATCTCGACCACTGGAGGCACCTCGATCCGGACAGCAACTCCTACGGCTCCATTTTCTACACCATCACCACATTCCACGCTGCGCACGTCATCGTGGGTCTGCTCGTCATCCTTTTTGTGCTGTTTCTTCCTCACAACAGCGACTCCCCCGATTCCCCATATCGCCCTTACCACGTCGCGTCGCTCTATTGGCACTTTGTCGATGTGGTCTGGATTTTTGTTGTCCTCATCCTCTACGTCATCCCGAACGGAATGATTTATGCCCACTGAGCCAGCACCCGCCGAGCCGACCACGCCACAACGGAGAGTCTCGCCCAAACGACTATGGTTTGGCTTCGCCGCGGCATTCTTGTGCTGGTTCGGGCTGGGCATTGCGGACGTGATGATTACCTGGCGCGAGTGCCTGCACCATGAGCAGTTCGGCAACGCCAGCAATCATCCCGGCCTGCTGACCCTGAACATCATCATCTTTCTGGCTCTGCTCACCGTGTCCATCATTGGAGGCATTCTCTCCTACAAAAACTGGCGTCTCCTCTCCGACGAAAAGGAAAAGGGCATCTTCCACGCCGAGGCCGAACGCTCGCGGGAATACATTGCAATGATCGGCGTCATCATGAGCATCACGCTCACCGTTGGCACCATCTGGTTCGGGATTCCGCTGTTCATAATTCAGTTGTGCGTGAGGGTCCGATGAAGCGGCGGCAAGAGTATCTGTATGGCTTGGCTGGAGGCGCGGTCCTCCTGGCTGCTTTATGCCTCGCGCCCGCCGGATGCTCCAGTGGACAATCCTCCGCACCCTACACCGTTTCTACCGGCGGAGACTCCGTGCAAGGCAAAGCCCTCATCGAGTCCAAAGGCTGCGGGGCCTGTCACGTGATCCCCGGCATTTCGCACGCGCGCGGGCTGGTTGGGCCGCCGCTCTACTTCTTCAGCCGCCGGACCATGATCGCCGGCGAGTTACCCAACACGCCGGAAAACCTTGTCCGCTGGATCAAGAATCCCAAGCAGGTCGAACCGGGCACAGCCATGCCCGACCTCGGCCTCACCGACCAGCAGGCGCGCGATGTCGCCGCCTATCTGTACACGCTGAACTGAACGGAAGGAAACTATGGATCGAGTCAAGCACATTTCCGCATCGCTCTTCTGGCCGATGGTTCTCTGCGCTTCGCTGGCGGCGTGCCCCTTCGCGCAGGCCAAGTCGCCCGCCGATGGGGCGTCCAATCCGCCCCAGGGCATGACCACCGATGTTCCGGGAGCGCTGCCCGGCATCCATCTGGTCTCTCCCGTTCCCAACGGCCAATGGCTGCTTCCCGCCGGCGATTACGCCAACACACGCTATAGCCCGCTCTCGCAGATCAACACCAAAAATGTGGAGAACCTCAAGCCGGTCGGAGTCATGTCCATCGGCATTCCGCACGGATTTGAGGGCCAGCCCCTTGTAGTCGGCAGCACTTTGTATGTTGTCACTCCGTTCCCCAACGACCTGATCGCACTCGACCTCACCAAGCCCGGTTTTCCCAAAAAGTGGACCTTCCAGCCCCATCCCGATATTCGCGCTGAAGGAGTTGCCTGCTGCGATATCGTGAACCGCGGAGCCGTTTACGCAGATGGAAAAATCATCTACAACACGCTCGACGACAACACCGTCGCCGTCGATGCCAACACCGGCAAGCTGGACTGGAAGACTCAGATCGGCACCATCAAACTTGGTGAAACCATCACCATGGCGCCGCTCGCCGTCAAGAACATCGTCTACGTCGGCATCAGCGGAGGAGAACTCGGCGTTCGTGGCCGGCTCACCGCACTCGACGTCAACAGCGGAAAAATTCTCTGGAAGGCTTGGAACACCGGCTCGGACGCGGATGTCCGCATCGGCCCGGACTTCCATCCCTACTACAAAAAAGATCAGGGCAAGGACCTCGGCATCACTACCTGGAACCCCGGCCAGTGGAAGATTGGCGGTGCGCCGATTTGGGGATGGCTTTCCTACGATCCAGAACTGAACCTGATCTATTACGGCACCGGAAACCCCGGCGTCTGGAATCCCGACATGCGCCCTGGCTCCAATCACTGGTCCTGCACCATCTGGGCGCGCGACCCCGCAACCGGAATGGCCAAGTGGGCCTATCAGGTCGTTCCTCACGATTCATGGGACTACGACGAAATCATGGAGGGCGTGCTGGTGGACATGCCATGGAAGGGCAAGGAGCGCAAACTCATGCTCCGCCCCAGCCGCACCGGATTCATGCTCGTACTCGACCGCCAGACCGGAGAGCTGCTCTCCGCCGATCCCTACGTCCCTGTGAACTGGGCTAAGGACTTCAACCTCAAGACCGGAATCCCGGACATCGATCCCGCCAAGCGCGCGCACTTCGGCAAATACACCATGGACATCTGCCCCTCCTCCACCGGCGGCAAAGACTTCATCCCGTCGGCCTTTTCGCCTAAGACTGGCTACCTCTATATTCCCGCCCACAACACCTGCATGGATTACATGGGCGTCGCAGTCAACTACATCGCCGGAACACCGTACTTGGGGGCCAGCGTGCGCATGTATCCCGGCCCCGGCGGCTACCACGGCGATCTGGTCGCGTGGGACGTCCAGCACCAGAAGAAGGTCTGGGACATCAAGGATGCCGTGATGCCCGTCTATGCCGGAGTGCTCGCCACCGGCGGCGACCTCGTCTTCTATGGCACCCTCGAAGGCTGGTTCCGCGCCGTCGATGACAAGACCGGGAAAATCCTCTGGCAGTTCAAGACCGGCTCCGGAATCATCGGCGATCCCATCACCTTTACCGGCCCCGACGGCAAGCAGTACGTTGCCGTCTACTCCGGCATAGGAGGATGGATGGGCGCCGCCGCATTCCCATCCATGTCTACTGATGATCCCTACGCCGGCCTTGGGGCCTTCGGCGCAATGAGAAATGTCAAGTCCATCACCAGCCCGGGAGCCGCGCTCTATGTCTTCAGCCTCTAAGCTCGCGGCGCTGATAGCGCTCGCCTTCTTGACTACGGCCTACGCGGCCGCCGCCACGCTGCGCGTCTGTGCGGACCCCAACAATATGCCGTTCTCGAATCGCGCGGAACAGGGGTTTGAAAACCAACTCGCCAACATAATTGCCAAAGACCTGGGAATGACGATCCAGTATTACTGGTTCCCGCAGCGGTCTTCTTTCTTCAAAAAGACGCTCAACGCCGGTCACTGCGACATTGTGATGGGACTGCCATCTGGAATAGATGACGCCGCAACTTCGATTCCCTACTACCGCTCCAGCTACGTTTTTGTTTCGCGCCGCGACCACCACCTGAATATCAAGTCCATGGACGACCCTCGCCTCCATCATCTCCGCATCGGGGTCCACACCACCGGAGACGGAGACGGAAGTCTTCCTCCCGTCAACGCTCTTATCAGCCGCGGCATCGTACACAACCTCGTGGACTTCAACATCTACGGGCACCTCGATGAGAAGAACCCTCCCGCAGACCTGATCCGCGCGGTCGAAAACAATAAAGTGGACATCGCCGTCGCCTGGGGCCCCATGGCTGGATACTTCGCCAGGCACAGCCCCGTCCCGCTCCAGGTGACGCCCGTTGATGTCATCTCGCCCGACCCCAAAATTCCCTTTACGTTCGCCATCTCGATGGGCGTGCGGCGCGGCGACTCCGAGCTTTTGCAGCGTCTCAATTCCGAAATTCAGCAACATCGGCCTCGCATCCATCGCCTGCTGGAGTCCTATGGTGTTCCATTGCTTGCCGCCCCGCCCTCTGCGGACCAAACAGGAGACTGACCTATGACCACTACCGTGCGAACCCGTCTCTCTATCGCAGCCGGCTCATTCGCGTTCCTGCTTTTCCTTGCCGCCGGCTGCAATTCCTCCAAGCCCGTGATGGTCGCAGCGTCCACGTCACCTTCGACCACCGTCGCCGTTGGTCCCATTCCCGGAGCGGAAGCCGTTCCCGCCGGAATCAAAAATCCGTATGACGGCAACGCAGTCGCCATTCAGGATGGACGCCGCCTCTTTAACTGGTACAACTGTTCCGGTTGCCACGGCGGCCACGGCGGAGGAGGCATGGGCCCAAGCCTTCGCAATGAGACCTGGCTCTACGGCAACCAGGACGATCAGATTTACGACTCCATCGCCGCGGGCCGCTCCAAAGGAATGCCCTCCTGGGGACCAAAAATTCCGCAGAACCAGATTTGGGAGCTGGTTGCCTACATCAAGTCCATGCGTACGCCGCAGGAAGCCGACCCGCCGCTTGAGCCCTCCGCCGAGACGGTCCAGCCGCCGACGCCGGACATGCCCTCCGGCGTGCCCCTTACAAAGTGATCGAGGATAAGCAATGTTCCGCTCTCTGTCTCACTTTTGGAAACGACGCAAGCCCGAAGCCATAAGCGCACGCCGGGTGCCCCATCCTTCACACGTCCGGGTGCTCCATCCTTCGCGTGGTCTTTACGCGAAGGGTGGGAGTCGCCGTATTTCCATCGGCGCTTTTCTCCTCGCTCCCCTCTGCCTGCTGCTCGCAGGCTGCGAGCACGCGCAGACCGTCCTTTACTCCGCGGGCCCGGCGGCCCATCGCATCGCCGTATTGTCGTGGGGAATGATCGTCCTCTTCTCGGTCGTCACCATCATCATGTGGGTGCTCATCTGGTGGGCCGCTTATACCCGCCCCGGAACACTCGCCGAACATGAACCGGTTGACGCCGGCGGCGGCCAGCGTTGGATCACCATTGGCGGCCTGCTGATTCCCTTCATCATTCTGTTCGTGCTGTTCGTGCTTGGACTTCGCCTTCTCGCCAGCTTCCCCGTCAAGCAGGCCAGCCATCAGCCCATCAAACATCCCGACATCCTCATCGTCGGCCACCAATGGTGGTGGGAGGTCCACTATCTCGGCAAGACCCCCAACATGAATGTGACCACCGCGAACGAAATCCATATCCCGGTCAACCAGCCGGTCAACATCGAGCTGGAATCGCGCGACGTCATCCACTCCTTCTGGGTGCCGGCGCTTCACGGCAAGGTGGACCTCATCCCGGGCCATCCCAATTTCATCCGCATTGAGGCCAGCCGCGCCGGAGAATATCAAGGACAATGCGCGGAGTTCTGCGGCGCCGAGCACGCGCTGATGCGTCTGCTGGTTGTCGCCCAGCCTCCCGATGAATATCAGGCCTGGCTCAATGCGCAGCGCGACCCCGGCAAGACTCCCACCCAGCCGCAAGCCATCGCGGGCCAGCAGGTGTTCCTCTCCGGCCCCTGCACGCTCTGCCACACTGTCCGAGGAACCCTCGCCGGTGGCACCGTTGGCCCCGACCTTACGCACATTGGAAGCCGCCGCTACATCGCCGCCAACGTCTTCCCCAACAACAACGCCTATCTGGAGGCGTGGGTCACACACGCGCAGTCATTCAAACCCGAAACACAAATGCCCGACCTCACAAGCTTTAGTGGGCAGCAGCTACGCGACTTGGTCGCCTATCTGCGCCAGTTGCAGTAAGCCAAATTCCTCCTCAGGGGGCGTCACGTGCAGTCACAATTTTTCCAGAAGATCACATCCGCTTCTTCCGTCTGCGTAATCTCACTCGCGCTCTCGCTCTGCGCTCCAGCCTTCGCGCAGACCAAGCCCAATTGCGACGGCCTGCCCAGCGCGGAGCACCTCCGCACGGTGCTTCAGTCGGTCGTGAAAGAAGGCGCGAGCAAGAATGGCGGCATGGGAAATCAGGAATGGGCCGTAGTCGTGAACCGCGACGGAATTGGCTGCGATGTGGTCTTCAGTGGAAGCAGCCGGAGCGACGAGTGGCCGGGCAGCCGCGTCATCGCCGCCTCTAAGGCCAACACGGCCAACGCCCTCAGCAGCAATGACTACGCCCTTTCCACTGCCAACATCTACGCCGCCTCGCAGCCCGGAGGCAGCCTTTTTAGTCTTGCCACCGCCGCGCCGCCCAATGCCAAAGCCGCGTTCGGCGATCCGGTTTCCTTCGGCACGCCCAATGATCCCATGATCGGAAAAGCAGTCGGCGGCGTTATCGTCTTCGCCGGAGGACTCCCGCTCTACGACTCCTCAGGCAAGATCATCGGCGGCCTCGGCCTCAGCGGAGACACCTCCTGCACTGACCACATCATCGCGTGGAAGGTCCGCCACGAACTGCATCTGGACAACGTGACCATGGGCCCCAGCCCCGACCACAATGACAACATGATCCTCGACTTCAAGGACGGCCAAAGCCCCAGCGGGTTTGGCCATCCAGCCTGCAAAGGCGGAAGCAACTCCACCTACATTATCGAGAGCCTTTCGAAGGATTTCCCAACCGGCCCGGGTAAAAAATAGAGGTCACGCAGCGCGGATTTCGAAGCCGGCTCGGGAGCGCTTAAGACGCCCCGAAAAACTTCCGGCCCTTATGCGACCCGATCAGCACCTGCACCAGACGATGCGCGATCAGCTCATGCAGCGTCAGCAGCTCCTTCGTTGACTCGAAGATATCCTGCGCGCTCGCTGCGCCCGCCGCTGCGCCGCCGGATTTCAGGGCCTCCATCGCTTCCCCGATGATCGGGTCCGCGAGCGCCTCGCCCGCCATCTCCCAGAACGTGATGAAGCGGTCCACCGCGGAGGGAAAACTTACGTTGAAGACTCCCCAGTTGCTGGTGGTGCGCGGCGGCTTGTAGTCGAAATTGAACGGCCCGTCATAGCCATGCGCGCGCAGAAGCATCAGAACGTTCAGCCAGTCCAGCGGATTCACCACCGCCACCGGCAGGTCCACATCATGCTTCAGCCGATACCCGTCGTTCACGTCGAAGTGCCACAGCTTTTTCGCCACAATTGCCCGTGCCAGCGCCGCGCGCGGCGCTCCGCCCCACATCAGCTCATGCAGGTATTCCGGATTCACGCCCACCATCTCCGGATGCGTCAGCAGACCTGAATGAATGAACCCGATCATGGCGTCCGTGGTGGGAAGAATCAGCTCGCCCTGCGGTTCGAATGGCTTGGCTTCCAGGCAATGCTTCAGCGCGGGCGATTTGTTCTGCTTCGACACGCGAAGGTCCTCTTCGCAGGCGGCGTTCAGCGCCTCGGCAAACCATTGCAGCGTCTGCGGCTCGTCCATAATGCCCTGCATCATGTAGCCCAGCGTCCCCGGCCAGTAAACGGCAAATTCCGCGCCAAGCTCATGCCCAATGCGGACCACATTTTTCAGCCGCTCCGCCGCGTAGGCACGCACATCCGGAGACTCGGCCGCCGGGCTCGCGCTCCACACAGCGTGGAAAAACGTTTCGCACGTGACCATGGAACAGCGCAGGCCATTCTCGGCCAGAGATTTCTTCAGCCCCGCGACTGTCTCCGCTTGCCGGTCCGTCATCAGGTCTTCTGTGCGGATCACGTCCGTGTCATGCGTCGTCCAATAGCCAATGCCGATCTTGGCGAAATTCCGCATCACCTCCGCCGGCGCGACTGGCTCGCGCGTGGGAGCATGAAACAGCGCCTGTCCCTCATAGGCCGCCGCCCACTGCGGCCCGCTGATGTAATACTTCCTGCGCGTCTCGGGAGAATAGCTGCCCCCGCAGGATTGAAACAGCCGCTCCACCAGAGCCTGCTGTTGTTTCTGTTGTTCCGCTGATCGATTCGGCATTGAACTTTCCTCGTGGACTAAAGCGATTTAACTGACATTGTAGCGGAAATTCGGAACTGATGTTCAAGAGTTATTTTGAACTGAAATTGTCCCCTGCCGCATCCCATAACCGGAGGAACCCCATGCCCAACGAGGACGCGCTCCTGCGCGAGATGCTGGTGGATTCGCTGCAAAAGGCCAATGCCCACGTCGGACTCTTCGACGCGCTCAAGGACTTCCCCGAATCGCTCTACGGCAAAAAGCCTCCCGGCGCGCCCCACAGCGCATGGCAGTTGCTGGAGCACATCCGGATTACGCTCAATGACCTGCTCGTCTTCTCGACCAACCCGGACTACGCCGCTCCCGAGTGGCCGGAAGCCTACTGGCCCAAACACGATGCGCCTCCAAACGCCGCGTCATGGCAGGCGTCCGTCCAAGCCCTGCGCGCCGACCTCGACGATTTTGAAAAGCTCATTCGCAACACCCAATCCAACCTCTACGCGCGCATTCCATGGGGAGAGGGACAGACACTGCTGCGCGAGGCCCTGCTGGCAATCGACCACACCAGCTATCACGTTGGCCAGCTTATCATGCTGCGTAAGCAACTCGGGGCCTGGGAATAGCCGGGGAACACAAGTCCCCCCCGACACCGATGTCATTCTGAGCAAGCGCAGCGCAGAGAAGAATCTTACCCCTTCTGGTTGTACTGCCGCGCTGCGGCGTTCGCCAGAAACATCGCCGGCTTCACTTCCCTGCTCCGAACTTCCGCGCCGCGATAATTGCCCGTCGGCCCGGACACCGGATCAGGCAGCGCGCGGGTCATCAGTTGCATCATCCGCATCGTAGTCGCGGGACACAGGCCCGCGAGCCGCGTCGCGATAATCGCCTGTGGAGTAATGGCGATTTCTCTCTTGCCCGCAATCGCCGCGCGCACAATCTTGCGCGCCGCCGCGCCGGCCGAAGTCGAAACTCCCGGAAGCCCCGCCGAGAAACTGAACCACCGGTACTCCCGCTCGGCGTCGCCCGTAAACACTGCGTTCAGGTGCGAGCCGGTTCGCATCAACCCCGGGCAGACCGTCGTCACCTTGATCCCCTTCGACCGCAGCTCCGCGTTCAGCCCTTCGGAAAATCCCACCGCCGCATACTTGCTCGCCGTGTACGGAAGCATATGCGGCACCGGAATTTTGCCTCCGATGGACGTAATGTTCACAATGCTGCCGCGCCCGCGCGCCAGCATCTGCGGCAGCACGGCCAGCGTGCAGTAAAGGCCGGAGAAAAAATTCGCTTCCATCACGTCGCGAAAATCCTGCGCCGTCTGGTTCTCGACCGGCCCAACCGTAATGATGCCCGCATTGTTCACCAGCATATCGACCGCGCCGAACTGCGAAGTCGCCTGCTGAACCAACTGCTCCGCCTGGTCCTGCTCGCGCAGGTCGCCGGGCACAACCAGAATGTCTTCAGCGCGAATCGCCGCCCGCCGCCGCAACAGCAGCCACCGCGCGCGTTCTAGCTCCTCCGCATCGCGCGCCGCCAACACCAGCCTTGCGCCCCGCTTGCCGAACTCCTCGGCCATCGCCAGGCCCAACCCTCGCGAAGAGCCCGTCACCAGCACCACCTGCCCGTGCAGCGCGGACGATCTTGTTCTGTATCTTGTCGCCGCAAACGTCATGGCCGCCGCGCCCGTTAATGCCACGCCTGCTCCCGCCGCCGCAAGCCCAGCCACAGCGGCCTTCTTTCCCATTCTGCGAAACTCCATACCCACACCCCTCTCGCCACACTACACCCCTCTCGCCACACTCAACCCCTCTCGCCACACTCATTGGAGCGTAAAAACCGGATACGGTTTGCCCTGAGCGGGATTTCGCATTTCAGCCAGGTACGGCGCAGGTCAGCGCCGAGGCTCTTCTTTATAGCCCACGAAAAACCCGTTTAGCTCGCCGTGAGGCACAAGCCCCTCGAATCCCGACGCGCTTCCATGCCCCGCCAGATCCTTCGCGGCACGAATGAACCCCGTCCATGCCACCCGCGCCAGAGCCCCTCCCACGCTGACGCGGCGCACCCCAAGCTCCTCGAGATCAGCGACGGTCAGTCCAGCATTCGATGCGAGCAGCACATTCACTGGCTTCGGAGCGACGGCTCCCACAATCGCCCGAATGTCTTCACGCTTCGTAGGGCCGGGAGCGTAGAGCACATCGGCTCCGGCTTCAGCATAGGCTTGCAGGCGGCGAATGGACTCGCGCAGCGGTTCAGCGTGGCCGACGAGGAAGCACTCGGCGCGCGCGACCAGCAGAGCTCCGGAGTCGCAAAGCGCTTCATGCGCTGCGCGGATGCGCTCAACCGCCAACGAAAAATCAAACAGCGGATGCTCGCGGTCTCCGGTTGAGTCCTCAACGGAAAGGCCCGCGATCCCGGTGGCCGCGCAAAGGCGAACATTGTGAGCGACCGCCTCCGGCTCGACCGCATAGGCCCCCATGAAGTCGGCGTTGACCGGAAGATCGACCGAGGCCGCAATATCGGCGAAGTGGGCCAGCATCGCATCCAGCGACACGCCCGATTCGCCGTCAGGAAGCCCACGCGAAAATGCGAACCCGGCGCTTGTCGTCGCCAGCGCCTTGAATCCAAGCCCGCGCAAATAACGCGCAGACCCCGCGTCCCACGGGTTGGGAATGACGAAACAGCCGCTCTCATGCAGACGGCGAAACTCGGCGCGGCGCACAACAACATCCTGAGCTTGCATAATTCAATTATGCGCGCAAGAGAAAGCGGCCCGGAGATCATCCGGGCCGCCTCTTTCGATTCGCTGAAACTTACTCGGCTGCTTCTTCCGTCGCCTTGATCTGCGCGACGGTCCAGTTGGGGTCACCTACCTTGAAGCGAGCGAAGCGCCGCACCGAGAGGTTCTCGCCCAGCTTGCCGACCTTCGTCGCAATCAGGTCCTTAATGGTCACGGACTGCTCCTTGATAAAGGGCTGCTCCAGCAGGCAGACCTCCTCGTAGAACTTGCCCATCTTGCCTTCGACGATCTTCTCGACCACCGGAGCAGGCTTGCCCGTCGCCGCCGCCTGGGCGCGATAGATTTCCTTCTCGCGGTCGAGGTCCTCCGTCGTCACATCTTCTTTCCGAATGTACCGCGGATCGACCGCCGCGATGTGCATGGCGATGTCCTTCAGCAGTTCCTGGAAGTCCGTAGTGCGGGCAACGAAATCGCTCTCGCAGTTGATTTCGAGCAGCACGCCGATCTTGCCTCCGGCGTGGATGTAGGTCCCGACCGCGCCTTCATTGGTGGTGCGCGACGCCTTCTTCGCAGCCGACGCCATGCCGCGCTTGCGCAGAATGACGAAGGCCTGCTCCATGTCGCCCTTCGACTCCTGCAGCGCCTTCAGGCAGTCGCCCATGGGCGCACCCGAGCTGTCGCGGAGTTGTTTTACGAGTTTCGCATCAATCTTTTCAGTTACAGCAGACATTTCCTTTTCCCAATCCCTTCTGGTTCCAAACACAAAGGAAGCGTGGCCCTTGCAAGACGCAGCCACGCTTCCCGAACTCCAGGCGGCCCATTGCCGCGCAAAGTCTTAAAGGCTGCTTTCCGCCGCCTCGGCCTCTTCCAGAGCCGCTACAATCGCGGGCGCCTTGCGAATGCCGCCCCCGAGCGCGGCTTCCAGATCGACATCTTCGCTCTCGCCGCTTTGCTCGCCCGCCGCCGCTTCGCTGGTCCCCTCTTCGGCCCCGGCCTGAATATCAGCCGTCACGCCGCTGATCCCGGCCTGCTGCTTGTCGCCGGCCATCTGCACACCCTCGATCACAGAGTCGGAAATCTTCGACGTGAATAGGCGAATCGCGCGCAGCGCGTCATCGTTGCCCGGAATCACGTGGTCAACCACCGTCGGGTCGCAGTTCGTATCCACCACGGCGACCACCGGAATCCCCAGCTTGCGGGCTTCCTTCACGGCGATGGCCTCGTTGTTCGAGTCAACAATGAAAATCGCGTCCGGCAGGCGGCGCATATTCTTGATGCCGGCAAGGTTCGCTTGTAGGTGCTTGCGCTCGCGCTCCAGCTTGATGACTTCCTTCTTGGTCAACAGGTCGTAGCGGCCATCGGTCGCCATATCATCCAGTTCCTGAAGGCGCTTCACCGACTTCTGCACCGTCACCCAGTTCGTGAGCAGGCCGCCCAGCCAGCGCTGGTTGATGTAGAACATCCCGCACCGCGTCGCCTCTTCGGCAATCGCATCCTGCGCCTGTCGCTTGGTGCCGACAAACAGAATCACCTT
>JAICYR010000246.1 GCA_025934135.1 Acidobacteriaceae bacterium | reverse complement strand
GTACCCCAAGTGTTCTTGCGAAAAGTGCGGAGGTGAGCAGGATCAGAATACGTGGAAAAACAGTGGCTTACGAGAACCGTACTAAATCCGCGCAGTCGGGAGGTTTGGAGACAAACGGCCGGAGAGAGAGAATTCCGGGGTTCGGACGGCTGGTCGCAGTGCGGAGGTTTGTACGCGAAGCCCGTGGTTATTGGGCTTCTATGCGCGCCCCGAAGCCACCGGAGAATGTTGGGCGCGGAAGGATTGGCGGCCGAGATGGGATTCGGACTCCCGGTACGGTTTCGCAGCCAGACTCCTGTAATTTCAATAGCTTACGAGCCGCAGATTTTTCTCATCAGCGAATGTGGGAGATGTTGTTCTTGATTTCGACCGCAACTGGCCTCCAACGAAGTACGGAGGTTAGCGTAAGGCTTAGGCTTGTTCCCGATGCCGAGGCTGATGCGGCTTAACCAATCCCGTCAGCGCACCTGTTCAACCTGAAGGCTTCCCGCCGGCAGTGGCCGAAGCAGTTCGGCTTCGGGCCGGGTCAAATCGAGCCAGGCTGGCCAGTCCCTCCGTTCCAGAACCACCATCTGCCGGTTATGGATCGGCGCCACGTCCGGACCGGGCGCGGTGGTCAGGAGCGTGAAGGCTTCCGGCACATCGCCGTTGGCTGGCCGCCAAAGCCCCGCGAAGCAGAACCAATCCTCGCCAGCCTTTGTGAATTTCCATTTCGATTTGGGCGACCTCTTTCCGGTGAACTCGAAGAAGTGAGATGCCGGAACGAGACACCGGCCCTTTGGGAAGCGGCGCCCTTCCGACCTGAAATTGATCACGGGTGGCGCCTTTGGGCGGCCAGGCGCGAATCCCCATCGCAGCTGCGCGAGTTCCACGCCATCCTCCCGGCGGCGGAGGACCGGCGCCGTCTCGGTCGGCCAGATGTCGTCCCGCGGCTCGAGATTGGGCGCAGCGGTCGGAAATTTCAGCGGTATTCGGATTTCGCTGAACGCTTCAACGTAAGCGCTGTAGGGAATTCGATTGCCATAGTCATTGCACACTGGACGCCCACACCTCACTTGCGCCCTGCCCACCGCATGACCAGATCGGCAGCGCCGCGCCGGGAGTGCTCACCCACCTCGTTGGGGGTTGCATGTCCGGTGCTGAAGAGCAGTTTGCAGGGTTCATCTAATGGCCGCTGAATTAGGTGGTGTGTTGACTGGTTCGCCCACAAGCCGCAGTCGCATCCTCCCCGGCGCCCGCCCGGAGCATAGGCCATGCGCGTTGCCGAGTAATTTCCCAGCGGAACAGGTCCTAGAGGCCCTGCCCGAGGCCATCTACATAACTGACGCAGAAGGCCGGATCACCTATTACAACCAAGCCGCTACCGAGCTTTGGGGTTTATCCCCGGAGGTTGGGAAAAGCGAGTTTTGCGGTTCCTGGAAGCTCTATTGGCCGGATGGCACGCCCTTGCCTCACGACCAATGCCCCATGGCGCTTGCGTTGAAGGAACAGCGGCCAGTCCGCGGCATGACCGCACTGGCCGAGCGTCCCGACGGGACGCGCGTCCCTTTCCTTGCGGTGCCGACTCCTTTCTTCGATGCTCAAGGCAATCTCCTCGGCGCCGTTAATATGCTGGTCAACCTGACGGACCAGCAGGCGAAAGCGGAAGCCGCTCGGCGGTACGTCGCCATTGTTGAGTCGTCGAACGACGCGATCGCGGCCAAGGACCTGAACGGCATTATCACTGCCTGGAATCCCGGCGCCGAGCGCTTGTTCGGCTACACGGCCGACGAGGCAATAGGCAGGTCGGTCACCATGCTTATCCCCCCGGATCACGCGGACGAAGAACCGATGATCCTGGCCCGTATTCGTGTTGGCGAACGTGTCGAGCACTACGAAACGACGCGGCGACGCAAGGACGGCAGTCTGGTTGACGTTTCCCTGACCGTTTCCCCGATCAAGAACGAGCGGGGCCAAGTCGTCGGCGCGTCGAAGATCGCACGCGATGTTACGGAGCGCCGGCGCGCCGAGGATCAAAGGCAGCTGCTTCTGCGTGAAATGGATCACCGCGCCAAGAACATGCTCGCCCTTGCCGGCGGCCTGGTGAACGTGAGCGCACGCAACGAATCCACGGCGGCTGGCCTTGCTTCCGCTGTGTCGGCCCGCCTTGCCGCACTGGCGCAGGCTCATTCGCTCGTCCTCCGTTCGGATGCGGAACAGGGCAACCGCCACAAGGCGACCACCACACTACATGCATTGCTCGAGGCGATCCTGGCGCCCTATCGCGAGGGCGCAAACATCGAGCTTTCGGGTGGTGACATCCCGATCGGTGCTGGCGCGATCACCAGTCTTGCGCTTCTGCTGCACGAGTTCGCAACGAACGCTACCAAATACGGCGCGCTGTCAGCGTCCGGTGGCAGGGTTAGCATTTCGTGTGCCGAGCAAGTCGACGACCTGGTCTTGACTTGGATTGAGCAAGGCGGCCCGCCCGTCAAACGGCGGCACAAGGAGGGATTTGGCTCACTTCTTGTGCGAACAACGGTCAGCGGCCAGCTCGGGGGACGTGCATCCTACGATTGGAAACCCGAAGGCGTCGCGATCCGGCTTTCAATCCCGAAGGAGCGCCTCGCATAGGCTCATCGGCCATTCAATCTTCGAGCCAGCCTCGGGGAAACTTACGCACTAGCCGTGACCACATAGGCACGGATTTGCCCGTCGACGGGGCCGGTGCTGAAGCGTCCCGCAATAGCCTCAGTCGCGCGAATCGTCGCTTCCTCGAGGCGAGCGGGATCGCGCGCCTCTATCTCGTTCCGCAATGGCGTACCTTGCACATAGGCGAGCGCAGGTTCCCGCGGCGAAGGAGCTCTGCTTCTGGCGTCGATCGCATCGGCTGAAATGCTGGTAAAACCGGCTGCCTGCAAGGCTGGCCGCAGTAGACCAACGTCATAATGTCCGTGTGGAGTGCGTGCGAGAAAGCGCGGTGGGTCTTGTGGGAACATTTCTTCGACCGCCTGCGTCACAAGTTCTGCAAATTCGTTGTTCGAAATTTTGTCCCAGACGCTGAAATAATAAAGTCCGCTGGACTTCAAGACGCGCCGCGCCTCCTTGAACGCCTGAGCCTTGTCGGAGAAGAACATCACCCCGAATTGGCAGACCACCGCGTCGAAGCTCTCATTCTCGAAGGGCAAACTTTGCGCGTCAGCCGTTTTCCATTCGATTCTATCATTTTGGCCCATGAGCGTTTTGGCGTGCTCAAGCATTGGCGGATTGAGATCGGTGGCAACAATTTGTGTTGTTACCGGCAATTGTGATGCAAGTGCGCGCGTGACCACGCCCGTGCCCGCCGCGATTTCAAGAACGCGCTTTGGCTTCGCCGAGGTCACACGCGCGGCGAGGTCGAGCGCATAAGGGTGGAAGATGAGAGGCACGAGGTAGCGCTCGTAGAACTCAGGAATCGCTCCGCTGAAGACTTTATCTGTTTGGGTCATGCCGTGCTCCGTCGCCTGATCATGGGGTACGGTAGCACACCGCCTCATCAGGCCTTAGCCAGCGCATTGCGATCCAGGAGCCGCGGTCGCGGTTACGGATAACGAGATAGCACAAACAAGGAGGTGGACGATGAAGGCCATCGTTGTGACGGATCAGGCTGCGGGAACGCCCGGGATCAAGGTGGTGGAGCGGCCCGAGCCGCAGGCAGCGATAAACGACGTTATCGTTGAGATTCACGCGTCGGGATTCGTCCCCACTGAGCTGACGTGGCC
>JAICYR010000191.1 GCA_025934135.1 Acidobacteriaceae bacterium | reverse complement strand
TTCACTCGCGAATCAACAGGTCTCGTTCGAGGTGCAGCCGCGCGTCTTCTATGAAGACTTTAAGAACTATGTGCTGTATGTACAGGACGTACGCGGAAGCACGGGCGCGGCTCTGTGGCACCATCTCTTTCTCGCCGATCTGAGCAATCCTTCGGCCCCCAAGGTCATCACGGCGGAGCAGGCGACGGTGGTGAGCCAGGGCGACGATCGATTGATGATGCGCCTGCGCGACGGCGCGGAGCACGAGTTGGTAAACACGGCGGGAACCGGAGAGTATCAGGTTTCCACCTTTACCGAATCGGATCTGCCGTTGTCTGTGGGCAAGCAGAACGAGCAGCGCATCGGGCACAGCAACACGCCGATCTTAGCGATGAGCAACCACGAGTTGCTGGCCAAGGCGCGCGGTCCAGGCGGCCGCTGGTACATGATCGAGATGCAGAAGCGATTCGCGTATCCGGTGGCCTGCCTGGTGCTGATGTTCATTGGGATTCCTCTTGGGCTTGCCTCGCGGCGCGGAGGCAAGAGCGCGGGATTCGTGATCACGATCGGCTTGGTATTCGTCTACTACTTCCTCTCCTACAGCGGAGTGGAGCTGGCGCGGCAGGGCAAGGTTCCAGTGGTCGTAGGAGTGTGGACGGCCAATTTTGTTTTCACCATAGCGGGTCTGCTGCTGCTTCACCGGATGGCCACGGGCCAAACGGTAGGCGCGCAACTGGCCTCCTCTGCCGGATGGCTGAAGAAGCTGCGCGCACCGGCGCTGCCGGATACGCACCGCAGAGGAGAGCGCCACGGCCGCGGCCGCTTTCCGCAAATCCTGGACGATTACATCTTGCGGGAGTTTCTCAGCACATTCCTGGTGGTCCTCTTCGGCTTTGTCCTGCTTATGCTCTTCTTCACCTTCTTTGAGCTGCTGGGTGATATCGTTCGCAACCGGACACCGCTGGTGACGGTGGGGGAATACCTCATCAACCTGACGCCGGACATGATCTACAACATCACGCCGCTGGCGGTGTTGGTGGGCGCGCTGGTGACGCTCGGCGTGCTGAATCGCACCAACGAGCTGACGGCGATGAAGGCGACCGGCATCAGCCTTTACCGCGTGATCGTCCCCATCCTGCTGGTGGCTGCAGCGCTGGCGGCAGCATTGTTTCTTTTTGGCCAGTCTTATCTGCCCACAGCCAACCGCCGCCAAGAGGCTCTGCGCAACGTAATCAAGGGCCGGCCGCCGCAGACCTTCTCGCGGCCCGATCAGCAGTGGATCTTCGGCAAGCAGCAGCCGGGAGAGCCGGGCCGCATTTTCTATTACGAGTTCTTCGATTCGGACCGCGCAAGCTTTGCGAATATCTGGGTGTTCGAATTTGACCCGCAAACCTTCTCGATTACGCGTCGAATTTTCGCTACCAGCGCGCACTGGGAGCCGCAGATCGGGCAATGGATTTTTGAGCAGGGTTGGGAACGCAGCTTCAGCGGCGATGCCGTGACCAGCTACTCTCAGTTCAAAGTCGCCAGCTTTCCCGAGATTACCGAGCACCCACTGTACTTTACCCGGGAGACGCGGCAATCGCAGGAGATGAGTTTTGGAGAGCTCCGCCGCTACATCCGCGACCTGCGGCAACGCGGCTTTGAGACCAAGCGGCTGAGCGTACAGTTGAACCGCAAGCTTGCTTTTCCGCTGATCACTCTGGTGATGGCGATCCTTGGCGTACCCTTCGCGCTTTATATGGGAAAGCGGGGATCGCTCACCGGCGTGGCCACTGCCATTGGGCTGGCCATTGCATATTGGGTAGTGGCCTCGACATTCGAGGCGCTGGGAGACGTCAACCTTCTGCCAGCCATCCTTGCCGCGTGGTCGCCCGACTTATTCTTCGCCCTGATAGGCGGCTATTTGCTGTTGCGCACACCCACCTGAGGCGAGGCCGCGCTCTTCCCCTTGGAAAGCGAACGCAGGTAGATCACCAGGTTCCACACCTCATCCGGCTTGGCACGCGGGCCTTCTCCAGGCATGGAGCCCCGCCCGTTCTGAATAATGTAGAAGATCTCCCCGTCGGTAAGGCCCTTGAGCGATGCCGGATCGCGGTAGTCGCGCAGCTTCGTTTTGGCGTCAATCTGGCTTACACCGTCCCCACCCTTGCCATGGCACATCTCGCAATCGTAGCCGTAGATCTGGCGGGCGCGGGCCTGAGAAGCGGCAGTGGGATGCACGGGATTGACGGCCGCCGCGGCGGCGGCTGGGATGGGAGCCTCGGCTGCGGCGGGCGCGGGAGCAGCCGCCGCGCCAGAGGTGGCTGAGGAGGAAGGAGCAGACGGCGCGGGAGAGGGCGGGGATGGTTCGGCCTTCGGTTGCGGGGCGGCTTGTTCTTGCGCCTGCGCGGATGGAGCGTCTTTAAGGATCGGCACAACTACCCCGCACAGCAGGAGACCGGCGAGCACGAAGGGCGATATCGACATCCGACCTCCTTGGAGTTCTGTGTCGTGATCCGGCCATGCGGGAAGCGGGCCGCAAGAGCGGATACACGATAGGTGTGCTCCGTAGTAAACGCACCATACCCGGCTTTTCCATGAAGAAAAGCCGCACTTCTCGGACCGTGGTGGGCCTCGCCGTCGTGAATCCGTTCCATTTATGCGCGGAACGGCTTGGCCGACAGCGTGATTCAAGCTACAGAACGGTCCGCGGCAAGTTTGCACAACACTCTACGCCTGAAGCGAAATATTGAAAGAGAATTCTTTATCGGCGCCGAGCTGAATGTACCCGTCATCGCTCCCTCGATTCGGCCCTCCCTGGATTCGGCCCTCCCTGGATTGGGCCCTCCCTGGGTTGGGCCCTGCCGGCCTCCGCCTTGCAGACCGGGCCGTTTGACCCTGGAAGAGCATTCCATGCAGTAACGGAAAATCGGCACTAAACTGAATGTACTCATGATCCCCACTTTGGAATGGACCTCCGCGGGCGTTCGCTTTCTGGACCAGACCCGCTTACCGCTCGAAGAGAGTTACGTGCTGGCGACGACGTATGGCCAGGTTGCCGATGTGATCACCACGATGGTGGTGCGCGGCGCGCCGGCGATCGGCGTGTCGGCGGCAATGGGCGTAGCGCTGGGGGCACAGAAGAGCCGCGCTACGACACTGGAAGAACTGAGCGCTGAGATGGACGTCATCTGCAAGACGCTCGCTGCCACGCGCCCGACGGCGGTCAATCTGTTTTGGGCGATCGATCGCATGCGGCGCCGCTATCTCTCGCTAGCCGCTGAGCCGGGCATGGGGATCGACGCCATCCGCAGCGCGCTGATCCGGGAAGCGCAGACGATGTATGACGAAGACATCGCCGCCTGCCGCACCATGGGGCAGAATGGAGCCTCGCTCATGCCGCAAAGCGGCGGCGTTCTCACGCATTGCAATGCCGGGGCATTGGCGTCTTGTGGCTATGGAATGGCGCTGGGGGTGATCCGCGCCGCCATCGAGAGCGGCCATGCACTGCACGTCTATGCCGATGAAACGCGGCCTTTTCTGCAAGGGGCACGCCTCACGGCATGGGAGCTGATGCACGACGGCATTCCGACGACGGTACTGTGCGACAACATGGCCGCCAGCCTGATGCGACAGGGAAAGATCAAGGCAGTGATCGTAGGCGCGGATCGCGTCGCGGCCAATGGCGACGTGGCAAATAAGATCGGCACTTATGGCGTGGCCATCCTCGCGAAGGAGCATGGCCTTCCCTTCTACGTCGCCTGCCCCTGGTCGACGATCGACCCTGCAACCGCGACCGGCGACTCGATCCCGATCGAGCAGCGCTCCCCCAAAGAAGTCACCCACCATGCCGGCAAGCAGCTCACCCCGGATGGCGTAGGGGTGGAGAATCCGGCCTTCGACGTTACTCCGGCGCGCTACGTCACCGCAATCATCACCGAGCGGGGGGTCTTTCGCCCTCCCTACGCCCTAGACGGCAGGTAGTAGTCCGCGAAGGCCCGCTTCACGACAGGTGCACCTCAAGGCAAATACACCGTGCGTTGCTTTTCCGTTCAGAAAGCAGCGTTTCTCGAACCGCGGTTGGGCACAGCATTCGGGAATCCGCTTTATAGCGCGATGTCCGGGTTGAGCCCGCCTATTCGTCATTAGGATAGAGCGCCAACCGAGTGGGAGATTTCGCAGCCCTGCCGGGTGAGCGTTCATCCAACGTTCAAAGGGGCATATGCATGGATACCTTTCTTCCTCCTATTGAGCATCCTCAAGGGCTGGCGATGAAGATGGCCTACTTCTTTACGCGCCGGCAATTCGGCAAGGTTCTCACTCCGCTCAAGGTTTACTGCGCTCGAATGCCGGCTACCTTCGGCATGTTCTATGGCAAGATCGGCAAGCTGGATAAGAAACTCGTGCTTCCGCCGGAGACGGTCCTGCTGGTTCGCGAGCAGGTGGCGCGCCTGAACGTCTGTCTCTTCTGTATCGACATCGGCCGCGCATTTACCATCCAAGGATCGATGGATCAGGCAAAGTTCGACGCGCTGGAGCACTATCGCAGCAGCCCATTGTTCACTGAGAGGGAGCGCGCTGCATTGGACTATGTGACTGAGCTGACGCGTGATAAGAAGGTTGCGCCGGAAACGTTCGGCCGCTTGGCCGCCCACTTTACTCAACGGGAGATTTGCGAGATCGTCTGGCTGGTGGCCAGTGAGCACGTCTACAACATGACTAATATCGGGCTGAACATCCATTCCGACATGCTTTGCGACATCGCGCGCAGCAAGATGCAATCCACCGATGTCCGGGTTCCGCTTCCCCATTCGTCATAGAAGCAGAGTCCGGAAGCGGGGCTCCAAAGCACAAAATGTGTTGGAAAGCAGCAACCACAAATAAGGAGAACCTCCTCGAGCGCAAGCTCCAGGCCTGCGCGTGATCGGCTCCACGCGCGATGCGGGGAGCGGCTGCCTCAATGGTTGAACACGCCGGAGCGGTTTAGAAGTTTCCGGCTTATCGCGGCGGGAGAAAAATTCTCGCCCTTCTTCACAAAACTACAAGAAAGCACACAATTTTTCGGGCCTCGGCACGTCATCCATCTATCGACGGAACGCAATCAGGAGAGAACATGAACACCGTGAAACAGGCCAACAAGCTTTTAGTCGAGCAGCTCTACCGTGACTGTATCAACGCCGGAAGATTCGAGCTGCTGGAAGATTTAATTCATCCCCAGTTTGTCGGATCCGCCGGAGAAAGAGGGCCTGGAGGATTCATGGAGACGGTGGCACAGCTCAGGGAGGGCTTTCCCGGCATTCAATTCACGTTGGAGGACGTGATTGCCGAGCGGGATCGCGTGGTGGCTATGGCGAGAATAGAGGAGGCCGAACAGGGTTCCCTCTCCGGATTCTCGGCAAACCACCGTCTCCCCGCGGCGATCGCCGTCTTTCAGATCAAAGACTCCAGAATTGTTCGCGCGTGGCTGCAGCTTGATCGCCTTGGGCTGCAGCAGCAGGCGGAGGCGATAGCCGGCCGTTGATCAAATAGGCCGGCTGCGCAATTTCGCCCGGACTACTTCGCGCCATCTCTGCGAATTAAGACAGATTCACGGCTGAGGTTGTGACAGACATCGGATTCAAGCGACGGTCATGTTGCCCGAGAGAAATCAGAAGCTTTGAGGGATCGCGAAATTATCCCACGTCCGCAGGGGCGGACATGGGGCACCCGGCGAACGATAGTACTATGTGCGGAAATAGGTATCGTGTCCCCCTATTGCCCGTGTCCCCCTATTGCCTCGATTGCCTCGTGTCCCCCTATTGCCTAGACATTCGTCCGCACAAAGCCGTTCTTGGTGATGTCGCAGGCCGCGGCCGTCAGTGGAGAAGTCATCTTTGCGGGGTCCAGCGTTCCCTTGGCAATGCGGCGGCCCAGCCCGTCATAGATGTAGCC
>JAICYR010000005.1 GCA_025934135.1 Acidobacteriaceae bacterium | reverse complement strand
CTCCGCTGCTGCGTATTAGGCAGGTTATTTTTTCCAACACCGGCAAGGCCACACTTTATGTAACCGGATTTTATCGTTCCGGACGGCACACTCTCAGAGTTCGCCGCTTCCGGTAGGCGCGGGGAAGGAGTTGACGTTGATGAAACGAAATGACTGGACGAAACGTTTGCCCGCTCGTCCACGATGGCAACTCGCGACGCTGTTGCTCGTCCTTATGCTGGCGACCGCGCCCTCGTTTGCACAGCAATCGGTATCTCATCCAGACCTGGTTGTCGCCAGACCGGTCATCGATATGCACCGCCATCCAAGCGGCGACAGCGACGTGGTCTCACAGGCAATCTACGGTACCGGCGTGACCGAGCTCGCGAGCCAGAATGGTTGGTACAACATCCGCACAGCTGACAACTACACAGGATGGGTCTCGGCGGACGCGGTCATCGACATCCACAAGACCACCTACACACCGGATGCAAAAACAATCCAGGTGGCGGAACTCAGCGCGAATGTCTACCGCGATCCCGATGTAACAAAGCACGCTCCGGTCCTGCGCCTCCCATGGGAGGCCCGGCTCGAACTCGCGCCCGACCAAACCGGCAAAACCGGGCGCTGGATACATGTCCGCCTGGTCGACGGCAACACTGGTTGGGTGCAGCGCGGCGACATCACCACGGACTCCGCCCCACTCAGCATTCCCCAGGACATTAATTTAGCGCGCCGCTTCCTCGGCACTACGTACACCTGGGGCGGCGTCTCCAGCTTTGGCTTCGACTGCTCCGGGTTCACACAGATGCTGGAGCGCCAGCGTGGCATTGAGATGCCGCGGGACGCGGGCCTGCAAGCCGACTGGAGCCGTGTGGTCCCGGTAAAACGCGCGGACCTGCAACCGGGGGACCTGCTCTTCTTCGGCTCCAGCCCGTCGAAGATCACCCACACCGGCATGTACATTGGTAACGGCAAATTCATTCACGACACCACCCACGATCATCCTGGCGTTCAGATCAGCGTGCTCGACGATCAACCCTGGACAAGACTGTTGGTGGCTGCAAGGAGAATCAAATGATTAATCGCAGAGATTGGCTCAAGCTCGCGGGCGCGTCCAGCCTGGCCGCTGTCGCCCCGCGCGGGACATTCGCCGCCATGAGGGATGCGACACCGCATTCTGCTTCAGTTCACTGCGAGCTGAAGCGGCTCATGCTGCGTCACACCTGGACTACCGTCATGTCCTCCAGCACCTATCGCGACACGGTGCATGTCCAATACCAGCGCGACGGCGCTACCGGCTATGGCGAAGGCGCGCCCATAGTTCGCTATAAGGAGTATCCCGAGCAGGCGAAGAAGGCCATCGACGCTATCAGCGACCGCATCGCCGAACGCGATCCGTGGAGCTATGTGAAGACGCTTGCCGCAATCCGCCACGGACTCGGAGACCATGAGCGCGCCGCCATGGCCGCTGTCGATATCGCACTCTTCGACTGGCTCGGCAAAAAGATGGACATGCCGCTCTATCGCTTCTTCGGTCTGGATCCCGCCGACGCTCCCGTCACCGATTTCTCCATCGGCATCGATACTCCGGAAATCACGCGGGAGAAAACTCGCGAGGCAAAAGATTTTCCCATTCTCAAAGTCAAAGTCGGATTGAAGACCGACGAGGCCACCATCGAGGCCGTCCGCAGCGTCACCAAAAAGCCCATTCGCGTGGATGCGAACGAAGGCTGGACCGACAAGGAAGAGGCAATCCGCAAAATCAACTGGCTCGAAAAGCAGGGAATCGTGCTGGTGGAGCAGCCCATGCCCGCGCACATGATCGAAGAGACAAAGTATGTGCGCAGCAAGGTCCACCTGCCCATCATCGCGGACGAGGCCTGCACGCAGGCGTCGATGATTCCCAAGCTCACCGAGGCTTACGACGGCGTCAACGTAAAGCTCGACAAGGCCGGAGGCATACTGGAAGGCCATCGCTGGATTGAAATTGCCCGCGCCTGCAATCTCAAAGTCATGATCGGCTGCATGGTTTCGAGTTCCTGCTCCATCACCGCGGCGGCGCATCTGGCGCCTCTCGTGGACTTCATCGATCTTGACGGAGACCTGCTGATCAGCAATGACCCTTATATCGGAGTCAAGGTTGACCACGGAAAACTCATTCTTCCCACCGGCCCCGGATTGGGCCTCACGCTGCGCCAGGGCGCTTCCGTATGATCCCACGGCTCCGGCGGATTCGTGCTGTTCTTCTTCTATCCATCATTGCCAGCATCGCCTGTACGGCCCCGGCCCAGACCGATGCCAAGACCGATGTCCAGCCCGACGCCGCACTCACGGCGAAGCTGCAGTCCATGATCTCGGGCTTTCACGGCGATGTCTCCTTCTACGCTCACGATCTCGCCACCGGACGCACCGTTGCCATCAATGCCGACCAGCCTGTCCAGACCGCGTCGGTCATCAAGCTGGCCATTTTGTACGAAGCGCTGCAGCAGATTCGCGCCGGGCGCGTCCATTTCAATGATCCTCTGACGCTGCATCACGACGACCAGGTGGAAGGCTCGGGCGTGCTGCTTTTCTTCGATACGCCGCTGCACATCACCTTCAAGGACGCGCTCACGCTCATGATCGCGCTCAGCGATAACACAGCGGCCAATCTTTCCATGGAGTACGTGGGAATCAAAAGCGTGGACGACCGCCTCGTCTCGCTCGGCCTGAAAAATACCTGGCTTTACAGGGAAGTCTTTAAGCCCGCCACCGGCCCCATGCCTGCCGACCAGAAGCAGTTCGGGCTCAGCAAAACCACGGCTCGCGAAATGGCTGAGCTCATGCAGAGGTTCGCAACCTGCAATCTCGGGCCCGCGCCCGCCGCCGCCGCCGGAGTCCCCACCGACAAGGAACTCTGCTCCGCCGCGCTCCACATGCTCAAGGTCCAGTTCTATCGCGATGGCATTCCCCGCTATCTCGAAGGCGACAACCCGCCCGCGGGCATCACCGACATCGCCAATAAGACCGGCTCGCTCAATCATGTTCGCAATGACGTGGGCGTTGTCTTCACCAAGCATGGAACCATCATCATTTCGGCCTTCACTCACGACAATGCCGACACCAGTTGGACGGCAGACAACCAGGCCGAAGTCCTCATCGCCCATCTCACCCGGGCTATCGTCGAGGACTGGGGATCCCAACCGGAACAAAAATGATCCCGCTATGCGGGAACCGGAGGAGCAGATATGAAATTCAGACAATGGCTGCTGATTATTTTCCTCGTCTTTGCGAGCGGGCTAGTTTACGCACAAACCGCGCCTACCTTTCGGTACAACAGCGACAAAAGCTCCGTGACACTTCCCGGGCACGATCCGGCGCAGGGCGGCACGACCGTGATTCCGACGGTGCTGGTGCCCGTGCGGCTTGTGTTCGATGCGGCGGCGGGCAGAACCCAGCAGACGCTCGACGCAAAAGAAGACGTCACGCGGGTCCTGCGCTCGCCGGTCTTTTCAAACGCCTCATTCGGGCCGAAGGAAACAACGCAGTACGTGGACGCCATGCTGCGCGCGACCACGGGAACCGCGGGCGAATGGCACACGTTGCTCGGAAAGCCTGAGATCCATCCCGTGACCATCGAAATCCCCGCTGGCTACGGCTACGTGCTCACATCGAAGAGCACAAAAACACGTCTCGGCATGGCCGATCTTGAATACGTGCAGAGGGCCATCTTCAAACAGATTCCGCGCCAGCAGGGGAAGCTCATCATCGCCATCACCAGCAACACCGGCTACTACGCCTATGGTGATGCGACCGTGTGCTGCTCATGGGGCACGCACGGAGTTGATGAGGCCACCGGCAACTCATTTGTCCTCGCGTCCTATCTCGGAACCACACCGCCGCTCGTGCAACAGCGCGACATTCAGCCACTCACTGAGCAGCTTGCCGAGTGGGTCAAAAATCCTCTGCACGATCCGTTGCTTCATCCCAGCCGCCAGCAGCCGCTGCCTGCAACAGAAAACACGGTCCCCGCTTGGGGGTGGCCAAAGACGCCGAACTCTGAAAATCATGGATGCGGCGGCACCGCTCCGGCGACGCGGTACATACTCGCGGACCCGCTGGACACGAACCGCCGCAGCGACCTGCCCGCCAACCCGGCGTTGACCGTTCATGCGCATGGCACAACTTGGCATCTTGCCAACGTGGCGCTCATCGGTTGGTACACGGGCGCGAGCGGCCAGTACAGCTTCCCGGATGCCTCGCTTCTCCGGGCGGCGGCGACGCCATGCCCCGCCTTCCCTCGCCGTATGGTTCGTGAAAGCCCGCCCAAAATAGCGCCTCCTCCGGCAGTTGCGGCAGCCCCATCGTCGGGCGCGAGCAACGGACACGAGCTCATCGGCTATTGGACCGGCAGCGGTCCCAACGGGACCATCCTTCGTCTGCGCGATGTCTCTCCGCAGTGGGACGTCATCATCGTGGCCTTCGCCAACGTGAACCATCAAGCCCCCGAGGGCACGCTGCAACTCCACGTGCGGCCCGATATCGACCTGGCGCAGATGAAAAAAGACATTGCATGGCTCAAGGGCCAGGGCAAAAAGGTGCTGATCTCGCTCGGCGGCGGCGGTGAATATTTCACCCTCGCGCAGAAGTCGAGCATTCCCAACTTCGTGAACTCCGTCACGCAAATCGTTTCGGACTACAGCTTCGACGGCGTCGACCTCGACTTCGAGTCGCCGTCTCTGGCGCTGGATCCCGGCGACACCGACTTCCGGCATCCGAAAACCCCTTCCATCGTATATCTCATCGCGGGGCTGCACCAACTGCGGGACCACTTCGGCCCCAGCTTCATGCTGACGCTGGTGCCTGAGGGCACGCAGATTCCCGGCGGCTATCCGGGCTACGGTGGCCAGTTCGGCACGTATCTCCCGCTGCTCTGGGGCACGCGCGACATACTCTCGTTCGTCGACGTGCAGGACTACAACACGCCTCCGCTGCAGGGCCTCGATGGCGAAATCTATCAACTCGGCTCAGTCGATTACGACGCCGCTATGACGGAACTCCTCCTGCATGGCTTCAATGTGGGCGGCCATGGAGAGTTCTTCCCGCCCGTGCCCGCCGACAAAATCGCGGTGGGATTTCTCGTCGGCCCGGCAACTCCCGAGCGCGTGACCGGGGCGATGCAGTACATCATTACCGGAAAGGCCCCGCAAAGCGTGACCTACAAACTGCGCCAGCCCTCCGGATATCCCGGCATGATCGGCGCCATGTTCTGGACCATTGACGCGGACCGCCGCGAAAACTACGAATTCTCTAACGTGGTGGGGCCGCAGTTACACGGATATCCGGCTGAAGGCTCATCATCAGTCGCGGCTAATACGCCCAAATAATCGAGGGGGCGACTGGCACGCCCCTCACCCTTTCGTCGGCTTTATGTGCAGCTCCCTTAGCTGCTGCTCGCTCACCGGAGTAGGCGCGTCCACCATCAGGTCGATGGCCTTGGCCGTCTTCGGGAACGCGATGACTTCGCGCAGGCTGTTCGCTCCGGCCAGAATCATCACCAGCCGGTCGAGCCCCAGCGCGATGCCGCCGTGCGGCGGGGTTCCGTATTGCAGCGCTTCAAGGAAGAATCCAAACCGCGCCTTTGCCTCTTCATCCGACATGCCGAGCGCGCGAAAGATTTCCTGCTGCACCTGCTGCTGGTGAATACGAATCGACCCCGACCCAAGCTCCAGCCCATTCATCGCCAGATCGTAGTAGCGCGCGCGCACCGACGCCGGATCGGAAACCAGCCGGTCCATGTCTTCCTCATGCGGAGAAGTGAAAGGATGATGCGCCGGCATCCACTTGCCGGTCTCTGGATCATGCTCGAACATGGGGAAATCCGTCACCCAAATTGGGCGAAAAGCCTTCGAGCCATCCACAATGCCGGTGTTCCGGCCCTCATCGGTCACAACACCATCCGTCACGGCAAACGCTCCGTGCCGCTCGGCGTATTTGCGCGCCAGCTCCACGCGGAAATTTCCAGCAGCGGAGTAAACCGCGATTTCGCGTTCCGAGAGCCGCCCCGGCGTTTTCGTGTCAGACGCTTGAATGTGCGTGGCCGCATCTCCCGCAACAATGATGAGCAGGTCGTCGGCCTCGGCCCCTGCCAACTCCCGCACCTTCGCGGCGGCCTCGGGAAAGCCCTTCTCCAGCCGCTTCAGGTCATCAATGTACTTCGCGCCCTTTCGCTGATCGAAGAGCGGCTTGTTGTCGTCGCGCTCCTTGCGAGATAGCTCGCCGACTTTGGGAATCCGCAGCGCGACCACCGGCAGGTTCGGATCAATCACCAGCGCGGCAAGGTTCTCCGCCGTGAACGCGGCCTTCACATCGGCCAGCCCCGGCAGCCGCAGGTCGGGCTTATCGATGCCGTAGTTCCGCATCGCCTCGTCGTAGCTAATCTTCGGGAAGGGCACAGGCAGGTCGATTCCCACTGCCTTGAACGCCGCAGCCATAAAACCTTCCACCACTCCGAAAATCGTCTCCTGCTGCGGAAAGGTCATCTCCAGGTCGATCTGCGTGAACTCGGGCTGGCGGTCGGCCCGCAGGTCCTCGTCGCGGAAGCAGCGCGCGATCTGGAAGTAGCGGTCCATACCGGAGATCATGAGTATCTGTTTGAACAATTGCGGCGACTGCGGCAGCGCGTAAAACTCGCCGGGATGCACGCGGCTGGGCACCAGATAATCGCGCGCGCCCTCGGGTGTGGAGCGCGTCATAAACGGCGTTTCAATCTCAAAGAATCCCTCGCCCGACAAATACTCACGCACCGCCAGCGCAACCTTATGCCGCACCTCGAAGTTGCGCTGCATCTCCGGCCGGCGCAGGTCAATGTAGCGATACTTCAGCCGCACTTCCTCGTTGCCAATGGCCTCTTCCGAAGGCGAAAACGGCGGAACCTTCGCGTCATTCAAAATGCGCAGCTCACTGGCGACAATTTCGACTTCGCCCGTGGGCATCTTGGGATTGATCACATCCTTGTCGCGCAACCGCACCTTGCCCACGGCGGCGACTACATACTCAGGCCGCGAGTGCTCGGCCTTGGCATGAGCGGCCTCGCCCACTTCCTTGTCCAGCACGATCTGCGTAATGCCGTAGCGGTCGCGCAGGTCAAGAAAAATGAGGTTGCCGTGGTCGCGGCGGCGGTTGACCCAGCCAAGCAGCACGACCGATTTTCCAGCGTCAGCGGCGCGAAGCTCGCCACAAGTATGAGTGCGTGTAAGTGTGCCTAAAAGGTCCAGCAATGATTCATTCCTAATGAGATCAAGATCTTTGTTCCAGTGTACTGAATCTTTGCAGACAAAAATGGCTTGTGCTATTCATGAATGTCATGGCTGTCTCGAATAGCTCGCCGATGACCCCGCAGCGCTGGATTTCTAATCTATTGGAGGCCGCCGAGGCCATCGCTAACAAACAAATGCAGGAAGATCGCTGGCGGGCGGGTACTTGGAATCTTTGGGAGCATCCCGACGAATTGATTAACACAGTTGATGATTATGTTCTGGACGGTTTTGTCGAAGCGTTTGCAAGCACCTTCACGCCGGTTCAGGAAATCGCAATCCATCAATTTCAAGATGAATTCACCAGGTTCTGCTCAGCTACACCGCAATTGTTGAATCCAGCCGAAGTTCTGGTCGATCCGCAATGGGAATTGCTTCGACAGCGCACCGACACTTTTATCGCGGCATTCAAAGGGTGTTGGCCCGACGATGTTTCAAAGGAAGAGGCGAACCGGCTCTTGCAAGAGTGGATGCAAGCCTATGCAGAAAAATCAAAGAAGTAATCGATCAGCGTAGATGACTCGCCAACTCCTCGCGCGGCACTTTCGTCTGCTCGCCTGAAGCGAAATCCTTCACCGTAAGAATACCGGAGCGAAGCTCATCCTCGCCCAGCAGCACAATCTTCCGCGCCAGCTTGTCGCCGGTCTCGAAAGACTTTTTCAGCCGGAAACTGCCGTCGCCCAATTCAATCCGCAACCCGGCCCGGCGCAGTTCGCGCGCCAACTCCAGAGCTGCCGAATTCTGCGCTTCGCCCAGCGGAGCAATGTACGCATCAGCCAGCGTGACCGCTTGTTGCTCCTGCGCCTGAAGCGTGAGAATCAGCCGGTCCAGCCCAATCGCGAACCCAATCCCCGGAGCCTTCGGCCCGCCAATCGCTTCTGACAGCCCATCATAGCGACCGCCGCCGAGCAGAGCGTTCTGCGCGCCCAATCCGCCGTGCGTAAACTCAAACGCCGTTCGCGTGTAGTAATCCAACCCGCGCACCAGCCGGGGATTCACCTCATACTTCACACCGCAGGCATCGAGCGCCGCCAGCACCGTGGCAAAATGCGCGCGCGAATCCTCATCCAGATAATCCGCGATTCGGGGCAGCGTTTCGATAATCGGCTGGTCCTCCGGAACCTTGCAGTCGAGCACACGTAGCGGATTTGTCTCCGCGCGCCGCTGGCAGTCGGCACACATCTTCGGAGCTTTGTCCTTCAGCGCCTCGCGCAGCGCGGCAATGTAGCGTGGCCGATCATTCGCCGAGCCGACGGAATTCAGCACCAGCGTCCAGCCGGTGATCCCCAACTCATCGAGAAAAGTCGCCAGCATCTCCAGCACTTCGGCATCGCGCACCGGAGACTCCGACCCTGCGCTGGGCGGCCCGATCACCTCGGCCCCAATCTGCCAGAACTGCCGATAGCGGCCCTTCTGCGGACGCTCCCGCCGGAACTGCGGCCCAATGTAGAAGAGCTTTTGCAGCAGCCCGCTCTCGCCCAACTTGTACTCAATGTAGGCACGGACCACCCCGGCCGTATTCTCAGGCCGCAGCGTCAGCGACTGCGAGGACTGGAAGAATTTCCCTGAAATCGGCACGACAACGACCTTGTCCTTGCTCGTGTGTTCCTTGGTGGCCAAGTCGGCGTTTCGTTGTGAAGGAACAACCAAGAATCCGATCTTCTGAGCAGCAGGATCTTCGGGTGAATACCGGTGGACAATTTTCCTGAGATCGTCGATGTCCTGCTGCCGAATGGTCGGCCTGAAATTCACGAGTTCAACGACTTTGACCGGCTTTTCAAAAAGGACTCCCGGACGCTGGACTATCAGATCGATTGTTGATTCCGTCGTTCTCACGTTTGTCCGTGAGTTAAAGAAGTTTGGGTCTCGGGAGAGCCACGCCTCCCTCATCGCACGAGCATCGAACCGCTCGCGGTCCTCCCACGTGTACATCTCCTTCGAGACGATGTCCGTCTCTTCGCCCACGCCGCGCGCGAAAAGCTGCGTGTCCTCAAACACAGGCGTGCGGATCTCGCCGAAGTTGTAGCGGGCAAAGACCTGCCGCGCCGTCGCCTCCACGCGGTTCCAGAGATCGGTTTCGGGCGGCAGAAGGTCCCTCGTGCCGCGAACTGCTTTCAAAGTGCTCATCAAGAAATCTCGGGTGAGACTTCAGAATATCAGGGAGTTTTCAGCACTTCACGCAACAGGCCCTCGTGCGAAGCAGTGGAAGCTGTGCGTATTGGAGAGAAACGTCTGGTCGACTTTTCGCCCAAAAATCTCCAGCTCCGGCGTGACCAGCGTTCCATGCTCGCCTCGCGCGAACCGCTCTTCATGCGCGGCCTTGCCCGCCGGACTGGTCGGAACCCGGGTAGGCTCCACAATCTCAACTTCTCGAAAACACCGCGACAACAAATCCCTCAGCTCGGAGTAGGTGTTTTCCTTCGTATGAAACGGATTATTCTGCCCGACGAAAAGCTCCGGGTTGGGCGTCGCGACGAAACAGAAGCCATCGGGACGCACCACCCGCGCCAGTTCCTGCACATGCTTCGCTTGATTCGGCAGATGCTCAAAATTCTCAGTGCTCACAATCACATCGAAGCTCTGGTCGGGAAACGTCATGTTCTCGGCATCCATTTGAAGAAATTCTCCCGCCGGATACAGCCGGAACGCCTCATTCACTGCCTTTTGCGAAATGTCGATACCTACAGCACGGGCGGCAGTTCTGGCCAGCAGCGCGGTTCCATAGCCCACGCCGCAGCCCACGTCCAGCGCCTGCTTACCCGCGGTGAACTGGCTGATGTACTGATACACCCGCAGATGGTTCACGTAGTTGTTCGTCACAAAAAACGGATGCAGCCGCTCGCCGGTGTTCCAATATCCGGTCAGCAGGTAATAGAGCACCTTCTGCCCCTTGATTCTGGCGCGGCGTGCGAGTGACTTATCGCCGGGAAAATGCTCGAACGGTATCAGGTCGGTAAGCATCATCAATCTCTGAATGACTGATGCGAGTTTCGCGCGTGGCGGATGTTCCTTGCGGAACCGCTCTCGTCCGGCTTTGCCCATTACACTGGCTTTATGCGTGGTTCGCTTGCACTTTCCGCCGCCGGGGCAGCCCTTCTCGTGGGCGGATACTTCTACGCAGGCATGTGGCCGCAGTCTCAAATCTTTGGGCGAACACTGATCGCCGGCGACGATCCGGGCGAAATCGCCCTTACCTACGACGACGGCCCCAACGACGGCCACACCGAGCGCCTCCTCGACATCCTGGCCCAGCACAATGCACAGGCCACGTTCTTTCTCATCGGGCGATTCGCCCGGCAGCGTCCGAATTTAGTCCGTCGTATCCACGACGCCGGCCACACCATCGGCAATCACACCTGGACCCATCCCCGGCTTATCTTCCAGCCGCCGGCCCGTATCCGGGAAGAGCTTTCCTCAACCAATGCCGCGCTCGAAGACATCCTCAGCGAGCGGGTTCGGTACTTCCGTCCACCCTATGGAGCGCGTCGACCCGCCGTGCTGCGCATCGCGCGAGAACTAGGCCTGGTTCCAGTGCTGTGGAACGTCATGGCGTTTGATTGGAAACCAATTCCCGCCGAGGGCCTTCTGCAAAGGATGGAGCGTGGCATCGCCCACAACCAGCGTCGCGGCAGGGGATCGAACCTGCTGCTGCACGACGGCGGCCACAGCGGCATCGGCGTGGACCGCTCCCGTACCATCGCCGCCACAGCCGCTCTGCTGGAGCGGTGGCGCGACAGGGCCCGCTTCATCACGGTCGCGGAAATGCAGAGACCAGGGCTCAGGACACAAGGCACAGGGTTGCAACCCTCAGTTTGATTCGGCGTGTTCGGCTTGCTTCTTCCGTTTTTTTCTTCTGACCCTGAATATGTAATACACAACACCCAGCGCGATCAGGACACCGATCACAATGCTCGCTGCCAGCGTGTGCGCGGAGAAAGAGTGCAGAATCTGCGGGCCGTAGTGGATCACCAGCAGGCTCTCCACTCCAAAGCGAATGACGCGGCCAACGAACACCGCCAGCATGAAGCTCCAAACCCGCATCTCGAAAACACCTGCGCCAAAGACGAACAGCTTCCACGGAGTCGGCGGCGGCAGCATCGACGGAATCAGGATCGCGGCAAACTCCTGATGCTCGAATCTGTGCCGCAGCGCGTCGAATTTCTGCCGATTGATGCGCTTTAGCAAAAAAAGCTCGCCTCCAGCCCGCCCTATGAAGTAGGGAACCAGCCCGCCAATCGCCGATCCAACCGCGGCGGTTAGCACGTAAAGATAAAACCGGTGCGAGTCGTGCCAGGCGTAGTACGCAATAAAGGCGTCCATCGGCATGGGGATGGAGCTTGAATCCACAATCGCCAGCACGCCGATTCCCCAATACCCGAGCGGTTTGAAGAAGGCCAGGAGAAGTGCGCTGTATTTTTTGTAGAGGTGGATCAGCTCCTTCACGCCGAACCCCTGTCGCGCGATTCAGGCCCGTGCGCGGTCTTCCCGGCCAGCAGATCCAACGCGTGCCGCACGACTGGCAGCACGGCTTCCAGCGAGGTCACGGCCCCGCGCGGACTGCCCGGCAGGTTCAAAATCAGCGTTTGCCCCAGCGTCCCACACACCGCGCGGCTCAACGATGCGAATGGAGTTTCCCCCAGTCCGGCGGCCCTCATCCGCTCAGAAACCCCGTCGAGTACTCGCTCGCAGACGGCGCGGGTGGCCTCCGGAGTCACGTCGCGGGCGGAGATTCCGGTGCCGCCGGTGGTCACCACCAGCCGGGCGCGTGCCGCCGCGCCCCGTAGCGCTTCTTCAATGGCGGCCTTCTCGTCCGGAACCAAAACTACCTCGGCGGCCTCGAACCCATGCGCTTCCAGCACGCGGGCCACAGCGGGGCCGGACAGGTCCTCGCGCTCGCCCGCAAAGCACGAGTCGCTCACGGTCAGGATGGCGGCGGGAATCATCTGGGTCGATTGTAATGGCAGAACTCGCGCATTTCCGCATAGGGAAACCCCGCAAAGGGTGAGAGAATAACGATATCGGCTGCGGGCTTCCGAGTCTTTGCCGTTTACTGCGTTTTTCAATGCCGACTACTGAAGTCCCAACCAGTCCTCCACCCGGCGCGCCGCCCGAACCTCCTCGCCTTAAAGGGGCCAACCGCTACGAAAATTACGACACGCACGACCTGCTGTCGGTTATTGAGGACCTGGAGGGCAACCGCAACTGGGTAAGCCTGCGCGAAAAGTTCTGGATTGCAATCATCGTCCACCTCATTTTGCTCTGGTTCATCCTCTATGGCCCAAAGTACATCTTCCACCAGCGCGTCTTCGTGCGCGACAACGCGGCTTATCTGCGTCAGCACCCTAAAGAGTTGACGTATCTGGAGACCCCCGACAATATCAAGCCCATCACGCCCACGAAGCCGACCCCCGTCATCTCCAATAAGAACCATCGGGCCGAATCACCGCATCCTGTTCCGAACAAAAAGCCGCCGCTCGTCGAGCCTAAGCCTCCCGGACGCCCCGCCCCCAGACCCGCTCCTCCGCAACTCGCTCAGCAGCCCGCTCCTCAGGCCCAGAACCAGCCCCGGCAGGCTGCCAAGGCGGAAGCCCAGCCCAAGCCTCCCGCGCAGCCGCTGCCGTCCAACGTCCGAAGCCAGGTCCAGGCCCCTGCGCCCGAGGCCCCCAAGCCCAACTTCCGGACGGGCGCAAGCACCCCCGGCCAGCAGATTCAGCAGATGGCGCGCAACGCGGCCCGCTCCGGGCAGTACGGCGGAGACATGGGTGCGAACGCGCCCTCCGAACATGCGGGCGAGCAGGGAGCGGTCAACATCCTCAGCGACACCATGGGTGTGGACTTTGGCCCATATATCCAGCGCGTCATCTACGACACCAAGAAGGCGTGGTATCCCATCATTCCCGAGGCGGCGCGGCCTCCCCTGAACAAGCAGGGCAAAGTCGGAATCCGGTTCAAGATTCTGCCCGACGGCTCCATCGCTCCGGGCTCCATGCACCTTGAACTGCCCTCGGGAGACGTTTCCCTGGACAAGGCGGCCTGGGCGGGCATCACCTATGCGGGCTATCCACCGCTGCCCAAGGACTTCAAGGGCCCCTATCTGGAGTTGCGCTTCATCTTCCTCTACAACATTCAGCCGGGGCAGGAGTAACAGGCCCTACATGGACGCCCGCGAACATCTGCGCAAGCGGCAGGCATTCGGGCTGCTCCTCATCGCGGCGGCAATTCTGGTCGTCGCTCTCTTCCGGGCCAACCTTCATAACATCTTTCCGCCCGGATGGTGGCGGTTCTGGTGAGACAAGACCCGCTGCTGGTCGTTCTTCTTGGCCCAACCGCAAGCGGGAAAACGGCCTTATCGCTCGCGCTAGCCGAACGGTTTAACGGAGAAATCGTAAGCTGCGATTCCGTCGCCGTCTATCGCGGCATGGAGATCGGCACTGCCAAACCCTCGCTCGCGGAGCGGGCACGTGTCCCGCATCACCTCATCGATATTTATTCCCCCGACGAACACTCCACCGCTGGCGACTACGCCCGCCGCGCGCGCCAGGCAATTCGCGACATCGTATCGCGTGACCGCCTGCCCATCGTCACTGGCGGAACCGGGCTTTATTTGCGCGCGCTTCTGCAAGGCCTGTTCGCCGGGCCGCAGCGCTCGCAGGAAATTCGTACTCGGCTGGAGCGCAGCCACACGCGCCACACCGCCGGTTGGCTCCATCGCGTCCTCGTGCGCCTCGACCCGGCCTCAGCAGCGCGCATTCATGCCAACGATATTCCGAAGCTCATCCGTGCTATCGAGGTCTCGCTCGCCGCACGCCGCCCCATGTCCGAGGCGTGGAAAGAAGGCCGCGAGCCGCTGCGCGGATTCCGCATTCTCCGCATCGGTCTCGACCCGCCGCGTCACGCGCTTTACCAGCGCATCAACGACCGCGCCGCGCAAATGATCTCCGACGGATTAATTGAGGAAACACGAGCGCTGATCGAAAAATATGGCGAATCGCCGCGCGCCTTCGACTCGCTCGGCTACCGCCAGGCCCGCGCCGTGCTGCGCGGACAAATATCCCTCCAGACGGCCATCGCCGCCGCCCAGCAGGGACATCGCAATTACGCCAAACGCCAACTCACATGGTTCCGCCGCGAACCCGACGTGAATTGGCTGAAGGGGTTCGGCGACGAAGCAGGTATCACGGGAGACACTGCAAAACTCATCGAGGAAAAGCTAAAAAGCGAATGAGCATCACGCCTTTTTTAATGCGCATTTCTTGAATGTTTTGTATCAGGGCACGGCTTCAGCCGTGCCGAAAAAGATGCGGAAGGAAATGGGCTTTAGCCCCTGAGGGCCGCCGCCCGCCTTACCAACTCCGCTTCTAGCTGCCGCTCGCAAACACCTGCTCCGCCGCCCCATCCGCCACGCGATAAATCGCGTAGTGCCGCCCCGTGTTGTTCTCCAGCGCGAAGATCAGCTCGGCGCGGTTATCGGCATCGGTGTCCACCGCATCAATCAGCTTCATGCGTGGAACAATGTTCAAATCGCGCTCCGACGTAATCTGCTTAAACAGCACAATGGGAGTTCCATTGAAGTCCGGCTGCGCGATCAGCGTGATGTAGCGGGCCGCTGCACCCTGGCCTTCCGTGGCAGAGAAGACCAGCGTCGCTCCGCCTCCATAGGAAAGTTCGTAAGCCTTGAACTGCTCATCCGCCAGAGTGGGCAGGGTGGGCTTCGCCGGCTTGGCGGCTTTTCTGGATTTGCTCCGGCGGTGGCTGCTTACTCTCTTTACCTCCCCGAACGGCTTCGGCTCCGACGCGGCCAGCAACTGCTGGGCAACGGCTTCCACCTCGCCCTGCATTTTCTTTTCGTCCTCGGGGCTGCTCCACGAATACTCATAGGAGTGCGGCTGGCGCGTTGCCGCATCCGACACAGCGGCGATCTGCTCTATCTCCGGCTGCGGTCCGGCGAGCGTGGCAATCACCTTCTCAGGCGCGCCGAGTGACTCCTGCTCCGACGGCTTCCCATATTCCAGATGCGGACGGTTCGGATCGACGGCCTGGGTCACGGTTTCAGGGGCCCCATTGTTGCTCGCCTGCTGCTGCGCTCCCGCCGCCGGTTTCGCTGGTTCGCGCAGAACAGGCCGGTCAGGATCAATCGGCGGCGCGGGGTTCGTGGCCTCCGTATTCTGGCCACCGCTTTGTTCTCCGCTGCGCTGATGCAGCGTCGGACGGTCCGGATCGACCGGCGGAGCGCTGTTTTCAGCCTTCGCGCTGGTCGCGCCCTCCTTCGTATCTCCTGTCGGAACGTGAGCGAAGTGCGGCTTGCTGTCATCCACAATTACCGGCGGATGCCGCGACGCCTTCAGCTTCGCCTCTTTCGGCGTGGGCGGCTTCTGGTAATTCCCAATCGCAATCCACGACCCGTTCACATCAGCCGCCGCCTTCACATCGAACAGGCCCTTGGGCGTGCCCGCATCCTCCAGCACATACTGGGTCCCCGTCAGCACGGTGAGCGGAACGGGCTGCGCCATATACAGGCCGCCGGGCTGGTAACGCTCGCCGTCCCACACCGCAATCGGCACCAGTCGGCTCGCGGTCGGCTTCTCCAGGTCTCCCGTGTATTCCAGCACTGCCGTCGCCCTCAGCGTCGGCCCTTTGCTCTTGCTTGTGTCCACATTACCCACGTATTGGGCGCGCGCGGAGGGCGCCAGCGCCAGCGCCAGTGCCGCCATGGTCAGAATCGTCTGTTTTGCCGCATTGCCGGCTCGTGGCATAGCATCTATATGACGCGCAATTGAGGGAAAACGCCGCGCCAGTTTGGGTTTATGAGGGAGAATAAGCCGATGGAACTGCATAAGAAAGTTGCCGATTTTGCCCTTCAGGACGACCAGGAACAGACCGTTCATCTAAGTGACTTTGCGGGCAAGCCTGTGGTCCTCTTTTTCTATCCTAAGGCCGATACGCCGGGCTGCACCATTGAGGCCTGCGGCTTCCGCGACACCTTCAAGAAGCTTCAGCAGGCCGGAGCCGTCGTCCTCGGCATCTCCCGCGACACACCCAAGGCCCAGCGCAAGTTCAGGGAAAAGTACGACCTCCCCTATCCCCTGCTCGCCGACGTCGACGAAAAGGTCTGCAAACAGTTTGACGTTTTGAAAGAGAAAAATATGTACGGCAAAAAGGTCATCGGCATCGAGCGGACGACGTTCCTCATCGGCCCTGACCAGAAGCTGCTCAAAATCTTCCCCAAGGTCAAGCCCGAGGGTCACGCCGAAGAAGTTCTTGCCGCACTGAAGGAACAGTAGAAGCGGGCAACTAAAAATTTGTCAGCTATGAAACGGTCAGCAAAACTGCGGTTAGTGAATTAGGTACTTGTGTACTCTTGCGGGACACTGCTGAATTCGTATCCCCTAGATCCACGATGAAGACTCGTTATTTCCGGGATCTGCTGGTATGGCAGCGTTCAATGAAGCTCGCCCGCAATATCTACTCGGCCACACAGGATTTTCCCAAAAGAGAGATGTTCGGGCTAACCAGCCAGCTTTGCCGCGCCGCCGTTTCCATTCCGAGCAATATTGCCGAAGGGCACGGACGGCTCAGTGATCGGAGTTTCGCCGTTTTTCTGAGCCAGGCGCGAGGCTCACTTTATGAATTGGAAACGCAACTGGAATTGGCGGAGAATGTTGGATATATCTCAAGAAGCGACTTGAGCCGACTGCTCGCCGAAAGCGCCGAAATTGGCCGGATGCTGAATGGACTGATAAGGACATTGCAACAACCCAAGCCCCGCCAACCGGCGTCTAGCTGACCGCTCCCTTGCTGACCGCCTTTTTGCTGACCGCTTTTAAGCTATTCCTTATGACCTTGCTTCCCCGCAGCTTCTTCTCCCGCTCTCCTGACGCCGTCGCCCGCGAACTTCTCGGAAAAGTTCTGGTCAGTTGCATCCGCGGTCAGCGCCTCGCCGGACGCATTGTCGAAGTCGAAGCCTACTTCGGAAAGGACGATCCTGCGGCCCACTCCGCCGCCGGAAAGACCGCCCGCAACGCCGTCCTCTTCGGGCCTCCCGGCCACGCCTACGTTTACTTCATCTACGGAATGCACTCCTGCGTGAACGTCTCCTGCGAACCGGAGGGCCAGGCCGGATGCGTCCTCATCCGCGCACTGGAACCACTCTCCGGGTTAGACACCATGGCCCGCCTTCGCGGCCTCTCTCCGGCAAAACCTAAAATGCTCGCCTCAGGCCCTGGACGCCTCTGCCAGGCCCTCGCCATCACCCGCGCCACCCACAACGGACTCGACCTCACCGACCCGGCCTCTGATCTGCAAATTCAGGACGACGGCTTCCGCCCCGAAAAAATCACCGCCACTCCTCGCATCGGCATCCGCAAGGCCGTCGAAAACCCGCATCGATTCGTAATCCACGGAAACACGTTCGTATCCAAAGCACCCTAGTTCCCGACCAGCGGGAGGGCCACTTGTGCCGAATTCGGAAAGGCGGCGAAGCCGCGTGTGCCTGGACGGCCAGTCCTAGCCCGGAGGCCAGTGCATCGTCCTCCCGCCCAGCAGGTGAACATGAAGATGGTCCACCGTCTGCCCGCCGTCCGGCCCAATGTTGATGACCACCCGGTAGCCCTTGCTCAGCCCCTGCTCGCGTGCAAGCTGGTTGGCCACGCCCAGCAAATGCCCGGCCAGCAGCTTCTCCTTATCGCTCGCGCCCACCTCTGCCAGCGACGCAATATGCTGCTTCGGAATCACCAGCACATGCAGCGGCGCTCTCGGATCAATGTCCGCGATGGCCACCGCCTGGTCGTCCTCATAGAGCTTCTTTGCGGGAATCTCTCCCGCCGCGATTTTGCAGAAGATGCAGTCCGAACTCATGTTACCCAGCATCGCACTCCTCTGGCCCTCGCGCCAACTCCACCCTCCCTGCGCGGCGTCTAACCCCTTGAGCATGACTTCTGCCAAACCTAAGCGCCGCCCCGAACTTGACGCGCTGCGCGGTCTTTTTCTCATCCTGATGGTGATGGCGCACCTGCCCACCGTCCTGAGCGACTGGGCCAATCAGCCCATCGGGTTCATTTCTGCCGCCGAGGGGTTCGTCGGCCTATCCGCCATGCTCACCGGCCTCATCTACTACCGCAAAATCATGCAGGACGAATCCGCCGTCTGGCGCAAGCTCTGGCGGCGCTCGCTCCGGATTTACTTCTATCAACTCATCCTGCTCGCCCTGCTTTTTACCATTGCGGCGGCCATCGCCGTCGACGCGCATCGCGTCGCCATCCTCAACCTGCTCACGTATTTCATCGCGCATCCCGTGCGGGCCACCGTCGCGTCTGCGGCGCTTATCTATTGCCCGCCGCTGTTTGACATTCTGCCGATGTACATCATTTTCCTGTTCCTCACGCCGCCCCTTCTCTCCCTCGCGCGGCGCATCGGCTGGAACTGGATCCTCGCGGCATCAGCCGCTCTATGGGTGGCCGCGCAGTTCGGCCTCCGGCAGGCCGTCGATCTCTGGATCTCCCGCGTCGCCCACCTCAATATGCCCATCGCCGCCAATGGTGCCTTCGACCTCTTCGCCTGGCAAACCGTCTGGATCGTCGGCCTCTGGTTCGGCGCAAAGTTCGCTATGGGAGAATTCCCCCTCCGCCGTCTCCCCCGCTGGACCATTCCCGTCTCGATCGCCGTCTGCGGCATCTTCCTCGGCATCCGCCACGGCTGGTTCGGCCCCCACTGGGGCCAGCAGTCTTTCGGAGTCCTGCTGGACAAGTGGCAGCTCGGCTCGCTCCGCGTCATCAACATCGCCGCCTATATCGTGCTCTTCTGGTGGATTCGCAAAGCCATCGCCCGCGCCATCACCCACGAGCCGCTCATCATGTTCGGTCAGGCCTCCATTGAGGTCTTCTGCTGGCACCTCTTCTTTGTCTTCATCGGCCTCGCCCTCGTCACCGGAGACCTGCTCCACATCAGTGGCCCCGCCGCCCTCACGCTCGACATCATCACCCTGCCCGCGCTCTTCCTCATGGCCCTCTACATTCGTCGCCGACGCCAGCGCCGCCGCCCGCGCGAAAATCCTTCGCTAGCCTCTCCGCCTCCACCCCCCGCACCGCCCGAGCCGAAACAGACCGCCTCACCAGTCCTCGCCGTTTCCCCCATCGCCGAGAACGACGACGCCGCCTGAAAAATTTCCGCCACCAACTGTAAGATTCTCCCTCCTCCCGCGTCAGCACATGCAGAAGGAAAGGAGATTCCACCATGAATCAGAAAACCGACGCCACCGCCCCAACCCAAACCTGTTCCTGCGCGCCCAGCGCCTGCCACTGTGGAGAAGGAGGCTGCTTTTGCCCGCCGCCCTGCCCCTGCACCGACTGCGCCTGCGCCACAACGACACACGACCAGCACGCATAACATGGAAACAGCACTAATCCGAGTGCCCCATCCTTCGTGTGGTTATCACACGAAGGGTGGGATAGACCGCTTCACCATGACCTCACAAACTTCGCCCTCAACTCAAGACACAGTCGCCGGCCTTGCCGGGCAGCATAGCCGGTTCCTGCAATTTTTGCGCAACCGCGTCGACGGCCCCGCCGCCGAGGACATCCTCCAGGCCGCCTACCTCAAAGCCATCGAGCGCGGCGCGCAGTTGCGTGAAGCCGAAAGCTCCGTCGCCTGGTTCTACCGCATCCTCCGCAATGCCATTACTGACCACTACCGCCGCCAGGCCTCAGACTCCCGCGCCATGGACTCATGGGCCGCCGAATGGAAGGAAGGCTACGAGCCGGAGATACAGCCCGAGGTCTGCGCCTGCGTCAACGAAGCCGTCCAGTCCCTCAAGCCGGAGTACCGCGCCGCCATTGAGCAGGTCGATCTCCACGGCGAGTCGGTTGAAGCCTTCGCCCACGCGCAGCACACGACTGCGAATAACGCCAGCGTGCGTCTCCACCGCGCGCGCAAAGCCGTCGCCAAACAGCTCACCGCCATCTGCGGAACCTGCGCCACCCACCACTGCATCGACTGCACCTGCAAACACTGAGAAAAATCCGGGTGCCCCATCCTTTGCGCCGCTTTTGCGCAAAGGGTGGGATTGATCGCCGTCCGCTCACCGCTGTCCCTTGAAACTCCCTTCAAAGCCGCCGCGTCAGTATCTATATCTGCATCTTCGAGCGCGACCCGACCCGTCGCCCAGAAAGTCGAGCACAAACGTGAAGATGAATTTCGTGGCAGCCTTACTGGTTCTCATTTCCCCGGCCTTCGCCGCTACACAAGCAGCTCCATCCGCACCTATCCCAGCGCCCATCCTCTCCGCGCACAAGGTCTTCCTCGCCAACGGCGGAGCCGACCTTAAATCCGTAGAAGAATTTCAGTACCCGATGAACGAGCCCTACAATTCCACCTACGCCGCTCTTAAGGCGTGGGGACACTGGCAACTGGTTTCATCCCCTGAAGACGCCGATCTTGTTCTCATCGTTCGTGCCACTGCGCCCATCAACCTCTGCTCAAGCGGAATGCCCCAATGTTACTCACCGCAGATCGAACTGAAAATCTACGACGCCAAATCCCATTTCCTGCTCTGGGCTTTCACCCGACCCATCCACGGAGCGCTCCTCCAAACCACCGCGGAAAAAAACTACGCCGCTGCAATCCACGGACTGATCATCCAGCTCAAACTGCTCACCACTCCCGCAACCTCCTCGACGCCGTAGTGCCGTTTTGCGCGAGGGGGTGGGTTGGCGCTTCTGCCCTAACTGAAGGGGACGGCCTTCAGGCCGTCCATTGAGCGACTCAGATTCCGCGTGGCTTTAGCCGCTGAGGGAAAAGTCTTCCGCCCCAATCCACTGAGCAGCCGTTGCCCCCTGCCGGGTGGCCCACTCAACCCTGTTTTTGGGTTGAGTGGGGAACAACAAATCATGGGAGAACCTTTAAAGCCCCGCGCCACTCAATGAACGAGTTGCGATGATGCGCCAACTGAAATTCATCACGGACCTTTAGGGAGTTGGTTGGATAGACACCCGCCTACGACTGTCCTTGGTGTCGCCTGAGTTCCCCTGATCGGTCTCCTGTGGTGTCGCCGCCATTCCGTAAAGCTCATTCAGAACGCTTCGCGTGGAATCGAGAACCGCTTGGGCGCTGTGCTGCAGGTTGGCTACGTTATGCATGATCTTGTTCCCCGCTTTCTGCACAGTTCTCGCATCCTTAATGGGCCCGCTGCCGAGCAGCTTGTTGTTATAGGCGGTAGTGATAAGGACTTCAAGCCCCTCTCGACCTCCCCGAGACAGCTTGTCCTTAAGAGCGTGTTCGATCAGGCTCCTGCAAAGCGCGATTGCGGCGGCATCGAATCCATGCAGATAGACATTGTGTGCTTCCTGAAACAACTGGCTCACGATGGGATCCTTGACTGCGAGCTTGACTGGGGCCAAGGCTGCTGCGCGATCGATCACGCCGTCCAAACGCTTGACAGTCTCCTGCGCGTAATAACGGTCAAGCTTTTCGCGATAATCGTCGAACCAGCTCTCTCCCGGGTTATTTGCGATCTTTTCGACCATCTCCGTCCACGGATTTTCCGAGGAGTGGACTTTCCATCGAGCCTCAATATCGATTTCTTCCGTGCGCGTGCGTCTGAGCGCGGCAACCGCCGAGGCGACCTCCTGAGCTACTTCATGCCCCTTGAGGATTGAAGTGAGTTCATCGGCGGGTTGAAAATCAATCAGCTCAGATACGACTTTCAATGTCTCCAGCCGATCCCAATTAAGCGCGTTCCGAATCTCGCGCAGTGAGTGCGCCTGCTGCATCCACGACTCCGCCTGTTGACGGAGCGACGCATTGATGCGGTTGGTTGCTTCTTGAATCTTCTCGCGCTTCTTAGATGGGAGCGACGAGAGCAATTCCTCCAAACCGGTTTCCTGCTTTTGTCGTCGCATCTCAATCAGCTGCAGGTCGTCCTCCATCACATCGAGGACCGCCTCCCGAAGGACAGCGCCGCCGTCGAGCTTCTCGGCCTCAGCCTGGAGCAGCCACCCAAGGTATCGGCGGCCTTCTTCACTGAAGTCCCAGGTACGCAGAATCCTGCTGATCAGTTCGGAGCGATCGGACATGGAATCCTTTTCTATTCCTATGCTTCTTGAGAGTGCGAGGAATTGTGTTCAGATCATCAAGTTCCGAGGCCGGCTCCGTCAAATCTTAGATCGCCGCAAGCCGCCCACGTCCATCGAACTTCCGCCCCGAATCTCAACTGCTGCCAACAGGGCCAAATCACTCGTTGAAATAGAAGGAAATTCAATTGTAGGCAGCTGTTGGGCTCGCGCCTTTTGGCTTTTGGGGAACACAGAAGTCGATCCCAAACTAAGTGCTTCAGTCCTGAAATTCAGCCAGCTCGATTCAGACGCTGAAGGTGGGTACGACCCCACGCACAAATTGCTTCCAACACCGGCACAAGAGTCCACCCATATTTCGAAATTGAATACCGCACGCAGGGGGGCACCTCGTTTTCCTGATGCCGGACGAGAATTCCATCGCGAACAAGGTCCTGCAGATGCCGGATCAGCATTCTCTCCGTAATACCGGGAATGCTGCGGCGCAATTCGCTCGTGCGCAGGGGACCCTCGGAAAGCCGCCACAGGATTGTCCCTTTCCATCGTCCGTCAACCACGGACAACATGGCGTCGATCGGACATGCGGAGATCTCCTTCTTTGAAGCTGGCATTTTTGCATCCTGTTCCATTACTGACATTTTTGTCAGTACGACATTATGAGTCAGTATACGCATCTGCGGCGTCTGAGTCACAGGAGCGCATGATGGACCTTTTGAATATCGCAACAATCCTGTGCATTGGCCTTCTGATCGGCGTCGAGCTCGCGGTGTCGGCTTTCATAAACCCGGTTGTTTGGAAGCTCGATCTTGCGGCCCAAGCCAGGGCCTTTCCCCTCTTTGGACACCGGCTCGGCAGGGCAATGCCCGTCTGGTATATCGCGGGCCTGCTGCTGCTTGTCTCGGAGACGATCAGCCATCGGCATGGGGCCCTATTTGGGCTACTCGCTATCGCCATCGTTTTCTGGGGCGCCGCGATCGCGCTTTCTCTGCTGTCCCTCGTGCCAATCAACAACCGCATGGTCCGGATGGACGCGAATGGATTCACGGAAAGCGCTCAACGGGAACTCCGAAAGTGGGATTCCCTGCATCGGGTGCGGGTCTCCCTTCTCGTAATCGCCATGATCTTCTTCCTGGCCGGAATTGGAATCTGACCGGGCGTTCCCCTGGTTACCCGCGAGGAAGCGGAGTCCAGCCATAAAAGGGAGGGCAAAGAAATCGGTTGGGAATTTTGATTGTCAACCCCTATTCTCCACTAACTCATCCCGACTCAGTAACTTATCCCATGCAGTTAATTTCTCTCAATTCGGTACAATAGATATAGGAGAGAAATTGAAGAAAGAGCGCAGCCACACACGGCCGCGCTTTTCGATTTTAGGGACAAGGGAGCTCTCTCCCCAACTAAGTGCTTTGTCTTCTAGATTTTGCAAAATCGTCCTTTGTTTTCTAGATTTTGCGATTTTGAATCAAAATTTCTCTATGTTTGCCGTTCCAGGACGAGGCTCTCATAAGTCCTTTGTTTACAGGATCAAATTTGTTAAGTCCTTTGTTTACGGGATCAGAATTTTTTTGTTTCAAGCGACCAATTCCGGACCACAGGAACGCGCTCCTATCCATGAGTGGTTCAAGCCCGGTTAACGGCTTGGCTGGGTCACAAGGAGTTCATAACTGATTGAAAAAGGCTGACTTAGCCGCAACTCATTGATACAGGCTGACTTGCAGCTCCGGTTAGCCTCTAAGCCAAACAAAATAAAGGAGAGTGGGAAAATTTGACGCGGGTTCATTTCACTAACTTCGGCGCCCGCGAACCCGGCACCCACGGATCGTACTCCGCCGCGAACCTCATCCGGCTCGATGTCGGGGGATGGCTGTAGGTCCAGAACACCACGAACCCATTGGGATCGGGCAGGTCGAGCCAGAGTTCCCCGAGCCGCTGGAACGACTCGGACATGGTCGCCTGCGGATTGGGAACAAGGCCGTGGATGACCTCCTCGCCATAGACATCGGCCTGGTGCTCTATGTGGCGGCTGAAGGCGTTCCCCACCGGATCGGCCAGGAAGCTCAGCACCGTGACCACCAGCAGCAGCGCGCCGAGCGAGGACCAGTCCGCCACCGACGGGATGCGCCACCTGCCGCCGAACCGGCCTACCAGCCAGGTGAACAGCAGGTACGCGAACCAGAAGAAGGCCAGCATGACGGCCGCCGAGAAGGCCATGCCCTTCTGGATATGGTGCAGGACGTAGTGCCCCTGTTCATGTCCATAGATCGCAAGTATCTCATCCTGCGGTACTTTCCGAATCGTCGTGTCCCACACCACGATCCGCTTTGAGGCACCGAAGCCGGTCACATAGGCATTCGGCCCCGTAACTTTGGCGCTGGCGTCCATCACGTACATGCGGCTGGGCGGGATGTGCAGCCCTCCGCGTGCCGCCACCTTCTCAAGTTGTTGAACCAAAGCTGGATCCGTCTTGGCCAAGGGCGAGAAATGGTTAAACATGGGATCAATCACGATGGGCACGAGGAAGACCGCCGCCACCTCAACCGGCAGGCAGATCACCCAGAACCATAGCCACCAGCGGCGCGTCGAATGCCGGATGAGCGCGTAAAGCACAGATAGCGCGATGGTTCCAAAGATCACAGTCAGCGCCGCCGACTTGCCGAAATCGCCCCACCACATTGTCCACGGCTCAACCGAGAGGCCGTAGTGCAGGTTCACCGTGTGCATGTACAGCGAAACGGGCAGGCCAATAAGTACCAGCACCACCAGCCAGATCGGTGCGGCGACCATCCCCTGCGCCCAGGCCTTTCGGCTCGCCTTCGCAGCCAGGTCTCGTATGGCCGGCCCGAGCCGGACCCGTACTAGGAGCCACAGGACAAAGATCGTCCAGGCGGTCCCTCCGAAGTAGGCGATGGTTCGCGCGTGGGCCAGCGCGACGGCCTTGACAAGCTTGTCTGGCGGGAGCGAGTAGACGGCGTGGACCGCGGCCTGAAGCATCTGGCCTCTGAAAGCATTCGAGGCGAGCCTAAGCCCGCCCCAAATGGTGTATCTCCATGTAACGTATTAAACTGCGTGCGTCATTAGAGAGGCTGGACGTCCGATGCCTGCCAGCCCTTCGGCCCCTTCACGACGTTAAACTGCACGGCCTGACCCTCCTGCAAGCTCTTGAAGCCACTCGAAGAAATGGCAGAGTAATGCACGAAGACATCTTCCCCATTCTGGCGGGAGATGAAGCCGAACCCTTTTGCGTCGTTAAACCACTTCACAGTACCTTGTTCCATTGTGTTGCTGTTTCCTATTATGAATTGCGCTGGAAGGAAACGGAGTCTTGCAATCACAAAAACTGCTGGAATCCGGTTCGGACCTGACGCGGGATTTAGTCTACCAGAAGAAATGCCACACCGATCACGGAAGTTCTTGATTTTTTTGCGAATAGCCCTGCCACTCCGCCGCTCCTTCCCGAAGCTGCCGGAAAGCTGAGTGTACGAATGAGCCCAGATACCAGCCGTCCAGGAACTTGTAAGGCGTCTCGCCGGTGGTGTAGTGCCCGCAGGGCAGCACCTTGGAGATGTAGTCCACACCCAGTTCGCTGAAGCTTCGCAACACCTCCAGCGAGTATTGCTCCAGAAACGACAAATCGTAGCGCGCGTGGACCACCAGCACCTTCTTTGGGAGCGCGGCGAAGCGTCGCATGTAGCTGACCGGGCTGACCGCAGCGAACGCCTTGCGCAGCCGTTCCTGGGTGAGCCCCGCGTCTTGAAACGCCTGGCGAATGTGCCGCGTACTCTGGCCCGTCCACACCACATCGCCAAAGGCCGTTGAGGCGTGATTAAAGGCGTTGACCTCAATGCGTGGGTCATGGGCGCTCGCAATGAAGGCGTAGCACGAGCCGAGGCTGGTGCCAAGGATCCCAAATTGCTCGTATCCCTGCGCCTCCAGCCAGTCCAGGCAGCAGCGGATATCCAACACCGCCTGTCGGCAGGCCGCAATATTGCGGCCGATATTGGAACTTACCGCATAGTCAGACCGCTCCAGTTCGGCGGGCCGCCGGGCGTCGTGGTAAGGCATGCTGAGCCGCAGGGCGGAAACGCCAAAGCGATTGAAGAGCGAACAAAGCACGTTATGGCTGAACGCGTCCGCGTTCCACTGCGGCATCACGATGATGGCCTGCTTCGGCTCTCCCGGCGCTGGGAACCAGCGCGCGTTTACGCGGTCATTTTCAGGATGGCCGGTCCTCACCGGCGAGGTGAAGCGCAGGAACCGGGCCGGCTTGAGCAGACCGGCGGCCGCCTTGCGCTTCAGCTCCGCATCACGGCGCAGCGTCTCCGGACGGACATTGGTGGGGAAAAGCTGCGGAGCGCGCTCCTCCAGGACAAAGTCGGACGGCCGCTCGTAGCCATAGAACTCGTCGCTGCGTTCGACTATCGCCGCGTTCAGAGCGACCATGGCCGCTTCCTCATTTGGGGTATTGGCCAGGGTTTCTTCGAGACCCGCGCTGGTGATGAAGTCCTGAAGGCAGTCGAAGCCCCACTCAACCGGTCGCACCACGCGATTTTCGTCGCGCGTGGTCAGCGCCGTTTCCCAGCGATACATCCAGCGCGCGTATAAACCTCGTCTTGTCGTCACGCGTTAATCCACCTCCACGCGGGGCACACGCGCGCTGATGTTGCACAGAATTTCGTATGGGATGGTTCCAATAAGGTCGGCATGGTCATAAGCTGTGATGGTCTCCGGGCCCTGCGAGCCGATTAGGACAGCCTCATCGCCAATCTCCACGCCGGGAATATCGGTCACGTCAACGATGGTCAGGTCCATCGAGACTCGGCCCGCGATGGGCGCGCGCCGACCCCGCAGCAGCACCGTGCCGCGGCCCGAAAGCAACCGGCTCAGCCCGTCGGCATAGCCCACCGGCAGCAGAGCCAGCCGGGTGCGGCGGATTGCGCGGAAAGTGGCGCAGTATCCGGCGGATTCTCCCGCCTCGATGGTGCGGAGCGAGGCCACCCGCGACTTCCAAGCCAGCACCGGCTGGAGCTTGCCTGCAAAATCCGGGCCATCGCCGCCGGTGAATCGCGGAGCGTATCCATATAAGGAGAGACCGGGGCGCAGCATGGCCTTGGCGCCATGCTTCCCGGCCAGTTTGACTAGAGCGGCCGGTCCCGGAAACAGCACGGAAGTCGAATTGCCGGCATGGAGCCAGCGGGGCCGCAGTCCTCGGGCGAAAATCATGTCCACAGCAGTTGCGAAGCGCGCAAACTGCTCTCCGGTTGCCGGGCTGTCCAAAATCTCCGGCGAGTGGAAATGCGTCAACACGCCGTCAAGCCGCAACCATGGAGTCGCCCGCAGTTGATCCAGCAGCGCGGAAAGCGCCTCAGGCTGCACGCCCTGCCGCGACATTCCGGTGTCAATCTCCAGATGAATCGGCATCTGCTTGCCGGGTCGCGCCGCCTCATCCAATTGCGCCGGTTCCCACGCAACAGGAGTGAGATGATGCGCCAGCGCCGCGTCCGCATCGCCCTGCCATACTCCGGACAACGCGAGAATGTCGATTTCCGGACATGCGGCCCGCGCGGTGACGCCCTCTTCCACGCTTGTCACAGCGAGCCACCGAGCGCCATCGGCGGCCAGCGCACGTGAACAGGCAGCCGTGCCGTGGCCGTATCCGTTGCCCTTGACCACCGGCAGCAACTCGGCGGGCCCGGCCAGCGAGCGCAGCAGGCGAAAGTTATGGAGCAGCTTCGAGCGGGAAATCTCCGCCCACACAGGACGACTCATCAGAACAGGGATCTCTTCTTATGGGACTTCTTCCCTTCGATGGCCGACTGCGGAAGCGCGGTACGCTGCGACTGCACGCATTTCCATACGCCGCGGGCACGCTGATAGATATGGGTGAATACGCCTTGCTCCGCGCGTTCGACGCCGTTCAACTTCGTGGTCTCCGCATAGGTCCCGTTCACGATGGCAACGTCTTCAATGATGCGAACGTTGTCCACCTTCTGCCGAATGGTCTGCACGCGGGGCACACCGTTCTCAAACATGGCGGCCACCATCTGATTGCGGCTGCTGATTTCGCCGGTCGATGAAACATCAACAAAGTTGGCGTCCAGAATCGTTTCCAGCGTGAATTGGTCATGGTTAACGAGGGCCGTACTCCACTGGTCTTCGATCTTCTGGAATGCGGCGACCTGGGAGTCGTTTTGGTTGTCCTGCTGTGCGAGCGCGGGGGGAACGAGGGCGGCCGCGACAAGCAACAGGGCGGCAGCCGGAGCAATCATGTTCCGTCGTATCTTCAAGGGCTAAAAGACCTCTTTGAGCCATCATAAATGCGGCGCGGAATCAATGGCCTGTTTCGCACAGAAATGGCGGGTTTTCATAAGGGGCTGAAAGCGGGAGTTCCAGCCTAAACTAAACTCTATGGCCACTCCAACGGATATTTCCTTTGAGCGCGGACTCCCCGCCTCCATCGAATCCGAGCGCCTGATTCTGGGCGCGATCATGCTCGACAACCACGCTTACAACGAAGCGGCGGAGAAGCTGCACGCCGAGGACTTCGCTCTGGATTCGCACCAGCGCGTCTTCGCCCGAATGGCCGACCTGATCGATGCGGGCCGCGCCGTCGATATCGTAACGCTGACCGAAGAGTTGGCACGCCGCAAGGAGGTCGAGGCGGTAGGCGGTGTCGCCTATCTTGCTTCGTTGATCGAAGGTCTGCCGCACCGCCTTTCGGTTGAGGACTACGTCCGCATCGTCAAGGACAAGTCGCTGCTGCGGCAGCTCATACGTATATGCTCGGACTCCATCACCCGCGCCATTGACCAGAGCGAGGGGGCCATCGATGTCCTGAACACCGCCGAGACCAACCTGCTCGAGGTCACAGAGAAGGGAATTACCAATGGCTTCGCCGGTATTCCGGAAATCGTCCGCGACTCCTTCGGCTCCATCGACAACCTTTATAAGCAGGGGCGCGAAGTCACCGGGCTGGCCACGCACTTTGACGAATTCGATCGAATGACCAGCGGCTTGCAAAACTCGGAGCTTGTCATTATCGCGGCACGGCCCTCGATGGGAAAAACCGCATGGGCCATCAACATTGCGCAAAACGCCGCGGTGCGCGGAGGCAAGACCGTCGCCGTCTTCTCACTGGAAATGAGCAAGGAGTCGCTGCTACGCCGCATGTTGGCATCCGAGGCGCTGGTGGATTCACAGAAAATTCAGAAAGGCTTTCTGGGCCGGGACGACCACGAGAAACTCACCTCCGCGCTGGAGCGGCTGGTGGAAGCTCAAATTTATATCGACGACACGCCGGGCATTTCGCTGACGGAGATGCGCGCCAAAGCTCGCCGCCTGCGCCAGATGCGCAGCGGACTCGACTTGATCGTGATCGATTACCTGCAACTGATGAGCGGCAGCACGGGCGGCACCGGCCAGAAGCGCTATGAAAACCGCACCCAGGAAGTGTCGTCAATCTCGCGCGGACTGAAGGCATTGGCCAAGGAACTCAACGTACCGGTCATCGCGCTGTCGCAGCTTTCGCGCGCCTCCGAGCAGCGCGGCGGAGACAAAAAGCCCATGCTCTCAGACCTGCGCGAATCCGGATCGATTGAACAGGATGCCGATGTGGTGGCGTTCATCCATCGCGAGAGCTACTACAATCGCGATGAAAACGGCCAGCCCGATCCCGACACAGCCAACAGGGCGGAAATCATTATCGCCAAGCAGCGCAACGGCCCAACAGGTTCGGTGCATCTGGCTTATCTCTCGAAATGCACGCGGTTCGAAAACCTCTCTTATGGCGACGGCGGAGATTACTGAGCGGCCAGCACTGGCGCGCATCTCACTGATCGGCGATGATGGTTGGCATGGCTACCATCATCGACCGGCGGAAGTTTGTATCGGGTATGGCGATTGCGCCATTTGCGGCGCGCGCCTGGGCAAAGGAAAAGATGAGCAAAGAGCATCTGCTGTTTGTTGGAACCCAGACCACTCCGGGCACCAGCAAGGGCATTTACACCTACCACTGGAACTCGGATACCGGCGAACTCAGCGAGCAGGCGCTTGCCGCCGAAGTCGAGATGCCCACTTTCCTTGTGCTCGCTCCGGACAAAAAGCATCTCTATGCCGCCAACGAGACGGAAGAATTTCATGGGAAGAAAAGTGGCGGAGTCACGGCCTTCGCGGTCAATGGAGCCAAGCTGACTCCGCTGAACGCGGTCGTCGCTGAAGGCACCGGCACCTGCTATGTCTCGACCGACCACACCGGGCGCTCGGTTTTCTGCGCCAACTACAATGGCGGCAGCGCGTCGTCGTTTCGCATAGAAGATTCAGGCCGCCTGAGCGAGATCGTTTCGCACTTCCAGTATCAGGGTCATGGACCGGTGGCCGACCGGCAAGAAGCTCCGCATGCGCACCGCGTCACTCCTTCGCCGGATAATCGCTATCTCTACGTGAATGACCTCGGCCTCGACTGCATCCACATTTACAAGCTCGATGCAGCAACCGCGAAGCTCACGCCCAACGATCCGTCGCTGTGGAAGTCCGCTCCCGCATCCGGCCCGCGCGCGCTACGCTTCCACCCCAACGACAAGTTCGCCTATTGCGTCGATGAGCTGGACTCCAGCGTTCAGGTGCTGCGCTGGCACGCGAGTAATGGCGCACTCGAACTAGTCCAGAAGCTCAGTCTGATTCCTGAGAACTACAACGGGCCGACTTCCACCGGCTGCGACATTGTGATTACCCGCGACGGACTTTATGCCTACGCCGCCAATCGCGGCCTCGATTGCATCGACAGCTTTGCCGTCGATCCGGGGACGGGCAAGCTCACGTTTCTGGCCCGCACCGGCAGCGGAGGCGCGGTTCCGCGCGATCTCGCGCTCGATCCTTCGGAAAAATATCTGCTGGTTGCGAATCAGGTGGGAGACACCATCGCCGTCTTCGCGCGCGACGCAAAAACAGGCCGCCTCGCCGAGAACGGGAAGACCTTCCCGATCTCACGCCCGCAATGCTTGGTATTCGCGTAAAACTTGGCTGGCTCAGATAGCATGCGCCGAAGGCGCGTTTGCCTGGACGGCCAGTCCTACTGCATCTGCGGCGCGGCGGCCAGCACCTGCTGCGACACATCGCGGATGTGGGGATTATCGTCCTGCATGGCGACGGTGTGCAGTACCTCGCGCACGCTGGAGTCGGCCTCAACCGGCGTCAAAAACCCGATGGCTTGCGCGCGAATCTGCGCGTCGGAGTCGTTCATCAGCGCCTCCAACACAGCGTCGCGCACGCTCAGGTCATTTTCCACGTAGGATTGCAGACCATCCAGCGCCTTCATCCTCACCGTCGGACTCTTGTCGTAGAGCATGGCCACCATCAGCGCGTTGCGGACTGGGCCATCGTTGCATTGCCGTCCCGTGCGGCACTCTTCCGCCAGCAGCCCGACGGAGTTGTCCCGAACACTCGGATTGACGCGGTTGCGCGCGCCCAGCAGAAGAAGCTGGCGAATCTGGGGATCATCCGGCGATCCCTGAATCGAGTCCGGAACCAGCCGGTTGTAATTGACGACCACAGTCTTGGAGTTCGGCACCTGGACAATGCTGCTGACGCTGGCGATTTTGGCATTGGTGTCATGCTGCTGCGCGGCCTGCAAAATCAGCGCCGTCTGCGCCGTGTCGTGAACATGCAGTCCCGCGCGATAGCCGCCATAGCCTCCGGCCAAAATTCCCAATATCAGCAGAATCGAAGCGGCCAGCGGAGCGGACCGCAGCCGGGCCATCCCGAGCGAAAAGCTTTGCGTGAGCCGCACCAGCCAATTCTCTCGCGGAAGCGCGTCCAGGGCTGCTTCCAGCTTGAGGCGCGTGCGCGCCATCAAATTGGCCGAGGGTTCCTCGACCGGAAGCAAAGACATGGCCTTGGTCAGCGCCTCAACCGCTTCCATTTCACTGCTGCAAGTCACGCACTCGGCAAGGTGCTGCTCGAGTTGCGCCCGCTGGTCTTCGGGAAGCTCGCCCCACGCCGCCAGAGCAATCTTTTCCTGCGCCAACTCGCATTTCATGGTTGATTCCTTTGCTCACAAGCCTAAAAATTTCCGAACCTGTCCCGGCCTCGATTCTCCAAGGCTCTTCTTTCATTTCTTCCTGATCGCTGAACGCCGGCCTCTGGTCTTTATCTCACCTGGGCCAAATTCGCCCGCAGCTTCCTGGTCGCGCGGAACAACGTGTTTTTGGCTGTCTCTTCCGTGGTGTTCAGCATTTCGCCAATCGTGCGCAGACGCAGACCCTGGTAGTGCTTCAACTCGAAAACCATCCGTTCCCGCGGAGTCAGTTGGTCCAACGCCGACAGGATCCGCTCGCCCAAAAACTTCCGGTTCAGCTCGCGGTCGGGGTTAGCGCTGGCCCGCTCGTCCGAGACGTTATTCAGCAGATCCATCTCCTCGCCGCTCGAATCAATCAGTACCGCCTGGTCCTCACGACGCGATTTCCTTCTACGCAGCAGGTCCAGGCACAGGTTGGTCACGATCCGGTATATCCACGTGTAGAACGAGCACTCGAACCGGAAATTCGCCAGATACCGGTAAGCCTTGAGAAACGCCTCCTGATGAATGTCTTCGGCGTCCTGTTCGGAACCGGTCAGGTGCAGGGCCAGCCGCAGGACCGCCTGATCATATTGACGCACCAGAGCGTCAAAGGCTGTGCGCGAACCCTGCTGGGCTTCGCGAATCAGGTCGTTTTCAAGCGCGCGGGCCTCTGAATCCATTCGCGAAGATTGAATCCGGCAACGCCCAGCGCTGGACTGGGTCGACGCGGGGGGAGAAATACGCAGTGCGTCAATGGGCATTCAGAAACTCTCCTTCGGACCGGCACGCTTAAATCGAGGCAGACCAGTCCTTACAAGTGCAGACGCGGCTTTCAAAAAATAGTTAGCCTCAAACCAAAAAAACAAACATTCTGCGTGGAATCATCACTTCCCGCGCCAGGAGGATCTCCTCCGCAGCCGCTCCTCGACAGGAGCAATGGGCGGCAAGTTGTTGGTTGGCGCATCGAGATAAAATACGCCACCGCGCTCCACAGATCACTTCTATAGTAATTAACCCAGCCATTGGGGAAATTGTTGCTGTCGAGCGTGGGCGGATTCCTGTTCGCCGGGCCGTCCACGCTGATGACGCTGATGACTTTGATACGTGCGCCCGATTGGCCGCACCTGATTTCAACACATTCTTCTTTGCTGCTTGGGTAAACTCATCCCATGCCCCCAAGAACCAAGCCGCCGCAAGCCACCCTGCTCTGGCCCGCCGATCCGCCTGTCCAACCGGCCGCCCTCAATACCATCACAGCGTTTTGTGACGGAGGAGCGCGCGGCAATCCCGGCCCTTCCGGATTCGGCGTCTACATTGAAGACGAGCGCGGGCGCAAGCTGGCCGAATTGAGCGAATTCCTCGGCATTCGCACCAACAATTTCGCCGAATACTCCGGGCTGCTCGCCGCCCTCGAATTCGCCCTTCGTTACGACCATCCGCGCCTGCGCGTCGTCTCCGACTCCGAGTTGATGGTCAAGCAGATCAAGGGGCAGTACAAGGTCAAAAGCCCCGACCTGCGCCCGCTCTACGAGGAGGCAAAGCGCCGCATCGAGGGACTGAATTTCTTCCAAATCCAGCATGTGCTGCGAAACAAGAATCGCGAAGCCGACCGCCTGGCCAATGAAGCGATGGATCGGGGAATGGCGAAGAGACCTATTACCAGCGGAGCATTCCGCTGAAACCGGCGGCGCGCGCGACTCGATTTCGCCTGCGGTCACAACTCGGAACGCGCGATTTTCTTTTGCTATACTGAGACGAGTCGCCGTTGACGCAAACACGGCGCTTTCCTTCCAAATTCCTTGGAAATTCACTCCGAGGCCAGATAGCTCAGTGGTAGAGCGCGGCCCTGAAAAGGCCGGCGTCGGCGGTTCGATCCCGTCTCTGGCCACCACCCTGCCGGTCTTCAAATAAGCGCGTGCGCGACCTTTTTCGTGGTGCGGCCACGCACGCGAAGCAGATAGGTCAGAACCGGATGGTCGGACCGAACGTGACTCTCAGGTTGTTGTTGACTCCGTCAGCCATGTAGATTTCATCACCCACGTCCAGCCGCAGACCTATTGGTCCCCAGAAGCCCTCAATGCCCCCACCAGGGAAGACCGCCAAATGCGTGCCGCCTCCGCCGATGCCACCGATGGCGGCGGTGAAGGTGCCTCCCGTAACCTGCTGGGCATTGTTGCTGGTGCTGAAGTCAATAAACCCGACCTTGCCTTCCAGAAATGCGCGAAAAGCGCTGGATGTGCCGATCTGGAATTTAGGCCCGAACAGCCCGGTCAGGGGACGCACCTTGGTCTTCACAAACGCGGTGGTGACTCCGTTATTAAACGGCGTGGTGAAATTGCGCGCGAAGTCGTAATTCATTTCCGCCTCAAGGGCGATGTTTGGATGTACATTGAACGCCACCCGTCCGCCGACGCCTACAAAGTTGTTGTCATAGTTGCCGGGAGCGAAGTGCAAGTAGTCGGCGTAGACGCCAATTTCCCCGTGGTTTCTGTGGTATCCCTGCGCCATCAGCCACGATGGCATCATGAAGAACAGGCTGAGCCCAAAAGCTACGGCAATGCGTTTCATTCCAGTACTCCTTCAAGGGGCGATAGGACGTGCTGAACGTGAAAGGTCACTTAACGCGGCCTTAATCAGTGGGATGCTCGCACATCTCTCCCGGTAGGCCCGATTTTGCGACTCAAGAGCCATTTGCCCGCCTCAGCTAAATCGCGCAATCATTTGGACTTGATAGCATCAACAGAACCACGGACCATGACAAATTCGCATACCGAAGCCGTTTTCGATCAGACCGCCACCACCTACGACGCGGCGCGCGCAGTCCAGTCTGGGCGTGGCATTTGAAGAATGCCGGACGTCACCAGTCGCGCAAGACAGAATCCGCGCGCTCCATGTATCGTGGAAGATTACGGGACATTTTGGAGGTTCGTCTGGAAGTGCGGAAGAGTCTGTTTTCTGTGGGAGCGGCGTTTGCGCTGCTCTGTTGCATGATTCCTGTGGCCCGGGCGCAGTACACGCAGCCCACGGTCGCGCCCAATAACACACTGGCCAACGTCCGTTATGACTGGCGTTGGGAAGTTTATGGCGGCCTCGCTTACTCTCACTTCAACGCCGGGCCGAACCTGATTCAGGGCGCCAATCTCGGCGGATTCGATCTGCAGGCGGCGCGCTTCTTCACTCCGCGATGGGCGCTGGCGGCCAATGGCCGCGGGTATTACGGAACCAGCGGCGTGGCTCCAAATCCCTATGGCATTGAAGGCCCGTTTGTGAGCGAACACATGTTTCTGGTCGGGCCGGAGTATCGCGGTCCCAGCAACATTCACGGTTCCATACTGTTCCACGCGCTGGTTGGCGGGGCCTACGGCTACTTCGATCGCGCGCTTCAGGATCAGAACAACAACCCCGTGCCGCCGGCGAACGTGGGCTTCTTCAATAACCAGATGACCTTTGCCAGTGCCATTGGAGGTTCGATTGACCTGAACCGCTCGCCACGGCTGGTCTTCCGCATTTCACCGGACGCCACGCTGACGGACTTCGGAGGGGCCGGGCTGCACGAGCAGTTCACCATCTCCGTGGGCCTGGTCTACCGCTTCGGCGAACATCCCGAGATGCTCCGCAAGTAAGCGTTCCAACTGGGAAGAGAAAAGGCGCGGCTTGAGGCCGCGCCTTTCTATAATAGGTGGAATTGCTTAGCTGGCGGAGACAGGCTCTATGCCGACAAAGCGGCCGAGGCGTCCACGGTCGCGGAACTTGACCCGTCCATCGACCTTGGCGAAGAGTGTGTCGTCGCTGCCGCGTCCCACGTTCGGGCCGGCCTTGAGCGGTGTCCCGCGCTGCCGGACGATGATGGAGCCGCCAGTGACCAGTTGGCCTCCGAACGCCTTGACCCCGAGCCGCTGCGCGTTGGAGTCGCGGCCGTTTTTCGAGCTTCCTAATCCTTTTTTGTGTGCCATTTTCCTGAATCCTTATCTCAGTCGCTACTGGGCGCTGTAAGTATTGCCGTCCACCTGAATCGAGTCGATGCGGACTGCGGTAAAGCTCTGGCGATGTCCTTGCAGCTTCTTGTACTGCTTCTTCCTCTTGAGGTGGAAGACCAGGATTTTGTCGCCACGGCCCACGCCGACCACAGTTCCGACGACCTTCGCGCCGGACGCGCGGCCCAGGGAGCCGGCTTCGCCCGAGAACGAGAGCACGTCGCTGAATTCGAGCGAGCCATTTTCGTCGGCTGCCGCCTTTTCAATCTTCACTACGTCGCCGGGTGCGACGCGATACTGCTTTCCACCGGTGCGGATGACCGCGTACATAATTCCTCCGAGCGCCTGCCGGGCAGACGCCTAAAACTTTCTCTGGCTGGGCCGAAACATGCTCGCCCGGGCGGTCGCGCTCGAACTCAACTTGCGGAGTGAGCGGGGTATGCCCTGGGGCGAAAAACAGAATCGCCGAACCAGATAAGTTTACCGGGCGGGCGGGCAAGTGGTCAATGGGGGACTGGCGATAGGTCTGGAGCGAGTTGTTGTGGATGGGCCGCGTCAGGCTCAGGTAGTCTCGGATGGAAGTCTCTGAGGAGAAAAGGATGAAGCTGATTGCATATGTGCTGGCGCTGGCTGTGGCTGGTTCGTCGATGGGATTCGCGCAGCAGACGAGAACGCGGACGGGCCCGCGGAAGGACACGAGCGTGATCGACGCGCAAGGGACGGCGCATGTGACGCGGGTCGTTCCAGTTCCGGAGAGCCTGAGTCCGGAGGCGAAGGCGTGGGTTGGGCAGCAGGTGTCTGATGCGGCCGTACCAGAGACTTTGGCGCAGCGCCGCGGCAGAACGGACGCCTGGCAGAAGCGGGCCGGCGCGGCCATGCGGGCGGTGTATCCGGTCAACATGTCGATGTCCAGGATTGCGGGCGTGCCGGTACGGATTGTCACTCCGCTGGACACCCCGGCGGCGAACCGCGACCGCGTGATGCTGAACGTTCACGGCGGCGGGTTCAATTCGGATTCGGGATCGCTGGTGGAGAGCATTCCGATTGCGAACCTCACGAAGACGAAGGTCATATCGGTGCTGTACCGGCTTGCCCCGGAGCATCCGTTCCCTGCGGATGTGGATGACACGGTGGCCGTCTATAAAGAGTTGTTGAAGACATATCCGGCCAACCATATTGGGCTGTATGGAACATCGGCGGGTGCGATTCTGACGGCGGAAGTGGCGGTGCGGCTGAAGCAGCTTGGGCTACCCCTGCCGGCGGCGCTGGGTGTGTTCTCCGGGCTGGGAGACTTCAGCCGGGAGGGCGACTCGCGGGCCATGTATGCGCTGAACGGTCTATCAGGGCACCTGGATGTGCCGACGGCGGGCGCGACACACGACGCGGATTATGTGGGCAAGACGAATCCGCGCGATCCGGTGCTGTCTCCGCTGTTCGCGGATGTGCATGGGTTTCCGCCGACGCTTTTTGTGACGGCTACGCGAGACATGTTGTTAAGCGGGACGGCGAATCTGCAACGGCACTTTTACGAGTCGGGAGTCGAGGCTCCGATGGTGGTGTTTGATGGGCTTCCGCATGCCTTCTGGTATCACGTGGAACTGCCCGAAGCGCGGGAGGCGCTAGGAGTGATGGCGAAGTTTCTGGATAAAAACGTGGGTAAATAGGGAATAGAGATTGGGATGAGTGCTGCACAGAACGGTCGTGTTTTCCTACGCTGAGTAGGATTCGGTGATCTGCGATACTTGGCTTGGGAATGATGGCCGTTTGTGCAAAGTGCGATGGGATGGGGATGGTGGTGGCGAGGCGCGCCGATGGGCGGTTTGCCGCTGAGGCCTGCGACTGCCGTCAACAGGTGCGGATAGACTCGCTGCTGGAGCGGGCGCGGATACCAAAGCGTTACCAGCACTGCATGTTTGAGAGCTATCACACAGATTTTGGGACTGATCCATCGCTGGTAGCGGCGCGCCTGATCGCTCGGCAATTTGTGGATGGCTATCCGGTGACGACGGAAGGGCGCGGGCTTCTGCTGACGGGATCAATCGGCGTAGGCAAGACGCATCTTGCGGTTGGCATCCTGCACTCGCTGGTTGTGGAGAAGGGCGTGCGGGGGCTTTTCTGCGACTATCGCGAGTTACTGAAGCAGATTCAGCATTCGTACAACCCGCAGGTGGCGACGACGGAGCTGGAGATTTTGCGTCCGGTGTTTGAGGCCGAGGTGCTGGTGCTGGACGAGCTAGGCGCGGCGAAGCCGACCGAATGGGTGTGGGACACGGTGGCGCACATTCTGAACACACGCTACAACGACCGGCGGACCACCATCATTACGACGAACTACGCGGATGCTCCTCCGGGCGGCGTTGCGACGGGGCCGCGCAATGCGGTGAGGGATGAGACGCTCGGCGACCGCATTGGCGAACGCATGCGCTCGCGCCTGGCCGAGATGTGCGTCACGATACAGATGAGCGGAGCGGACTTCCGAAGAGGCGTGGGCCGGGCAAGATTCGGCTGAGGACTGGCCATCCCGGCGTTTCTGAAGCTCTGTTCTTGCAAGCGTTAGGGGGCTATTCTTAGCTGTCTCGTTATCCACACATTATTGGCGGTCCAAAATCATGATCGCTTTCCGAATTAGCGTTGCGCTTGCGGTGCTGATGAGTCCGGTGGTTGCGCTGTCGCAGCAGTCAGCGCCGGATACCCTGCATGTGACCAGCCGCATTGTTTACGTTGACGTGGTGGTGAGGGACGCGGCGGGGCGGCTGGTACGCGGACTTTCGGAGAAAGACTTCGGCGTGCGGGAGAACGGCAAGCCGCAGACCATCTCCTATTTTGCGGATCACACGCACGACTTCTCCAGCGTGGCGGAGACACCGCCGAGCGAGACCGAGTTCTCGAATGTGGGGCTGGTGTCGAACTCGGTGAACATCGTCCTGTTCGATTTCTGCAACACGGCTTCGCAGGACCAGCCTTATGCGCGGAAGCAGATGATCCATTTCCTCGAGGCGCTGCCGCCGGGGCACCAGACAGCGTTGTTTGTTCTGAACACGCGGCTGCACATTCTCCAGAACTTTACCGGCAGCACCGATCGCCTGGTTGCAGCGGCCAAAGCGATGCAACTGGCATCCTCGACCGCGCCGACGACTGGGAGCCGTCAGCGAAGCAGCGATTTTGTGTCGGCATTTCAGGCCGCCATCGGACGCAGCCCTTCGGGTGCAAGCGCCGCTGCGGACGGGCAACTTCTGGAAGCCGGTGACGAAATGCAGCGTGCGATTGACATCACACAGGAGGCGCTCAGAGAAATAGCGGCGGCGGTGAGCGGCTATCCGGGGCGGAAAAATCTGTATTGGCTGGCCGACCGGTTTCCGCTGTACGGCGGTCCGACTCTGGAGATTCACGAACTGGCCGCTTCCATTACAGGAAGTAATGCATTGAAGTCGGCGCCGATTCCCGGTGTCATGAACACGCAGGACATTGCCGAGGCGAACCAAAGCCTGGCCGATGCGCAGATCGCGGTGTATCCCATTCTGCTGACCGGGGTGGACGCCAGCGGCATGGGACCGGAGGCGCGCGGCATGACCAGCCAGGAGCAACTGTTCCAGCAGCGCGCGAGCCTGCATGACATGATGAACAGCCTGGCCGACACCACGGGCGGAGAGGCTTACTACGGAACCAATGACTTTGCGGATGCGCTGCGGAAGGGCTTCGAGGACGGGTCGAATTACTACACGCTGGCATATATTCCACAGAACAGCAAATGGAATGGGGCGTACAGGAAGATCAAGATTAATCTTGCGGCGCATGGATATTCGCTGAGTTACCGGCGCGGCTATTATGCAACGCCGGAAAATGCAGTGGAGGCTAACCCGGCGAAGGAGCTGAATTTGGCGCTTCAGCCGGCTGCTCCGGAAGCGACCATGCTGCGGCTGACGAGCGAGGTGGTTCCGCCGGACAAGCAGAATCCATATTTCGTAATCAAGACAACGATCAAGCCTGAGGAAGTTCACTTCACGACGGATGCGGCGGGGATTCGTCATGGCAGGCTGCTGGTGGTGCTGGCGACCTTGCATGAGGACGCAAAGCAGCCGGAGAAGCCTCGGCAAACCTCGACCGTGCTGAAGCTGGACTTTACCCCGGAGCAGTATCGGCAGGTGGCCAAGGCCGGCATTCAGTTTGGGCTAACGCTTGCGCTGAAGCCGGGAGACTACCGGCTGCGGCTGGGCGTGTGGGATATGAGCAGCTATCGGCTGGGCACGCTTAATATTCCGCTGACGGTGCGCTGAAGTCGGTCTGCTTCACTCCAAAACCATTTCCGGTTCGACTTTGCCCGTGGTGGTGAGGGCGATGGCGGCTGCGAGAATAAGCGCGCCACCAAACCAGGCGTCAGGGCCGAGTTTGTCTCCCAATAGCTCGACGCCGAGGATGGAGCCGAGGGCAGGCTCGATGTTGAGGAAGACTCCGGCGCGCGAGGGGGAATGCTCCCCTCGCGCTTTTTGCTGCTTTCAACCCTGTCGTTCTCACGAATCTCGCGCGGTCTATTGCGCGGCGTGGGTTGTGGTTGCCGAACCGTGGTGTGCCTGGAGGGCGGCGGGTTGAAAGTTTGCGTCGCCGAAGTTCCAGTAGAGGAAAGTGAAGTAGTCGGTCCAATCTGAAACCTGCTGGTGGACGGTGTCAGTAAGTCCGTGGCCCGCATCGTAGTTGACGCGGAAGAGAACGGGGTGACCGCTGGCGGTGTCGGCTTCGAGACGAGCGGCCATTTTGGCTCCCTGCCAGGGATCGACGCGAGGGTCGTTGGCTCCGGCGGTGACGAGGACGGCGGGATATTTCACTCCGGGTTCCACGTGATAATAGGCGCTCATGGCGTAGAGAGCTTTGAACCCTGCTTCTGTTTTGATGGAGCCAAATTCGGGAATATTGGCGGGCCCGTTGGCTCCGGTTTCCTGGCGGACCACGTCGGAGCAGGGGACCGTGTCGAGCGCAGCGGCGAAGAGGTCGGGGCGCGTAGTGATGGCGCGGCCGATAAGGATGCCGCCGGCACTCCCGCTCCAGATGCCGAGGTGAGCCGGGTTGGTGTAGTTGTGACTGATGAGGTACTCGGCGGTGGCGATAAAGTCATTCCAGGTATTGGGCTTGGTGGCTTTATAGCCAGCCAGATGCCAGGCGTCCCCGAGCTCGCCTCCGCCGCGTACGTGGGCGACAGCCAGGATGCCTCCGCGCTCCATCCAGGCCATCTCGCGGCGCGGATAGCCAGGCATCATCGCGTCCCCGTAGGCCCCGTAGCCGATGAGCATGGTTGGATTGCGTCCGTTGAGGACGAGACCCTTCTTGTAAAGGATTGACAGCGGAATCATGGTGCCGTCAGCGGCGCGAGCCTCGACTTCGCGCACGTCGAGGTTGTTGGGATCGATTTGGTTGGGCGGCTGAATGCCGGTGGCGACGGAGGTGCTGGTTGCGGAGTTGTAGCGATAGTAGTCGCCGGGCTGGGTCCAGGACTCGAGGCGCAGCAGGGCGCCGGAAACATTTTGCGCGGTGGAAACGCTGTCCACTTGGAGGTCGCCGGGTTGGGTGAGCATGGTGAACTTTGCGTTGGGGCCGTAGGGTACGCGGAGGACACGGCCCTGACCCTTCTGGATGACTCGAAGGTAGAGAGCGTCGGACGCCTGGTGGACTACATCGCTGCCGATGAATCCTCCACTGAAGACAAGATTGCTGGCAGGAACGACGACCTGGGCCTTGCTGAGGTCGGGGTTAGCAGCGTTGACGCGGAGGAGCTTGCCGTTCATGGTTCCGTCGAAGCTGACGAGGTAGAGGTTGTTGCCCTGGAGAGCGAAGTCCGTCACTTTATCCTTGAGGTCGGCAACTTTACGCCAGCCCTTATGGGTTACGAGGGCGCTCGGGTCTCCGATATAGACGTCACGAAAAGTCCCAACACCGGGTACCACGATGGCGAGCGCGTATCTTGAGCCGGGAACGGGAACGGCCATGGGAAACTGATAATCGGCGACGGCGATGTCCGGCGAGATTCCTTCGCCAAGCACCACTTTGTCGTCGGCTACGGGCGTGCCGAGGACGTGGCTATACTCCATTGGGCGGCGGAACTTGTCGAGCGGCGACTCGTTGGGCGCAAGCTTCTGGAGTTGCAGATAGTAGAAAGTTTTGTTGTTGGGCGAAAAGTTGCCGCCCTCGTAGCGGGGGAGTTGCTCAGGCAGCTCCCGGCGGGTGGCCGTCTCCAGGATGTGTGCGGTCTGCAACTCGGAGCCCCCGGCGGAAAGCCCGACGACGACGTATTTGCCGTCGTAGCTGGGGCTGTAATGATCGAGGGAGATGTGGTGGCCGGGCTTGCTGAGGGCTTCGACGTCAAGCAGCAGACGTCCGGAGCCCCCAGAGGCATTGCGAACGTAGAGGTTGGCCTGATTGTCGGAGCGGCGGCGCATGCGGTAGAAGATGTAGGGGCCAGCGATCTGAACGTCGGAAATAGTTACGTCCGGCGCGTTGATGTAGCGCTCCATTTCGGCGGCGAAGGCTTTGCGGCCGGGCATGCTGTCAAAGACGCTGCGCGTGTAGCCGGCTTGGGCATGCATCCAGCTTTTGACTTCCGGCGATTTGAGGTTTTCTAGCCAGCGGTAGGGGTCCACGACGGTCTGGCCGTAGTAGTTGTCGGATACAGGGTGCACCGCGGCGAGGGGCGGCTTTTGTAGCGGCGGCTGAACCTGGGCGCGAGCCGGCAACGGCAGCAAGGCGACGACGGCGAGCGCAGGGGCGACACAACCGATAGAAAAGGCGGAGAAAAAGCTTACTTTCCGAGGCATGGCGGAAAGAATATACCTCGCGTCAAGGACTTGCAGAAATTTTTTTCGAGATATTGCCGGAGTAGGGAAACAAGGTGGCGCAGGTGCAGGTTCATGTTTATTCCAGAATCATTTCGGTTGCGATTTGCCGGTGGTAGTGAGGACGATGGCGGCGGCGAGGATGAGGGCGCCTCCAAGCCAGGCGTCAGGTCCGAGTTTGTCTCCCAATAACTCCACGCCGAGGATGGAGCCGAGGGCAGGCTCGATGTTGAGGAACACTCCGGCGCGCGAGGCGGGAACGTGGTGAATGCCCCAGTTCCATAGGAACATTGCGGCGGAGGTGCAGAGCAGGCCTCCGGCGGCGCAGGCGATCCAGACCTGATTGGTGATGCCGTGGACGGGCGGCGGCCCGTCCATCAGGAAGACCCAAAGCGCGAGCATGGCGGTGCCCGGAAGGATGGTCCAGGTGGTGACGGCCAGAGGCGAGTTGCGGTGCATCAGGTCGCGGCTGATCAGGATCCACGCCAACGCAATGATGAGCGAGAGGACGACGAGGAGGTCGCCGGCCAGCGAGGGGCCGTGGGCGGCGCTCTGACGGGCGCCTCCGAGTGTGATGAGCGTGACGCCGATGGTGGAGCCGATAAGGGCAAGCCACCCTTTGCGGTCGAGCCGTTCATGGGTGAAAATGCTGGCTCCGACGGCGAGGATCACGGGCATGGTTCCGACCATGAGGGCGGCATGGCTCACGGTGGTAAAGGAGAGGCCATAAAACTGGACCATGAACTGGACCGGGATGCCGAGGAACGCGGCAATCAGCAGCAGGAGCCAGTCTTTGCGGCTGAAGCGTGGAAGGCGGACCATGGGCAGAAGTCCGAGGCACGCGAAGAGGAAGCGGTAAAGGACCATGTGGCCTACGTTGAGCTCTGTGAGCGCGATTTTGCCGAAGTAGAAGCCGGTGCCCCAGCAGGTTCCCGCTAGCGCGCAGGAACCATAGCCCGCAAGGCTGATGGCGAAGGGGCTACGCATCTTGAGTTCGCAAGGCATTGTTTCTAGTTTATTTGGCTGCGCCTGTGGGAATGTTCGAGGGGCTGGAGCTTCGGCTCTTTCAATCCGGTTATGATTGTCGAGTGGCAAAACAATCCGGCTGAAGTTTTGTTTCTGGCCGATACGGACTTTTATCTATCAAGAGGTGGCGATCATCATGCGGAATCAAAATCTTCATCGCGGCCCAATCAGGGCCTGGCTGGCGCTGGCAATTTTCGTCGCTTTTTCATGTAGCGGCGCGTGGGCGGCGACCGGGCGCGATGCTTCCTGCACGCCGAATTTTCCGCTGGAGGCCGGTATTACAAATGGCTGGCAGGGCGCGGACGTGGGCTATTCGATTCCGCTGAAGGATGGACGCGACCTCTGGATTTTCGGCGATACCCTTTACGGCAAACAGCGCGTGGTTCATGGCGAGATTCCGGTGATGGTCCACAGCAGCCTGGGGATTTCGACCTGCGAGGCGGGTAAGTGGAAGGTCAACTACTTCATTCGCCGCGATGCTACGGGGCAGCCGGAGTCGTTCTTCCATGAGCAGCGACCGGGCACTTATTACTGGGCGATGGGTGGCTTTCGGGCGGGTTCCGATGTGTGGATCACGCTGCTGTGTGTTCGACCCGCGCCTGCAGAGAGCGCGGCGATGGCGTTCGCAACGTGCGGAACAGACCTGGCGCGCTTGTCCAACCTTGGGCCGGATCCGCTGAAGTGGGAGGTCAAGTACTTCCCGCTGGTTGCCGATGAAGCGAAGGCCTATCCCTCGGCTACCTCAGCAGTGACAGGCGGCAATGCGGAAATCTTCGCGCTGTACGAAACGGGAACGAGGCCGCTGCTTGCGTCGCGGATTCCGCTGAATGGGTTGAACGATCCGAAGGGGAATCTGGAATATCTGACGCGTGATGGGAAGTGGAAGAAGGGTTTTGATCCGGCGAGCGCGCGGGAAGTAATGAAGAAGGGCAGCCCGGAATTGTCGATTGTGTATCATCCGGAGTTGCACAAGTGGCTCGCGGTGATGTTTGAGCCGGACGGCTTTTCGCGGAAGATACTGCTGAAGAGCGCGCCGACTTCGACAGGGCCGTGGACTGACGGGCAGGTGATCT
>JAICYR010000036.1 GCA_025934135.1 Acidobacteriaceae bacterium | reverse complement strand
GTCACGCCAAAGTCGTTGAATGGTTTCCGCCTGCCCGCCAGCACGCTGCTGCATCGCAGCGATGAGGCGCAGGTCGTGCGCGAGGACGAGCTTCGCAACGAGGCCCAGGTGCTGGTGGAGAAGTGCGCCGAGTTCGATGTGGGCGGGCAGGTGGTGCGGATCAATCCAGGGCCGGTGGTGACGACGTTTGAGTTTCGCCCCGAGGCTGGAGTGAAGTACAGCCGCGTCACCGGGCTTGCCGAAGACCTGTGCCTCGCGATGCGCGCCGAAAGCATCCTGATCGAGCGCATGGCGGGCAAAAGCACCGTGGGGATGCAGGTCCCGAACAAGAACCGCGAGACCATCTGGCTGCGCGATGTGATTGAGGCGGAGAACTTCCGCAGCTCAAAAAGCCGCCTCACGCTGGCCATGGGCAAGGACATCAACGGCTCAATCGTGACGGCGGACCTGGCGACCATGCCGCACGTGCTGATCGCTGGTTCGACAGGCTCGGGCAAGTCGGTGGCCATCAACGCCATGATTATGTCGGTGCTGTTCAAGGCCACTCCGGCGCAGGTACGCATGATTCTGGTGGACCCGAAGCGCGTGGAGCTGGGGATGTACGAAGGCATCCCGCACCTCTTTACGCCCATCATTACGGAGCCCAAGTTGGCAGCCAACGCGCTGCGCAACGCGGTGCGCGAAATGGAGCGGCGGCTGAAGCTGCTGGCCTCGCGCAGCGTGCGCAACATCGACCAGTACAACAAGTTGTTCGATGGCGGCACCAAGAGCCTGTTTGAGGACGCGCCCGACGAGGAGCCGCTGCCCTACATCATCATCATCATCGACGAGCTTGCGGACCTGATGATGCTGGACAAGGCCAATGTGGAAGAAGCCATTACGCGCCTCGCGCAGATGGCGCGCGCCGTGGGCATTCATCTGATTCTCGCGACGCAGCGGCCCTCGGTGGACGTAATCACCGGTCTCATCAAGGCCAACGTGCCCACTCGGATGTCTTTCCGGCTGGCGACAAAGGTGGATTCGCGGACGATTCTCGACTCGAACGGCGCGGAATCGCTGCTGGGTCGCGGCGATATGCTCTTTCTGCCGCCCGGAACTTCGCGCTTGCAGCGCGTCCATGCTCCGTTTGTTACGGAAGAGGAAATATCGAAGGTAGTTGAGTTCTGGAAGAAGCAGGGCGAGGCCGAGTACGTGCAGGGCTTTCTGGAGCCTCCGAAGGATGCGGCAGGCCGCGATGCGGAGACGGGCGCCGACGGCGAAGACGAGAACGACGAGCTTTTCCAGGATGCCGTGCGGCTGGTGCTGGAATTTGGCAAGGCCTCCACTTCGCTGTTGCAGCGGCGGCTTCGGATCGGCTACGGCCGCGCCGCACACCTCATCGACCTGATGGAGCGCGATGGAATCGTCGGCCCAGCGGACGGCTCGCGTCCGCGGGAGATTTTGAAGCCTCCCGGCTGGTTGAACGAGGTTGAGACGACAATGCGGTAGGGTTTAGTCTTGGCGCGTGCCCGGGATTGTTGGGGCGGCCGCTTCTATTTCGCCTGCTGCCGCAGGTTCAGCCAGTCTCGCTGATACACGAAGCTGATCCCAAGCAGCAAAGCGCCGAGTCCTAGAAAGCTGATGACTCGATAGCCTTCGTTCAATTGACTGATATCCACCAGGAAAACCTTCGCAATAGTAATGGCGAGCACCACCAGCGCCTGCCAGCGCAGAAACGGCACACGGCGGGCGATTCCGATCACGAGCAGCGCGGCCCCGAACAGCATGAAGCACGCCGAATAGGTGAACTGCGCATATACGCCGATGTTGTGAAACAGCGCGGGGTTCCCAGCGTATTGCACATGCCACCAGTAATGGTGGATGGCGCGTTCCAGCGCAACAGCCAGAAACGCGATAGCGATGAGTAGGTCATAGGCCCTCAGCCGCAACTGGACATCGCCTTGACTGTCACGGGTCAGGTGAGACGGCAGTCTCATCAGGAAAAAATAGAACGCGGCAAACAGAACGGCGGCCCAGCTTTGCGATCCGTCACCGGCCGGACTGTCCAAAAGAATATAGAAGCCGAGAAAGCTGAGGGCGGCGTTCGCGAAGGGAAGTACGTGAAGCGCAAAAATATTGGGTTCGCGAGCGTCCGTCGGGTGCACCAGGCGTGGTGCGAACGCGAACAAAAGGAAATAGAGGGCGAGAAAAAAAGTGGTGGAGGCGAACTGGTCCACTGAATAATAACTGAAAGACCAGAGTGCGAAATAGAAGAGGCTTCCGGCAAAGGCCACTGCCAGCAGACTCGACCATGGACGTAGCACTGCAAGCGCGAGGGTGGCCACATTCAGCACGAACAGATACGTGAACAGCGCGACCTGGTGGTTTTCACCGGATGAGAGCAGCAGCGGCGTGAGATATCCGCCGACCAGCGCATAAAGTGCGAGCAGTTGAGATTCCTGTGTCCATGCCATGAATCCATTCACGGCTGTGATCAGCACCATCGCGATAAAAGCCACGGGTGCGGGAACCAGATGAAAAAGCGAATAGGACGCCCACAACGACAGGTAGAGAACTCCGGTGCCAATTGCCTTGAGTGAGTAGGAGAAGCCCGCATATCCCCGCGCGCGGAAGCGTTCTGACCATGCGATGAGGGCGGCCCCGGCGATGATCCCGATCAGCACGCGGCCCGTGGGACCGATCCAGTGATTATCGATGGCGAGCTTGAGGAACCAGGCCATGCCAATCAGCACAGCGAGGATTCCGATGCGGTTGAACCACTGCGAGCCAATGCGGGATTCGAGCGAGCGGTCGGGAGTCGCGGGTTGATGAACGCTGTAGCCCGCTGGCACACCGGGGTTGGCCGGGAGCGGCGGCGGTGCGGAAGGCTGGGCCTGTTCTGCGCCTTCGACGACGTGCGGCGGAGCTTGCGCGGCTGCGATGGGCACCGGCGCAACCGCAATTCCGCGCTCGCGCAGAGCGGCTTCAATCCGCGCCACATGGGCGCGAAGATCGCGTAGCTGTTGCTCCGGGGTTGCGTGCTGCTCGTCGTCCATTCCCGATTACTTTATCAAGGAATGAGCGGGAATATAGGAATCATTTGTCCGAGGGCCCTTCTCTTTTTGCGCTGCGCCTGAGGTTTGGGTCATTCTAAGAAATAGAAGGAGTTACGAATGCGAGTTGCTGTTTTGGGACTGGGAAAGATGGGCGTGCCGATCGCGGAGCGTCTGCTGAATGCTGGACACGAGCTTACCGTGTGGAACAGAACGCCCGGGCGCGCCGAGCCGCTGACCAAACGCGGAGCGCGTGTGGCTGTTTCGCCTGCCGAAGCTGTAAATGGAGCGGAAGTTATCTTCAGCGTTGTCTTTGATGATGCGGCTCTGGAGGAAATTCTGTTTGGCGGAGGCGCGCTGAAGGCGATGACGCCCGGCGCAATTCACGTCAACCTCAGCACCCTTGGCGTGGCATGCTCGGAGCGCATGACCATCGCGCATCGCACGGAGAGGCTGACGTTCGTCGCGGCCCCGGTTTTCGGACGTCCCACCGTCGCCGCAGAAGGCAGGCTGGCCATCGCCGTCGGCGGCCCGGCGGATGCGGTAGCGAAGGTGCGTCCGCTACTGGAGACCTTCAGCCGCAAAGTGATGGTGGTGTCTGAAAGTCCCGCGGCGGCCCATGGAGTGAAGCTCAGCGGCAACTTTCTCATGATGGCCATGATCGCATCGCTTTCCGAGGGCGCGATCCTGTGCGAGGCGCTGGGGATCGAGCCGAAAGTGTTCCTGGAGACCATCAACGAGGCGGCTTTCCAGTCTCCGTTTTACGCTTCCTACTCGAAGATTATGCTCAATCCGCCGCAGCCGCCCGGAGGTCCCGTCGCGCTTGGCGAAAAGGACACTCGGCTATTTCAGGAGGCCGCGCGGGAGTTCAAGGTCAAGACTCCGCTCGCGGACTTGTTTAAGGCCACTCTGGACCACGCCATCGATAAGGGTAAAAAAGAGGAAGACTGGCCCGGAACCTACTACCAGCTAACGCGCGCCAGCACATGGCGAGCCGAGTGACTTACGATGGTTCCATGAAAACTGAATTGAAGAATGCGGTTGTTTTTGTTACGGGCGCGAGCGCGGGCATTGGCGAGGCTTGCGCCTTTGCTTTTGCGCGCGAGGGCGCGCGGCTGCTGCTGGCGGCTCGTCGTCTGGAACGGCTGGAGGCCACGCGCGGCAAGCTGATGGAGTCCGGGGCGGCTGCCGTCCACGCGATCAAGCTGGACGTTCGCGACAACGCGGCAGTGGAGGCGGCCGTGGCGGGACTTCCGCAGGAGTGGCGCGCCATCGATGTGCTGGTGAACAACGCCGGCCTGAGCCGCGGGCTGGACAAGCTCTACGAGGGCAGCTTGCCGGACTGGGAAGAAATGATAGACACCAACGTGAAGGGCCTGCTCTACGTCACGCGGGCGGTGGTTTCGGGCATGGTGGAGCGCGGCCGTGGGCACGTCATCAATCTTGGATCGACAGCGGGAGAACTCACCTATCCCAAGGGCGCGGTCTACTGCGCAACCAAGCACGCCGAGCGCGCCATCAACGACGGACTTCGTCAGGATTTGCTGGGGACCCCCATTCGCGTGACTTCGATTGATCCGGGAATGGTGGAGACCGACTTCAGCAAGGTGAGATTTCATGGCGACCAGGAGCGCGCCGCGAAGGTATACCAAGGGCTTACGCCGCTTGTTGCTGAAGATGTGGCGGATGCGGTGGTGTGGGCTGCAACTCGACCGGCGCACGTGAACATCGCGCGGGTGTTGATAACTTCAATCGATCAGGCGAACTCGCTGCTGTTCAACCGGTCCTGAATTCCTGATCTCAGGAATATGCCTTGAGCCGATTCTCAATGTCGGCCAGGGCAGCTTCGAGCGCCGCTCGGCGGTTCGGATTTGAGGTTCGCTCGCTCAGGATCCGCTCACGCTGCAGTTCCAGCCCTTGACGTGCGCGCGTCTGCTTTGCCTTCTGCCGGTGCGCTATCCGGAGTACTTCATCAGGATTCATCAGAGCGGATTGTTTCTCTGCGACCTGTTCTTCTACTGCTTTACTCTCCCAACCTCTAGCCATACTTCTATGTTACTGCGAAATTTTTCGCGGAGCTATAATTTTCGCTCTCCGCCGCAATCGCTAATTTCCGGCTAACGCAACTGCAGCGGGATGTTCACCACACGCCGCGAATGGCTGAGATTTCTCTTCGAAGAACTGCTCAACGGCGCTCAGGATGGTTTCTCCGGTCTTCGCTTCGTAGATCGACTTGCGAAGGGCCGCGCCGCCCGCAACTCCGTGAGTGAACCACGAGGCGAACTGCTTCATCTTGCCCTGAATTTCTTTGCCGTTGGCGTCCGACTCGGCCAGCAGCATTTCAAAATACATGCGGACCATCCGATAGCGGTCCTGCTCCGTCGGCTGGTCGTAACGGCCCGTTGCGGTGTACTGCGCGATCTGGCGAAAGATCCACGGATTCGCCGGAGCGGCGCGGCCAATCATCACGCCGTCGCAATTAGTTTCGGCAATGAGCGCCGCGGCATCTTCGGGCGTGCGCACGTCTCCGTTGCCGATCACCGGAATCGTTACGGCATCCTTCACAGCGGCAATCCACTCCCAGCGGGCCTGGCCTGTATAGCCTTGTTCGCGGGTGCGCGCATGGACCGACACGGCGGCGAGTCCGCTCTCCTGCGCCAGCCGCGCCAGCTCGACGCAGATGATGTGGTTGTCGTTCCATCCAAGGCGAATTTTTACAGTGAAGGGAATTGTGACTGCACTGCGAACGGCCTCAAAAATTGTGCCGATAAGCGGCAGGTCGCGCAGCAGGCCGCTGCCTCCGTTGCAGGCAACGACGCGCTTGGCGGGGCAGCCCAGGTTCAGGTCCACCATGTCGAAACCGGTGTCTTGCACGATGCGAGCGGCGTCGGCCAGCGTCTCCGGATTCGACCCAAAAAGCTGGGCCGCAATTGGATGCTCGTCGTCGTAAAACGTGAGATAGCGCTTGCGCTTCGATTCCCTCATGCGCGAGAGGCCGTCGGCGGAGGTGAACTCCGTCATAATCAGCCCGCAGCCGGACTGCTGATTCGTGATGGTGGCATCTACGTCCGCGGAGTCCGATTCGCGGCTGAACAGGCTGGCGTTGCGGATGAAGCGGCGAAAGACTGTGTCAGTGACTCCGGCCATGGGCGCGAGCATCGTCGCGGGCGCAACCTGAATGCCTCCAATCGAGACAGAAGCGGGCACCCGCGCGCTCGTCGGCATCACGTGCTCAACCGGGTTGTCCCAATTCTTCTTCATGGTGCTCGCTGCAGAACGATTGCTTCCCGTGGCCGCTCCTGCTGGTCGCGTGGAAGTTTCTTTGCTCTGTTTCTTACAATTAAAAGCCCCCGCTTTCGGCGGAGGCTTTCGACCTTTCCGTAGTCCGCGATTACTTTGCGGCTGGCTCCGCTTTGGCGTATTTGCGGCGGAAGCGCTCGACGCGGCCCGCCGTGTCCACCAGCTTTTGTTTGCCGGTGAAGAAGGGGTGGCAGCTCGAGCAGATTTCGACGTGGATGTCGCCCCGGTGCGTGGAGCGGGTGGTGAAGCTGTTGCCGCATGCGCAGACAACGCGAATCTCGTTGTAGTTAGGGTGAATTCCTGCTTTAGGCATGACTCGTTTGGGACCTTTCCTGCAATCCTTTTATTTTAGTTTGAATGGGGCGATTCTTCAATTCCCGCATGACTTTGAATTTCTGAAGCAGTATGCACGGGGGTCCTCGCACCCGCATCCTAAAATCCCGATGCCCAATTATGCCGGAGTCTCGTCAAGCGAGAAGCGATCGACGCGAGCGCGAGTCATCCAGATCTATGGCCTGTTGGTGATGCTGAACCTGGCGGCGTGGGGCTGGGCCCTGGCCGCGTTCCACAGGCACCCGGTTCTGTTGGGGACGGCATTTCTGGCGTACAGTTTCGGCCTTCGTCATGCGGTGGACGCCGACCATATCGCGGCGATTGATAATGTGACCCGCAAGCTGATGCACGAGGGCAAGCGTCCGGTCGCCGCGGGATTGCTGTTTTCACTGGGCCACTCGACCATAGTGGTGCTTGGGTCGATTGCCATTTCCGGAGCAGCGCTCGCGCTACAGCAACACATAAGCGCGGCGAGAGAAATTGGAGGTTTGATTGGCACCCTGGTCTCCGCGCTGTTCCTGTTCGCCATAGCGGGCGTCAATCTGGTGATCCTCAGATCGATATGGCGTGTTTTCGTGCGCGTGCGGCGTGGCGAGCGCTCCAGCGAGGAAGACCTGGACCCGCTGCTGAATAATCGCGGCTTCCTCGCCCGCCTGTTCCGCCCGGCTTTTGGGATGATTCGAAGCAGTTGGCACATGTATCCGCTTGGTATTCTCTTCGGCCTGGGATTCGATACAGCCACCGAAATCGGAGTGCTCAGCCTGTCCGCGGCGGAGGTTTCGCGCGGGCTGCCTCTGGTTTCGGTACTGGTTTTCCCTGCACTGTTCGCAGCCGGCATGTCGCTGATCGATACGACGGACAATGTACTCATGCTGGGCGCCTACGGATGGGCCTTTGTGAAGCCGATTCGCAAGCTTTACTACAACATCGTTATCACGTCAGTTTCCGTGGCCGTGGCCCTCGTGGTAGGCGCGGTGGAGACGTTGGGACTTGTCGCCGGGCGGCTTCACCTTCAGGGCAGCTTCTGGAGCTTCATCAATGGTATAAACAATCATTTTGGAGTACTCGGTTACGTGGTGCTTTCACTGTTCGCCGCAAGCTGGATTATGGCGCTGGCAGTTTATAAATGGCGCGGTATTGATCGCATCGAATCAACGCCTGAAAGCGCCGGCAGCATCTGAGTTTCACGTCATCAACAGGGACCTTTGTCTGTGCCGGGTGGCCGGTGCTATGCTGCTCGGTCAATCAGGCGCGGGGAAAAAGACCCATGGCGACGATGCCCTATCTGCCGGCGATCCGCAGGAAGATATTCATCAGGGGCGTCGTGCAGGGAGTGGGGTTCCGTCCCTTTGTTTACAACCTGGCGCGTTCACTGGGGCTGTCGGGATATGTTCTCAATTCTTCTTCCGGCGTAACCATCGAGGTTGAGGGGCCGGAGCGCGAGGTCGAGCAATTTCTCGACAGGGTGCGAAGTCATCCGCCACCACTCGCGCGGATCACGGATATTTCGCTGGAAGAGCTTCCCGCGCAGGAAGAAGGCGGCTTTGTTATTCGCCAGAGCGTGGCGGGAGACCAGGAATTCGCGCTGGTCTCAACCGATGTGGCGACTTGCGAGGATTGCAGACGCGACTTCAGCGATCCCGCAAACCGGCGGTACGGATATCCCTTCACCAACTGCACCAACTGCGGCCCGCGCTACACCATCGTGCAGGACATCCCATACGACCGGCCGAAGACCACCATGGCGCCTTTTGAGATGTGCGACCCCTGTCGTGCGGAATACGAAGACCCGACGGATCGCCGTTTCCACGCCCAGCCCAACGCCTGTTCAACCTGCGGGCCGAGCATCGTGCTGACGCCGAGCGGCGGTCTTTTGCCGCAGGCCGCCGATTATTTCGCGGCTAAGGGCGATTCGCTCACGACTTTGAAGGAAGTCCGGGAGCGTCTGCGCACTGGCGCGCTCGTGGCGGTGAAGGGTTTGGGCGGATTCCTGCTCGCCTGCGATGCCACAAATGATGCGGCGGTCCGGCTGCTACGCCAGCGCAAGCGCCGCAGCGACAAGCCTTTCGCAGTGATGGCCCGCGACCTCGCCGCTGTTGAGTCATTTTGCGTTGTGACGGAAGCTGATCGCGCGGCGCTCGAAAGCCCGCGCAGACCTATCGTGATTTTGCGGCGGCGTTCCGGCTCAAACCTTTCTCGCGATATCGCCCCCGGCAACGACTCCATCGGCGTGATGCTGCCGTATACCCCGCTGCATTTTCTTCTGTTTGGCGAGTCCCAGGAGCAGCCGCCCGAATTTCCGGCCCTCGTTATGACGAGCGGCAATATCAGCGAAGAGCCGATCGTGACCTCGAACGCGGAAGCGCGCGACAGGCTGGGAGCCGTTGCGGACTGGTTTCTCTTTCACAACCGCGACATTTACATGCGGGCGGACGATTCCGTGACCCGCACCTTCGAGGGCCGCGAGCTTGTATTGCGGCGCTCACGCGGATACGTTCCTCAGCCGGTGGATTTGGGGATGCCGCTGCGGGAATTGCTGGCTTGTGGCGCGGAGCTGAAGAACACCTTCTGCCTCACCAAAGATCGATACGCGGTTCTGAGCCAGCACATCGGCGACTTTGAGAATTATGAAACGCAATGCTTCTTTGAGGAAACGCTAGCGAACTTAAGGAAGCTGCTTCGCGTGGAGCCGCGCGCTGTGGCTTACGATCTCCATCCCACCTACCTGAGTACCCGTTTCGCCCTTCGCTTGCCGCTAGAACGCAAAATCGGCGTTCAGCACCATCACGCGCACGTCGCGAGCTGCATGGCGGAGAATCATCTGCGCGGCAAGGTGATCGGCGTCGCCCTCGATGGCACCGGATACGGCACCGACGGCAAAATCTGGGGTGGTGAAATTCTCGTCGCCAACCTTGCCGGATTCGAGCGCCGCGCGCATTTGCGATATGTCCCGCTGCCCGGCGGCGATGCGGCGGTGCGCCAGCCCTGGCGAATGGCCCTGAGTTATCTGCGAGACACTTTTGGCGATGCATCGCCGGCCCTTTTTGGGAAACAGATTCCACAACATGAAATGACGCTGGTCAACACAATGGTCGCCCGCCGCATCCACGCACCAGAGACTTCGTCGTGCGGACGCCTGTTTGACGCTGTGGCGGCAATGCTGGGATTGGGAGACCGGGTGAGCTTCGAGGGGCAGGCCGCGATCGCGCTGGAAAACGCAGCGACACCGGGAATCGAAGATCGCTATGAGTTCCTGGTGGAAGACGCGGAGCCGATGCGGATTGACATGCGACCCACGATCGAGGGAATCGCGCGGGATATCGCAAGGGAGAAATCCGGAAACCACATATCCGCTTGCTTCCACAACACCGTGGCGGTGGTGATCACAGAGGTATGCCTGCGGCTCCGGCGGATCGAGGGTCTGAACCGGGTCTGTCTCAGCGGCGGAGTTTTCCAGAACATGGTCCTGCTGAAGCGGTCGGTCGAGCTTCTTCGCCGCGAAGGTTTCGAGGTGTTTCTTCATGGGCAGGTTCCTCCAAACGACGGAGGAATCTCGCTCGGACAGGCGGTCATCGCCAATGAACAGTTGCGGCTGGAGGGCTGAACCATGTGTCTTGCGATTCCGGGCAGAGTAACGGAGACGTTCGCGAAGGGCGGAATGCTAATGGGCCGCGTGCAGTTTGGCGGAGTTACCCGCGAAGCTTGCCTGGAATACGTTCCTGAAACGCAAACCGGCGACTATGTTCTGGTCCACGTTGGCTTTGCCATCAGCCGGGTGAACGAGGAGGAGGCGCGGCGCACCTATCAGGCGCTGCTGGAACTGGATCAGCTAACAGAACTGGACGTGCCGGAAGTTGTGGAACCGGGCACATTCGGACAGGGAGGAAGCGAGTGAAATATCTCGACGAATATCGCGACGGAAAAATTGCCTCCAGAATCGTTGACGAAATTCGGAGCATCCAGACCAAGCCTTGGGTGATCATGGAGGTCTGCGGCGGCCAGACCCACTCCATCGTGAAGAATGGCGTCGACTATCTCCTGCCCCGAGGCATCGAGCTGGTCCACGGTCCCGGCTGTCCAGTCTGCGTCACCCCGCTGGAAATGATCGATAAGGCGCACGCCATCGCGCGGCGGCCTGACGTCATTTTCTGTTCATTCGGAGACATGCTGCGCGTCCCAGGCTCGGAGGGCGACCTGTTCACCATCAAGTCAGAAGGCGGAGACATTCGCGTCGTCTATTCGCCGCTCGACTGTCTGAAAATCGCGCGCGCGAATCCCGACAAGCAGGTGGTTTTCTTCGCCGTTGGATTTGAGACCACCGCCCCTGCCAACGCCATGCTTGTCTCACGCGCCAAACAGGATGGCGTGCGCAACGTCTCCATCCTGGTTTCGCACGTTTTGGTGCCGCCCTCCATTGCCGCGATTCTGCAATCTCCCCAGAATCGAGTGCAGGGGTTCCTCGGCCCCGGCCACGTCTGCGCCATCATGGGCTACCGCGAATACGAGCCGATGAGCGCGCGCTTCAAAGTCCCCATCGTCATCACCGGCTTTGAGCCGCTGGACATCCTGCAAGGCACGCTCATGGTCGTTCGCCAACTCGAAGCAGGCCGCGCCGAAGTCGAAAACGAATACTCGCGTATTCTCGACCGCGAAGGAAACCGCCCCGCGCAGAAGCTGGTGGCCAGCGTGTTTGAGATTGCCGATAGAAAATGGCGCGGAGTGGGCAGCATTCCCAAGAGCGGATACAAGCTGCGTTGGGAATACCGCGATTACGACGCGGAGAAAATCTTCAGCGTAAAGGAAATCGATACCCGCGAGCCGGAGATATGCATCAGTGGACGCATTTTGCGAGGAATCAAAAAACCGCATGATTGTCCGGCGTTCGGGACAGTCTGCACCCCGCAGCATCCGCTCGGAGCAACCATGGTGTCGGCGGAGGGTGCATGCGCCGCTTACTACGCCTATGGCCGGCATTTGGAATCGAAACGCGAAGAACTTGAGGCGATGGCCTCCCTTGGAGGCGCCGCATGATGGAACCCGCTGCCGCAACAACTAATTCCGCTCTCCCCGCGAATGGAGCAGCCGCGACTCCCGCCGAATGGCACGAACGAGTGATGCACAAGTGCCGCGAGTCGGTCGAAGTGAAGCAGAAATTCTTCGAGCGCTACGCTGACGAAATCGCCGTACTGAGCCAGAAAATGGCCTCACGATTTAGTGAAGGGCACAAGCTCTGGGTCATGGGAAACGGCGGCAGCGCGTGCGACGCCCAGCACATCGCCGTCGAGTTCATCCACCCCATCATCGAGAAACGGCGCGCCCTCCCCGCCTACGATCTGGTCAGCCAGATTCCCGTGCTCACAGCCATCTCCAATGACAAGGACTACGCCCGCATCTTCGTGGACCAGCTTGAGCTGTGGGGCCAACCCGGAGACATGGTCATCGCCATTTCCACCAGCGGCAATTCCCCCAATCTGATCTATGCGCTGGAGGCAGCGCAGGCAAAGAACATGCTCACCATCGCCTTCTCCGGCAAGGACGGAGGCCGGCTGGCGGACGCCGCCGAGTACTGCTTCACTGTTCCCAGCTACAGCATCCATCGCATTCAGGAGTCGCACGTGGCGCTGCTTCATATCCTTTGGGACCTCACGCACGTCGCCATGGGCGAGGAGGACGTGATCTGATGAGCACCCTCGAATCGAAACCTCCATCTCTCGAAGCCGAACAATCGGCGCACTCCGAATTGCCCAACCCGCTGCTAGGTAGCTGCCCATTACCGATCTTTGAACACAAGAAAATCGTGCTCGGTCACGGCAGCGGCGGAAAGCTCTCTGCCGAACTGATCGACAAGGTCTTTGTCAGCCGCTTCGCAAATCCCACGCTGGAGCGCATGAACGATAGCGCGGTGCTGGAGATAGCCGGAGCGCGCCTCGCCTTCACAACCGACTCCTTCGTCGTGACCCCGCTCTTCTTCCCCGGCGGAGACATCGGCTCGCTGGCGGTAAACGGAACGGTGAATGATCTGGCAATGATGGGTGCGAAGCCGCTGTATCTTTCCGCCGCCTTTATTTTGGAAGAGGGTTTGGTAACCAGCGATTTAATGCGCGTGGTGGATTCTATGCAGGCCGCCGCCCGGCTGGCCGGCGTGCAAGTCGTCACGGGCGACACCAAAGTCGTGAATCACGGCAATGCCGACAAGGTCTTCATCACCACTACCGGCATCGGCCAGCTCATCCATGGCGCATGCCTCAACTCCGATCAGGCGCGGCCCGGCGACAAAATTCTTCTCAGCGGATACATCGGCGACCACGGCATGACCATTCTCTCGCAACGGGAGGACCTCGACTTCGAGGCCGAGCTGCGTAGCGATTGCGCGGCTTTGAACGGCCTGACCGAGGCGATCCTCGACGAAGTCCCAGACGCGGTCCGCTGCATGCGCGACCCCACACGCGGCGGACTCGCCAGCACACTCAATGAAATCGCGGGCCGCTCCGGCGTGGGCATGATGATTGAAGAGGATGCGATTCCCGTAAGCGACACGGTGCGCGGCGCTTGCGAAATGCTGGGTCTCGACCCGCTCTACGTCGCCAATGAAGGCAAGCTGGTCGCCGTGGTTGCGGCCGATGCGGCCCCGCGAATCCTCGCCCGCATGAAAGAACATCCACTGGGCGCGGACAGCCGCGTCATCGGAAAAGTTGTGGAAGAGCCATCAGGCATGGTCTTGATGAAAACGTCGGTGGGAGGAACGCGCGTGGTCGATACGCTCTTCGGCGAGCAGTTGCCGCGCATCTGCTGAAAGTCAGGTTTTGAAGTCATCAATTTGTGTGGGTAACACTGTTTTGTATGCAGGCATCACGGTCGTACTTTGAAGGCATCGGAGCGAGTAGTATCCGCAGGCCCGCCGAGCTGCGGCGTTCCGGTTTGTAAACACAACGACCCGGCAACTCCGTACGAGTCACCCCGCCAGCGCGTGAGGACGAGGCGCACATTGAGCCGCCATTCGGTCTTGCATCACGCAAATCGAGGGAACCCATGGCCCCCAAGAAATCGCCAGGTTCGTCCACGTCCGCTCAATCCGCCGTTCCCACTGAAGTTCATATCGTCTGGATCACAGCCGGTCTTGGTTGCGATGGCGATAGCGTTTCGATTACCGCCGCCGAGCAGCCTTCCATCGAAGATGTTCTTCTGGGCGCCATCCCGGGGCTGCCTAAAGTCCATCTGCACAATCCGGTACTGGCGTATGAAAACGGCGACGACTTCATGCATTATTTCTATGAGGCCGAAGCCGGGCGGCTGGAGCCTTTCGTGCTCGTCGTCGAAGGCTCGATCCCCAACGAAAAGATCAAGAAGGAAGGCTATTGGGCGGCGGTGGGAACGGACCCGAAAACCGGCCAGCCGATTACCACCTGCGAATGGATCGACCGTCTTGCGCCCAAGGCCACCGCTGTGATCGGCGCGGGCACCTGCGCCACTTACGGCGGCATTCACGCCATGGCTGGGAACCCCACCGGCTGCATGGGCCTCGCCGACTATCTGGGTTGGAACTGGCGCTCAAAGGCCGGCCTGCCTGTGGTGAATGTCCCCGGATGCCCGGTGCAGCCTGACAACTTCATGGAAACCGTGCTCTACCTGCTGTATCAGGTGGCGGGCCTCGCACCCATGATTCCGCTCGATGAGAAGCTCCGCCCCACATGGCTCTTCGGAAAAACCGTGCATGAGGGCTGCGACCGCGCCGGTTATTACGAGCAGGGCGATTTCGCTCACGAGTATGGATCGCCGAAATGCCTGGTGAAGGTGGGTTGCTGGGGTCCAGTGGTGAACTGCAACGTCACCAAGCGCGGATGGATGCGCGGCATCGGAGGCTGCCCCAACGTGGGCGGCATCTGCATCGGCTGCACCATGCCCGGCTTCCCGGACAAGTTCATGCCGTTCATGGACGAGCCGCCCGGAGCGCGCGTCTCCACCGTGAGTGTCGGCGCTTATGGACGCATGATCCGCGCGCTGCGCGCCATCACCAACCATACCGTGAACGAAGAGCCGAAATGGCGGCACCCCGGCAGGCGACTGACCACGGGATATCAAGTTGAGCCGCACTAGCTTGAGCAGAATCCAGCACCGCGCTTTTGCGGGGCTATTGCTTTCGTGACATCACCGCGCGTTCCGCGCAGAAGGTAGAAGGAATTCAAAATGGCGACTACCATCCTTCCCAAGACAGGCAAGGCCAGCTCACCAGCCAGTTCCGGACGCAACCTGGTGGAGATGAACTGGGACCCAATCACCCGCATCGTCGGCAGCCTCGGCATCTTTACCAAAATCGATTTCCAAAACAAGCAGGTGGCGGAGTGTTACAGCACGTCCTCCATCTTTCGCGGCTACTCGGTTTTCATGAAAGGGAAGGACCCGCGCGACGCCCACTTCATCACCAGCCGCATCTGCGGAATTTGCGGCGACAATCATGCCACCTGCGCCGTTTACGCGCAGAACATGGCCTTCGGCGTGCGGCCCCCGGCGCTCGCGGAGTGGATGATTAACCTCGGCGAGGCCGCCGAGTACATGTTCGACCACAACATCTTTCAGGACAATCTGGTAGGCGTGGACTTCTGCGAAAAAATGGTGAAGGAGACGAATCCCGGCGTGTGGGAAAAGGCGCAGCACGCCGCCGCTCCCAATGCGGATAAGCACGGGTACAAAACCATCGGGGACATCATGGTCGCGCTCAACCCCTTCACCGGCGAGTTCTACCGCAAGACTCTGGACGTGAGCCGCCTCACGCGCGAAATGTTCTGCCTCATGGAAGGCCGCCATGTGCATCCCTCCACGCTGTATCCCGGCGGTATCGGAACGCCGGGGACCGTGCAGGTCCTGACCGATTACGCGGTGCGACTGGCCAAATACGCCGAGTTCATGAAGAGCGTGGTCCCGCTGCACGACGATCTTTTCGACTTCTTCTACGACGCGCTTCCCGGATATGAGAAAGTTGGCGAGCGTCGCGTCCTGCTGGGCTGCTGGGGATCCTTCAATGACCCCGCTCATTGCGACTACACCTACAAAAACATGGCCGACTGGGGCCGCAAGATGTTCGTGACGCCGGGCGTGGTGGTGGATGGCCAACTGGTCACCAACAGCCTTCTCGACATCAACCTCAACATGCGCATCCTGCTCGGCAGTTCCTACTACGACTCATGGGAGAACGCCGAATTGTTTGTCAAACAGGACCCCCTCGGCAATCCTATCGACCGCAATCATCCCTGGAACCAGACCACCGTTCCCAAACCGCAGAAGCGCGACTTCAAAGACAAGTACTCATGGGTCATGTCTCCGCGATGGCTCGACCAGCGCACTGGCGACCACTTGGCTCTCGACACGGGCGGCGGCCCAATTGCGCGCCTGTGGGCAACCGCACTGTCCGGACTGGTGGACATCGGCTACATCAAGGCGACTGGCAACAGCGTGAAAATCACGCTGCCCAAGACCGCCCTGAAACCGGAAACGGAGTTCGAATGGAAAATTCCCAAGTGGTCCAACGCCATTGAACGCGATCGCGCCCGCACCTACTTCCAGGCCTACGCCTGCGCGGCAGCCTACTACTTTTTCGAGCAGGCGCTGAAGGAAGTCCATGCCGGGCGAAATAAAACCTGGTCGGACTTCAAAGTTCCGGAAGAAGCGATTGGCTGCGGGTTCCATGAGGCAGTTCGCGGGGTTCTGTCGCACCATGTTGTGATCCGCGACGGCAAAATCGCCAACTACCATCCCTATCCGCCGACCCCGTGGAACGCCAATCCGCGCGACATTTACGGCACTCCCGGCCCTTACGAAGACGCGGTGCAGAACACTCCCATCTTTGAGGAAAACGGTCCTGACAAATTTAAGGGGATCGACATCATGCGCACGGTTCGCAGCTTCGATCCATGCTTGCCCTGCGGCGTGCATATTTATAACGGGAGCACCAAGTTGCTGGAGACGCGGCACGTCCCCATGTTCGGCGCGCATGGCTCCGTCGAACCCGAGGAGGAACACTGATGCCGGAGAGCAGACGAGAGTTCACGCGACGCAGCGACCGCATTGAAGAGCTGGTGAACCGGATCGAGAATACGGGCGATCCGGCAATCCGGGCGGTGGCGCAGGAATTATTGCAAGCCGTCATCGAGCTGCACGGTGTGGCCCTGGATCGGATTGTCGATTTCATCTCGGGCCTGCCCGGAGGAGAAATCGTCCTGGCCCAGATTGCAGCGGACGAGCTTGTGTCCAATGTGCTGTCCCTGCATGGAATCAATCCCGTCGCGGTGGAGGCCCGCGTCACAGGCGCTCTGGAAAAGGCCCGGCCCTATCTCCAGTCGCATGGCGGCAATGTTGAGCTTGCGTCCATCGAAGACGGCGTCGCGCGAGTGCGCCTGCAGGGCTCGTGCGGACACTGCTCCTCATCCAGCGAAACCTTGAAGAACGCAGTGGAGACAGCGATCTTTGATGCCGCGCCGGAAGTGATTGCCGTGGTTGCGGAGCCAATGCCCCCCGCCGGCCACCCCGACCTCGTGGTCCTGCAAACGAACTGATTCAGCGAAGGAGATGCCATGGCCTGCCAGGATGTAAAACCCGATACGCCGTCGCACACCCCGGGCACGCATCGGGGCGAAGAGTGGATGCGACAAAGCCCTGAGCCGGGGCGGGAGGGCAAGACCGCGACGGCCCGAAGTTCCACCAGTATCAACCCAAAGAAGCACGGCCCCATCGACCCGCGTATGCCACAGATGCCTCCGGCCTAGGAAGACCATGCAACCGACCTCCGGGCTCGATTCGATTCCCACCGCCGAGGCTCCATCCGAGGCATTTGCCTCGCTGCGCCGTTTTGCGCGTACTCGCACGCCGGTGGAACGCTGCGAACTCTGCGCAGCGGAGCTTGCTCCTGAACATCCGCATCTTCTGGATCCCGCCTCGCGCCAGATCTCATGCGCCTGCGACGCCTGCGCTCTCCTGTTCTGCGGTCAGGAGGGCGCGAAGTTTCTTCGCATCCCTCGCCGAATCATCCAGCTTCAGGGCTTCTCCTTCACCGACCTTCAGTGGCAATCCATGATGCTGCCCATCAATCTTGCGTTCTTCATGCGTCAGCCGGACGGCGGAACCCGCGCCATGTATCCTTCTCCAGCGGGAGCCATGGAGTCGCTGATCCACCTTCCCGCGTGGGACGCCCTCTGCGCCGGCACGCAAGCCCTCGCAACCGTGGAGCCTGAAGTCGAAGCGCTGCTGGCCAACCGCATCGCCGAAAATTCCATGTACTTCATCGTCCCAATCGACGCCTGCTATCGGCTCATCGGGCTCATCAGGACAAATTGGCGCGGCCTCTCCGGAGGCGGAGAAGTCTGGCAGGCAATAGGAAATTTTTTCTCAAGCCTTGAACAGCGCGCCACCGGAATCAGTGAGGCGAGCCATGCCTGATCTCTCCTTCCGTATTGGCGAAGTACAGGCCATGGCCGATGCCGCTGTGCCTACCATTACGGCGCGCCTCCATATCACAAACGCCGTCGCGAACGAAGCCGTTCAGTCCATCGTGCTGAACTGCCAGCTTCAGTTGCAGCCGCTCGGCCGGTCCTATAGCACTGCGGAAGAGGGCCGCCTCCTGGACCTCTTCGGCGAGCGCGAGCGCTGGGGCCGCACCATGAAGCCGCTGCACTGGATGAATCTGGTCGTCAAGGTTCCGCCCTTTACCGGTGATACGGAGGTTGATCTCCTGCTTCCGTGCTCGCTCGATTTCGATGTAGCCGCCAACAAGTATTTTTATGGACTCGAAAGAGGCTTCATCGTCGTTGACGTCATGTTCAGCGGCACTGTCTTTCATTCCGATGAGCACGGCGCGATGCGCATCGCGCAGATTCCCTGGGACCGCGAGGCGCGCTTTCAGTTGCAGGTCGAAACCTGGCGTCAGGCCATCGATGCGCATTATCCCGAATCCGCCTGGCTGCGCCTGCCGCGCGAAACCTTTGACAAGCTTTATGAATACAAGGTCCGCCGCGGCATCCCCGCATGGCCGCAAGTGCTGAACCAACTGCTGGACGCCGCCGAACAGGACGACGCCCCTTCGGAGGAAGTGATCAGCGCGAAGGGGGTGGTGCAATGAACTTCATTTCGATTGAAGCCATCGCCAACACCGTTCTCTTCGAGGGATACATGCTCTATCCCTATCGACCATCTGCGATCAAGAACCGCCAGCGCTGGAATTTCGGCACACTGTATCCACGTGACTTTGCCGAAAGGCTCAATCCTCCCGAGCGCTGGCAATTCTCAGCGCAAATCCTCATGGAAGCCGGGCCATCCGCTACCCTCACCGCCCGCGTGCGATTTCTGCAACTGCTCTCGCCTGAAAGCCAGAACGGCCAAAGTTGGGAACAAGGCTTCCCGCGTTCGCGCACGCTCGGAGCCATTTCACTTGGGGAATTATGTAACGGAATCGATCACTTATTCGACCTCACTACGCTGGCCGACGATGAACTCACAGCCACGCCTTCCTCATTTCGGGATCGCCCCAGAATCGGCCGCCTCGTACTCTCCGCCGAGTGCCTGCGTGATGGACTCTACCGCCTCCGCGCCAGATTCAGCAACGAAGGCCCTGTGCCCCACACCGCTTCCACTCGCCCCTCCGTGCAGGACGCGGCCTTCACCTCAGCCCACCTGCTGCTCGGCCTGGAGAACGGTGCATTCGTTTCGCTGCTGGAACCGCCGCCCGCCCTCGAATCCGACGTTCGGGCCTGCGCTCAGGACGGCGTCTTTCCAGTGCTTGTTGGCGGTCCCGGCGATCGCTCCCACGTCCTCTGCTCGCCCATCATCCTTTACGACTATCCGCAGGTCGCGCCAGAAAGCCCCGGCGATTTCTTCGACGGTACAGAAATGGATGAGATGCTCGCCTTGCGCGTCCTCACCCTCACCGACGGAGAAAAAGCCGAGATGCGTCACGCCGATCCGTATGCGCGCGCGCTTCTGGAGCGCACCGAGTCGCTCCCGAACGAGGGCCGAATGAATCTCCATGGTGTCCTCCGCGATCTGCGCCCTGTCGCCGAATCCTGCCCCGCCGCGACCGAGGCGGCAGGAATCCAACCGTGGGATCCATTCGCCGACCCTCCACCTTTGGAGTCCGTACGCGTCTTCGGTGTCGATCTCCGCAAGGGCGGCCGCGTGCGCCTTTGGCCGCAAAAGAAAGCCGACATCCTAGACATGGCGACCGAAGGCAAAATTGCCATTATCGAAGCTATCGAGCAGGACCTCGAAGGCCGCATCCACTTCGCTGTCGTGCTTGAAGATGACCCCGGACGCGACATCGGCATGGCCCGGCAGGTGGGACACAGGTTCTTCTACACCCCCGACGAAGTCGAGCCGCTCCCATTGGAGGCCTCGTGAACGCGCCTGCCCGCCCCCGCATTCTCGTCTCGTGCATCGGCAACATCTTCCTTGGGGACGACGGTTTCGGTTGCGAAGTCGCGCGCGCCCTCGCAGAGATGAATCTTTCGCCTGAAACGCAGGTCATCGACTTCGGCATTCGAGCATTCGATTTGGCGTTCGCCCTTCTGGAGCCGTACCAAACCATCATTCTGGTTGATACGATTGCGCGCGGCTCGCAGCCCGGCACCATTTACGTTCTTCAGCCCGCCGTGGATGCCGCCGCCACATCAGGCCCAGAGATCTTCGACCCGCACTCAATGGACCCCGCGCGCCTGCTCAGGCTGGCCCAAACGCTGGGCGAAATTACCGCCGAAATCTACATCGTAGGCTGCGAGCCGCTCGACTTTGGCGAAGAACTGGAAGGCCGCATGGGCCTTTCGCAGCCGGTACGCGCGGCTGTCCCTGAGGCCGCCACCGCCGTCATCGATTTGATTCACCGCGCCGTTCCGCAGCTCGACAACAGCGCTGTTCTGGAAGCATAGGAGGAAAACATGAAAACCGCCGTCTACCTCATTTTGGGCGTCGCCGTCGCCGGCATCGCCTATTCGCTCGGTCCCGACATCAAGCGTTACCTCAAAATCAAATCCATGTAGCCGGGGAGCCGCTCTCGATGCACGAACTTTCCATCGTCCTCAGCATCATCGAGCAGATCGAGGAAGAAACCGCGAAGCGCGGCGGTGGCCAGGTGGAAGCCATATACGTCCGCGTCGGGGTTCTTTCCGGTGTCGATACAGAGGCCCTGCGCTTCGCCTATGACCTCGCGCGCGAAGGCACCGGACTCGCCGGCTCGCGTCTTGAAATTGAGGCCGTTCTGCTGCTCGTCTTCTGCCCGCAATGTTCAACCACCCACGCGCCGCGTCCTCCAAACATTGCCTGTCCGTGCTGCATCACCCCCGAGCAGGAAATTCTCCATGGAAGGGAGCTCGAAGTCCGGGCTTTTGAGATTGTGCAATGAGTTCACAGCCGCGAATCATCGAAGTGCGCGCCCGCATCCTGAAAGAGAATGATCTGCTCGCGCGAGAGCTGCGGGAGCGCTTTCAGCAGGCCGACGTCACCGCCATCAGCTTCGTATCCAGCCCCGGCGCGGGCAAAACAACGTTCCTTGAAAAGCTGATGTCCATGATGTCCGCAGAGCATCGCATCGCGGCTTTGGTCGGCGACCTCGCTACTGAAAACGACGCCAACCGCCTCTCGCGGGCCTGCTCGCAGGTCCGCCAGATCACCACCGGGACCGTCTGCCATCTTGACGCGAAAATGGTCGCCAAGGCCCTCGAAGGCTGGAACCTGGACGAACTCGACTTCCTCTTCGTCGAAAACGTCGGAAACCTCGTCTGCCCGTCCAGCTACGACCTCGGCGAGCAAATGCGCTTCGTGCTGCTCTCCGCTACCGAAGGCGAGGACAAACCACTGAAGTACCCAACCATCTTCAACACCGCCGACGCCGCGCTCATCACCAAAATGGACCTGGCGCAGGCCGCCGAACTCGACCTCGCCGCCATGCGCTGCAATATCCAGAGCGTCCGGCCCGGCATGCCCGTCCTTGAGGTCTCCAGTAAAACCGGGCAAGGCATCGAGCAGATTGCAGGAATCATAGCGGCAAGTGCAGTGGGCCGCGCAATTCAAGCTACCCACACTGGTCAATAATTGGAATTTTGAGTTCCGACGTCGCCACGATTCAGGCCAACAACGTGGATCCGTATTACATGGAGCACCGGGCCGGGATTGAACCGGCGAATACTGGTTTTGCAGACCAGCGCGTTAGCCACTTCGCCACCGGTGCTCAGGTTCCGCCGCGCCCAGGCAGGCACGGCGGAAAGTCTACTGCGGTTACGCAGCATTACTGCGGTTACGCAGCTTTCTGCGGTTGCGCAGCATTACTGCGGTTGCGCGGATTTATTTCGGCGCTGCTGCCGTGCGCAGGTAGGGCTTCACCGTCTTGAAGCCGGGGAACTGCGTGGCCGCCTGCTCGTTGCTGACGGAGCCGCCAATGACAATGTCATCGCCGGGATTCCAGTTCGCTGGCGTCGAAACCGGATGATTGGTTGTCATCTGGATCGCGTCCAGCGCACGCAGAATCTCGTGGAAGTTGCGGCCCGCGGACATGGGGTAGATCAAGATCAGCTTGATTTTCTTGTCCGGCCCAATGAGGTAAACATTGCGTACCGTTGCATTCAGCGCGGGCGTCCGGCCCACGGAGGAGTCACCTGCATCGGCTGGCAGCATTCCATAAAGCTTAGCAACCTTCAGTTCGGTGTCGGCGATGATCGGGTACTTCACTTCGGAGCCGCACACGTCCTGGATGTCCTTGACCCAGTTCTTGTGGTCCTCGACCGTATCGACGCTCACGGCCAGAATCTTGGCGCCGCGCTTGGCGAAGTCGTCATAGAGAACCGCCATTGAACCCAGTTCGGTGGTGCAAATCGGAGTAAAGTCCTTGGGGTGCGAAAAGAGCACGGCCCAGTTGTTGCCAATCCACTCGTGGAAGTGGATGGTTCCCTGTGTCGTCTCTGCGGTGAAGTCGGGTGCTACATCATTAATGCGAAGTGACATATCGTTTTGCCTCTTTCCGGGGTGCTGAATGAAATATGTTGAGAAAACCAAAAAACCCACCTCGCAGCTTCTGCGGGTGGGCCAGTGCGCTTTTAAACCAATTTCGCTCTAGGAACACACCCGTATGAGGCCGCACGGACAGCAGCAGCACAGACACATACAAGTTGGAGCGGAAAGCTTCATTGTGATTCGAGCATAGAACGGGGGGAGTGCCGTGTCAATTGACAACCAGATAAATCGTCATACAATGTATGTACGGGTTTATCTTATGTCATCCATTGCTCAGAAGAAGCGGACAGAACGTCTGAACGTGCGTGTTACAGAAGCGCAGTCCCGGCTGATCCGCCTGGCGGCGAAGGAAACGCGGGCAAACATGTCCAGCTTTCTCGTGGAGAGCGCTTGTCTGCGGGCCGAAGAAGCCCTCGCATCCCAGCAGCATCTTATCTACAACGAGAAACAGTGGAGGGCATTCCTCGCTGCGTTGGACCGTCCCGCGCGGGAGAAGCCTCGTTTGAGAAAGCTCCTCACCGAGCCTAGCGTGCTGGAGAAGCGATAAGTGGCGCCGCTCTCCCAGATTGAGGCCTTGAGCAAGGCCCATGATCTGAGCGGATTCGATTGCGGCACGCATGAGTCTCTGAACCTCTGGCTGAAGAAATACGCGCTCCAAAACCAGGCGAATGACAGCGCCAGAACCTATGTGGTTCACCGCGAGCATCACGTGGTTGGCTACTATGCGATTTCCGCTGGCAGTGTCTCGAAAGAACAAGCCACTGGCCGCGCGTCCCATGGGCTTGCAAACCATCCAATTCCAATCAGCCTTTTAGGGCGATTGGCGGTTCACAAAAATGAGCAGGGGAATGGAATTGGACGAGCGCTCCTCAAAGATGCCCTGCTACGCATCGAAAGAGCGGCGGACATTCTCGGAATCCGCGCGGTGCTGGTCCATGCAATCGATCAACAGGCGCGCGAATTCTACGAGCGGTTCGATTTTGATCCGTGTCCCGAGGATGAACTTCATTTGATGCTGCTCATGAAAGACCTTCGCAGGCTGTTACGAACTTGACGCTTGCGCTGGAACGCTTCAGTGCGTCCGGTACATCTGCTCCACGTCCTTCTTCAGCGCCTCGCGGCTATCCAGCCGGGTGTAGAACATGTGTCCGCCGGGAAACTCCTTCACCTGCACCCGCGTCGGATCGCCCATGATCGGCATCTGGTTCACCGTCAGCACTGACCCCATGAATGGGCAGGAAAGATCATTCCACCCATGCACGATCAGCACGCGCAACTTGGGGTCGGCGGCCACCGACTGCCGCAGTTGCTCCGCCGAGCCGCTGCGCAGCACCTGGTCGCGGTCCCAGAGCCGGTTCACCTCGTAGGAAAGCGTGTTGTAGCGCGCGTCGATCTTCCAACCAACCGTGCGCGTCACAAAGTTCACCATCGCCGTTGTGGTTGGCGCGATAATGCTGGCCAGGATCGGGTCGTTCGCCTCCTGCTGCGGCGAGTAGGGGAACGGATCGAACGAGGTCACATTCGAGTCATAGATGGAGCCGAGCTTGCCCTGTTCGCGATAAACCTCGCGCAGGTACGCTTCCGTCTCCAGCCGCCCGCCGGAGTACTTCACAAACTCCGGATCCAGCCCGGTCATCTCCGTCACCTTCTGGATCATGGCCTTGGTCGCCGCCGGATCGGAGTTGCCTCTAATCAGCGTGGTCGCGTAGTCGCCCAGCGTGTAGGAGATGACGTCTGCCATGGCTTGCGGCGTCAGCTTGTGTTCCCGCTCAAGATGCGCCGCCGTGATGGAGGGCAGCGTGACCATCCACGGAATCGGCGAAAGGTCTCCGTTCTGCCTCAGTGTGGGGTTCAGGTACGGCGACACCAGAACGATTCCATTCATCGCCACGCCAAGCTGCGATTGCAGGAAGTAGGTCATGCGCGGCACGCGAAAGCCTCCGTAGCTCTCGCCCACCAGATACTTGCGCGAGTCGAGCCGTCCGTTCTTGACCAGCCAGTCGTAGATCACGCGCGACAGGTACTCAATGTCCGGCTCGGTGCTGTAGAAGAGCTTCTTCGCCTTGTCGTCCGGAACCAAAGAGCGGCTGAACCCGGTGCCGACGGGGTCGATGAAAACCAGATCGCTGAAATTGAGCCAGGTACCGGGATTATCCACAAGCGTCGCCGGGTCGGAGGGGCTGTCTCCCTCATTGCCCATGTTTTTGAGGTGCTTGGGGCCGATGGCGCCAAAGTTCAGGAAGACCGACGACGCGCCCGGTCCGCCGTTAACCGCGAAGGTGACGGGGCGGTTCGGCCCGTCCATTGTGTAGGCGGTGTAGACCACCTGGCCCACCTCTTTGCCGTCCGTGTCGCGTACCGGCAGCGTGCCCACCGTCACGGTATAGTGCAGGGCCTTGCCGTCCAATTGCATCGTCTGCTCCACGTGCGCGTCGGGAGGCAGGGGCGGCAGCTTCATCTTTTCGTCGGACTTCTCCGCCGGCTTGTTCTCGTCCGGCTTGGTTTGGGCCTTTTTGTCCGCCTGCGCGTGGGCCGAAAAACATGGAGCGACGAACAGCAACGCGCCGAGCACCACGGCGCACCGCCTGCGAGTCAACACAGCCTGCCTGAAAGTCATGGAAATACGATACATCCCGCTTGCGTCTTTGCATACCAAATTGCATACCAAATTCTGGAGCCGCTCGTTCTGCGAAACTACAGTCATGCGCGAACTCGAGTACCACCTTTGCGATGTCTTCACATCGACGCCGCTAGCAGGCAATCAACTCGCGGTGTTCCTCAACGCGGGCGGGCTTAGGCCTCCCCAGATGCAGGCCATCGCCCGCGAAATGAATCTTTCGGAGACGACCTTTGTGCATCGTCGCGACAAGAATGTCGAGAGTGCGCGCGGCGTGCGCGTCCGCATCTTCACCACCCGAGAGGAGCTGCCCTTCGCCGGACATCCGACGCTCGGCACCACCACCGCCATCCGGCAGCTTCTGCCGGAGTACGCCAACGCCGAAACCATTACGCTCGACCTCAACGCCGGACAGATTCCGGTCCGCTTTCCGCTGGAACCCGGAACGCCAGCCAACGCCACCTTTGCCGAAATGCGGCAGCTCGATCCAACATTCGGTGCATCGCATGAGGCCGCCGCCGCCGCCCCTCTGCTCGGCCTACGCGCGGAAGACCTCGCCGAAACCGCCCCGCAGACCGTCTCGACCGGCACGGCTTTCTGCATTGTGGTGCTGCGCTCTGTTGAGGCGCTGGGCCGTCTCAGGGTGGACCAAACCGCTTCCAAGCCATATCTCAGCGGCTCCGGGGCCCGATTCTTCTACGCTCTCGCTCCGGAAGCCGACGGTCTCTGGCGCGCGCGGATGCAGTTCTATGGCGGCGAAGATCCAGCCACCGGTTCCGCCGCCGGATGCGCCATTGCCTACCTGGTTCGTTATGGCTTGTGGCCGTCAGAGCGGCGTCTGCACCTTCGGCAGGGCATCGAGATCAGCCGCCCCAGCGATCTTTATCTTTCCGCAAATCTTTCCGGCGAAACTGTGGGCGAAATTCGCGTCGCGGGCAGCACTGTTCCTGTTGCAACGGGACGCTTTTTCCTTGAATGATGCACATGGTTTCAACAGGTGCGCGAAAGCGAATCGCCTGTGTTGATGCGCCTTGCGCTTGATGCGGTGGAAGCGCGAGAGGAAAAATTCCAGCTTCTTCGCCTCATTTTCCCCGTTTACACCCCACGCCGCTGTTCGTACTCTTGCCAAGCGTTCCGGAAATTGGGACGCGCTTTCGCCAACGGAATAACCACAATTTGACCTTGAGCAGGGAGCGCCGCTTTGCGCGCGCGCCGTTGCCCCGTATCGTCCGGCAGTGATTCGGAAGTGCGCGGGGCAAAGCGACGCCGC
>JAICYR010000069.1 GCA_025934135.1 Acidobacteriaceae bacterium | reverse complement strand
CCTCACCATGGTCTCCGGCGAAGTCCGCAACCCCGAGCGCAATCTCCCCATCGCCCTCATCGCCGGACTCTTCATCGTCGCCGCCCTCTACATCGCCACTAACGCCGCCATCCAATACATCCTGCCCGCCTCGCTCATCGCCGCCTCGCCCCGCCCCGCCGTCGATGCTCTGGCCGCCGTCACCGGCCCCTGGGGGGCCGCGCTGGTTTCCGGAGTCATGGCCCTCAGCATCTTGGTCACGCTCAACGGAACCACTATGTCCGGCGCGCGCGTCCCCTTCGCCGCCGCCCGCGACCGCCTCTTCTTCCGCCGCATGGCTGACGTTCACCCCCGCTTCCAAAGCCCATCCACCGCGCTTATTGTGCAGGCCATCCTCAGCACCGGACTGCTGCTCGCTGTAGGCCACTTCCAGCAGCTCTTTGAATTGGCCATTTTCGCCGAGTGGCTCTTCTACCTGATTACTTCAACCACTATCTTCTATTACCGTCGCAAGCTTCCGAAAACAAAGACATACCACGTCTGGGGATACCCCGTCGTGCCCGCGCTCTTCGTCGCCGCTGCCACCGTCCTGCTCTACTTCTCCTATGCGGAAAACCTGAAGAACTCCCTCATCGGCAGCGCCATCATTCTGCTGGGAGTCCCTCTCTATTGGTTCTTCTTCCGCCGCAGTCATACCGGTCAAACTCCTCCAGCATTTTCAGAATGAGCCCAGTCCCGCGACCATCGGGAGCGGCTGCAAATGCACATCCCACGTGCGCCGAAGGCGCGTCTGCCTGGACGGCCAGTCCCGCTGATCGCTGAACAGTGATCGCTATCTGATTTACACTCGGGAACAGAACCCTCCCTACCAATCCAAGGAGCAGCCTGTGCCTGAAAACGAAGTCAAAATCACCGTCCGCCTGAACGGCTCCCTCCGCGTCGAGGGCCCCATTAAGCTCGTCGACGCCAACGGCAACGAATGGGACCTGACTGGAAAGCCAGCCATCTCTCTCTGCCGCTGCGGCCACTCCGCCAACAAGCCTTTCTGCGACGGCACCCACAAAACCATCGGCTTCCAGGCCGCGGAACTTGCCCCCGTTGCGGTCCCCACCATCGCCGCCGACGCCCCCAAGCCCTAATCCCTCGAAGGTGTCTTTCCTAATCCCTATCCCTAATCCCTGGCCTTTATCTAACGAGCCCCAGCCGCGGTCTCCGGCATCCATATTGCTGGAGACTGCTCTTGCCTAGAAGATCCGCTGCCCGCCTCGGTTTCGTCCTTAAGCTGATCGGTAAATCTTTACGCCCGGCCACCGGCGCTCAGCACAAGCCTGTCCTGGTGGACCCCTCCGACCTCGGCATTACCTTCATCGGACATGCCTCGTTTCTGCTCCAGGTTGCCGGCCTCAATATCCTCATTGACCCGGTTTTCGCCTACTGGCTTATCCTCGTCCATCGACTGCGCAAGCCTGGCGTCCGCATTCAGGATCTCCCTCCCATCGACGCTGTGCTGCTCACGCACGCCCACATGGACCACCTAAACTTCCCGTCGCTGCGCAAGATCATTCGCCACACCCGCAAGCTCACCGGCAAAGCGCCCATCGCCATCATTCCGGAGCGGGTCGAGGACCTGGTCGCTGGCCTTGGGTTTTCCGATGTCCGCTCCCTCGACTGGTGGCAATCCACCTCGATCGGAGGTGTCGAAATTACCATGACCCCCGCGCAGCACTGGGGCGCGCGCGTCTTCCGCGATGTCCATCGCCGCTACGGTGGATACGTACTCCGCCACGGCCCCCACTCCGTCTACCACTCCGGAGACACCGGCTATTTCCCCATCTTTGACGAAATCCGCCGCCGCCTCGCCCCGCAGACCGCTCTTCTGCCCATCGGGGCCTACTCCCCGCACGGCTTTCTCCACGTCCACATGGATCCCGAGGACGCCGTTCGCGCCTTCCTTGAACTCGATGCCCGGAATTTAGTGCCCATGCACTACGGCACCTTCTGCCTCTCCGCGGAGCCAATGGAGGAGCCTCTCCCGCGACTCCTGAAAGCCGCCAAAGACGCCGGAATCGCCTCCGCCGTCGATCCTATCCGCGAAGGAGAAACCCGCATCTTCTCCCACCGACGCACCACCGTCAGCCATCTCCCGCCCCGCTCCATGCCGTCCCGGCTCAAAGGCACCGGGTCCGCCCCGCTCGAAGGCTTCGCCCATTAAGGCTGGATTAGGTGTGGGTGCTCCACATCTCGATTTCGAGATGTGGAATCAATCCCAGCAAAAAAAAATGATGGTTGCTCCCTGCTATAGTCCAGACAGAACGTTATGCCACAAGCCCCTTTTTCCATAGGAGTTGACCTCGGAGGAACCAACCTCCGCATCGCTGCTTACACACGCGAAGATGGACTGCTGGAAACCATCCTGCTGCCCACACGCCTCGCCGCCGGACGCGACGCCGTCGCAGCCGATATGTGCAAGGCGATCGAGACCCTCCAAGTTCGCTTTTCCGTATCGCACCCGCTCGCCGGCATCGGCATCGGAACTCCCGGCCCGCTGGAGCTTCCCGCCGGGGTGCTGCACAATCCTCCCAACCTGACCGGATGGGACGGCTTCAATCTGCGCGAGGCCGTAGAGTCCCGCCTGGGCGAGCCTGTCGAGTTGGAGAGCGACGCCAACGCCGCCGCCCTGGCCGAATGGGCTCTGGGACGTGGACGCAGCATGAAGCTCGACTCGCTCTGCATGTTGACCCTCGGCACCGGAGTCGGCAACGGCATCATCCTTAATGGAAAAGTCTGGGACGGCGCCGCCGGAATGGCCGGAGAAGCCGGACACGCCACCATCTACCCCGATGGCCCCGCCTGTCCCTGCGGCAGCCACGGATGCCTCGAGATGTACGCCTCCGCCACCGCCATCGTCCGCGCCGCCGCCCAGCGCGCAGCCAGCGGAGCCGCGCCCGCGCTCGCAGGTGAAAGCTGGACCGCGCACTCTCTGGCCCAGGCCGCCGATCAGGGCAATTCCGACGCAAAGGCAATATTTACCGACGCCGGACGCGCGCTCGGTATCGGTCTCTCCGCCCTGGTCAATACCCTCAATTTGCCGCTTTATGTCATTGGCGGAGGGCTCGCCCAGGCCTGGCACTTGCTGGAAGGCCCCGTCTTCGAGGAACTGCGCCACCGCAGCTACGTCTATCGCCTTACCGCCCCGGAGAGCCCTCTCGCGGCCCGCAACTCCGCCGCTGCCACCCACGTCCTCCCCGCCGAACTCGGCCCCGACGCTGGCCTGTTAGGGGCCTGCCTGTTGCCCTTCGCCACACATTGATGGGCGGCAACAATTCCAAGACATTTGATTTCATTCTGATGACCATCGACTAAGCGAATCAAGCTTTAAACTGGGCTCCTGTTCGGCAACTTGATCCGGGGTGATTAAGAATGATTTCGCTCGGCAAGATTCAGAGCACCTGGGAATCCCTCGCGAAACACGATGCTCTCTGGGCTGTGCTTACCGACGGCAGCAAGGTTGGCGGCAAATGGGACATTGCGGAGTTCATGGCCACAGGCGAGGCCGAAATCGAGACGGTCATGGGTCACCTGGCCCGAATCGGCTGCGTGCCCGATCCCGGCGGCATGGCGCTGGATTTCGGGTGTGGGGTTGGGCGGCTCACACAGGCTCTGTCGCGGCGGTTTACCTCCTGCGTCGGCCTCGACATTTCCCAGCAGATGATTCAAAAGGCCGAATCTCTCAACGAACACAAAAACTGTAAATACGTGGCGAGCTCAGCCTTGCGCTTGCCTTTTCCCGATGCAAGCTTCTCGTTCATCTACAGCAACATCGTTCTCCAGCACATGCCACAATGTTTTTCGACAGCATACCTTTCGGAATTTGTCCGCACCCTCTCACCGCGCGGCATGCTCGTTTTCGGTGTGCAGGATTCATTCATCGCCTCCCGCTTGGTTCGGCTACGGCAGATGCTTCGTGTCCGCTCAATGGTCAAGGTTATGCTCAGGCTGATTCCCGGAATCCTGGAAATGCACTGCCTTTCGGAAGGAGATATCCGGTCGGTGCTCGGACCCGCCAGGATCATGGATATTCAATTCACAGCAACAGCGGCAAAAGAGTTTAATGGACAGCTCATCTACCTGAAGCAGCCGCCAAGGTCAGGCTATGTCGGTAAGCAATACTGTGTCCGCCAACAGCTTTGAATCGCATCCGCATTCCGCCAGATCGATGAACCTTTTCACAATTCGCAAGATTGGATTTGCCATCTTCCGCCGCCGCCGGATGAGTCTCTTTTATGCAAGATTCCGGCCCTCGGGAAAAACCCGGCTGCTTGACATTGGCGGTGCGCCGAATACCTGGATATTGGAGTCGCGTTACCAGAGATTCCCCGTCACCCTGGTAAATCTTCGCTTTCCCGATCCGGCCGTGTTCACGGATGGCCGCTTTAACGCCATGGAGGCCGATGCCACCCGTCTCCCCTTTGCCGATGCAAGCTTTGATATCGCATTTTCAAATTCCGTCATTGAGCACATGACAACTTGGGAACGGCAGCAGGCATTCGCATCAGAGGCCCGCCGCGTTGGGGCAAAACTTTGGGTTCAAACTCCAGCGCGATGCTTCCCGATAGAACCGCACCTGCTTGCTCCTTTTTTCCAATATCTGCCCAGAAAGCTGCAACTCCGGACGGCCCGATATTTCACCCTTTGGGGCCTGCTGACAAAACCAACTCGCGCCCAAGTAGAAGAAATGACTTCCGACATTCGACTATTGACCTACAGCGAGATGAATCAGCTATTTCCAGATTGCACCATCTTGAAAGAGCGCTTTCTGGGATTCACAAAGAGCTACGTGGCTGTTCGCGGCTCCAGTGCCGACCATGAACTACCTTGACTCGCGCGCCGGGCGGCGGGTCCGCTTTTGGAACTTGGGCGAGCAAAATTCCCCGAACATGGCATTTCATTTTTCTCAACTTGGTAAAATAGAGATATAGATTAAAGAAGAAAAGGGCCGCCAAATGGTGGCCCTTTTATTTGCGGGAATAAAGAATCAGCTTGTGACTGATGCCGAAGCGTCCGCATCCCTGCCAAAGGCAGCTCCCCAGCAGAGCGTGGTTTTGGCTTGAGTGTGAGACAAAACAAGTTCTATCTTTCTGAAAAAGGCTGACTACAGGCAACTCATTGATATAGGCTGACTTACGGCTGACACTAGGTCATAACTCCTAGAAAACAAAGGAGAGGTGGGGAATTTTTATGCACGATCTCTGAACAACGGGAATGCCCCACATCTCGCTTTTGAGATGTGGGCATGATTCACATCGCGCCCTGCGCTCCGCCCGTGCCTCCGCCAATCTGGTTCATGGGCAGGTCCAGCGCGAACACCTGCGCGTTCCCCTGGTTCGCCCGCACCCAGATGCCGTGGAAGGCCGAGCGCAGCTCAGGATAGGTCTCGACCAGTCCCTTCATCACCTGGACCACCTGTGTGCGGGCCGAGACCGGGTTCCGCAACTCGGCGAGCTGCGTCGGATTGGGCGTGTAGTGGACTTCGAGATCCAGGCCGCCAAACTCCGTTGTGGTTCCGATGGCGGTGATCTGGAACATCGCGCCGTTCGCGTTCAACATCAGCGGCCTCGCCCCGGGCAGTCCGGCGGGCTTCGCCTGATCCATTTCGTGCTGGAGCTTCTGGAAATTAGGGCTCGACAGGAACTGCGCCGGGTTCAGCAGATACGCCGCCGTCTGGTAGTAAAACCAGGCGTTCCAGTTCATGCTTTTTTGCGCGTACTGGCGGGCCTGCTGCCAATACCAGATGCCGTCGTGTCCGGCCTCAACCATCGGACGGGCGATAAACCCGGCCAGCATCCATTGGTCCGGGCCAGTCTCGGAGAGGATCAGGGCCATCTGTTGCGGCTTCTGCACGCCCGTGGCATGAACAATGGCGAGCCCGTATTTGCCCGGAGGCAGGTTATTGAACGTGAGCATCACCACCGGAGTCCCGCAATAGAAATCGGTCTTCTGGCTGCCCTGCGGCTCGCTGGAGGCGTCCAGCGCAAAAATGGAATCCACCGTGATGCTCGCGCCCTGCACCTCGGGCTTCAGCCGCTCCGCCGCCGCCGCGATCGCGCCGAACTGCGAAGCCACCGCTGGAATCGTCTTCGCGCGCATCGCCTGCACGTTTCCTACCTGGACGTCGCCGGCAAGATTGCGGGCCGTATTCACAAGGCTTGCGCGTTCTGCCGCCGTCATATTGGATTGCGTCGTGCATGTCGCGGCATTGGCCAGCGGCAGGAGTCCAGCAACCATAAGCAGCAACAAACCAGCTTCAAACCTCAGCAACTTCGTTCGCATAGCAACCCAACTCTTCCCCGCGTTTTTATTGCCTCAAAACGAGTATTTAGATGCGAATTCGCTGTTTCGGGTATTTACTCTCCTTGCACCGTAAAGGTACAAAGGTGGACAATGGATTCGTTTTGATTTCAGAAACTTACTCGTTTTCAATCGGGCCCGGCTTTTCCGGAATCCAGCTAAGTGCCTCGATTTTTTCGTTTTTTTCGTCAGCGATGCTGTCATTCCGGCCAGAGTTGTGTATGATTCTTAAAAATTAGTTGATTCATTTCTGCCGAGTCGAATGAGGTCTTCCTGACAGGCCAAATTCACTCCTCAAGCTCCGGTTTGGCGTTCCGTTGAGATAGTACGTCCGGAATTCCACCCAGTGGCTTACAGAAGAGGTTGTCGAGTTCTGCGCACGTTCTGAAGCTCAGATCAGCCCATTGATCCAGTAAGGCGCTTACTCGACTCCTGCCCCGACAGGTTGCGGTGGACGAGTTTTTGCGCAGGCCTAAACCCGCAACACTCGAAAGGCAGACCGCATGAAGTTTATTCTCTCCTTCCTCCTGTGTCTGGCAGTTGCCTCGCCCGCAATGGCGAGCGTCACTATTAGCAGCCCCTACAACGGCGAAACCGTCAGCTCGCCCTTTACCCTCTCCGCGAATGCGGGTTGGTGCTCCGGGCAATGGATCAGTGCCATAGGCTATTCGATCGACAACAGTACGCACACCACTCTGTGGCACAACAACAAGATCAACACCAGCGTGAGCGCCTCGGGAGGAACTCATACCATCCACGTGAAGTCGTGGGGGTACAACGGGTCGGTTTGCATGAGCGACGTCAAGGTAACGGTGACGACGCTGAGTAGTAATTCGGTTCCTTCCGGGACCACTAGCAGCGGGCCATGGATGCCTTCTAATGCGGTCAGCGTCAGCGCCATCCAGATGCTCAGCAACTGGAAAGCGACCCATGATAGCGGCACCGGTTCGGGATGGGCAAGTGGCACGACGAGTCTTGTCGCCTCGCCTTCGCGCGGCAGCGGGGGAACACGCGCGTTTGTGACCAAGTTCAGCGATCACGCGGGCGAGCGCTACTCCTCGTCCTTCAATGACGACGCTTATGCCAAGAACTTCGTCTATGACGGCTGGATATACTTGGGGGATTCGGCCAAATATCTGGCGAACCTGGAGCTGGATCTTAACCAAACCGTGTCCAGCGGGAACACCGTGATCTATGGCTTCCAATGCGACGGCTACTCCAGCACATGGGACGTCAGCGCCAATACCGGCAGTGCCAGCAGTCCGCACGGCGCATGGATACACACCAGCGCCTATTGCAATCCGCGAGCCTGGACGCGGAATACCTGGCACCACGTGCAGGTCCGTTATTCCCGCGATGACAGCGGCAACGTCACCTACTACTCGGTATACTTCGACGGCAAACGCACGGACATCAACCGCAAAGTGTTTTCCACCTACTCGCTTGGTTGGGGCAAAACCCTGCTGACCAACTTCCAGGTGGATGGCCTTGGCACGGGAGGCACTATTAACGCCTACCTGAGCGCCCTGACCATCTATCGCTGGTAGCAGGCACGCATTACGACGCGGCTGGGCGGGCGCTTTGCCCGCCCAGTTGTGTTTGCGCGGGACGATCATTGTTCGCGCGGCTGGACACCACTTCCGGCGCAATCTGAAGCACGTGTTCCAATACCCTCAGCTCCACGTCCCGCACAGCCATTGGCGGGAGGATGGTCATGCCGCCCAGCAGCCTGCTCAACGTCAGGTACGATTCGCGGCAGCTATAGAGAAACTCGATGGGATACTCGGGCTTGCGCGCGCGCGCCGCAACGGGGTCGGCGTCCAGCACATAGCTCACACCGGGCCGGGGCACCAGCTTCATCAGCAGCTTCGCATAGGCCCGCCAGAATGGGTTCCGCAGGTTCAGGTTCGCCAACTCGTCGTACGCATAGCGGTCGAAAATAATGAAATCTGCGCCCGATCTCTTTGCTTTCCTCACCACTGAGCGAAGCGAAAGCGCGTCGGCGGAGTAGATGAAGAGCCGGACCAGGCTCATGTACCACTTGCGCACATTCTTGTCGCGGCGCTCAATCGGGCGGTCCGGGCTTCCGACTCCTTTGTCGCCGCCGAAGAGCGCGTGGCCGGATTTCTCCCGCACGCTTGTGAAGCGGGCGACTTCATCCCAGAACGGGATCACCCGCACGAGCAGACCAGCCTCTCGCGCGCGGCTGCATAATGCTTCAATCTGCGTGCTCTTTCCGGCACCGTCCATGCCGGAGAAACTCACCGTTACTGGCTGCCGTTGTTTGTAGGTCACGGACATTCGTTGTTCCTTATTAATTTGGGCGGCTGGGACTGGCCTTAGAGAGCGCCACCACGGTGCCGATGGCGACTGCCGCGCCCACCACCAAACCGAGTCGAATGATGAACGTGTGCCGCCGCTTCTGCTTCGCCGGCGCAATGGCCGCTCCCGTCGGCCTTGAGACCGCCGCGCCCACTGGAGACTCAAGGGGCGCAACGGCGGTACCCACGGGTTCCGATGGGTTGCCGGGCCGCGGCTCCGGAGAGGTTTGCTGGTTCGCTGGTTTCTGAGCGTTGGTCTGGTTCTGGGCCGCCGGAGCCTGGGGCAGATTGCCATTCGTTGCGGGAGCGGTTTGCGGCTGTCCCTGCGCGGTGCTGCCCGTCTGCGGCTGTTGGTCTGGAACAGTTTGCCGGGGCGCTCCCTGGGCTATGGGCGCCAGCAGCAGCATGACCAGGCCGCCGGCAACCATGCTCCGCAGCAAACTGAATCTTTGAACTTTCATGGGTCTTCCTCCAAACATTCCGTGCCTCAAGCAGCGCTCTCCGATTCGACACCGGGAGTCGCGGAGAGGATGTCCGGCGACGGACGTGCACCGGCCTGATAAGGCCGGAATCCGTCGGCCGCCTCAGCCGCCGTGTCATATATCTCAAAGATGCGGTTCGCCCCCGTTACCTCAAGAGTGTTTTCCGATCCCGACGGCAAAGCAGCGAGCTTCACGTCGCCATTGCGCTTCATCGCTTCCTCAAGGCAGCAGAACAGCAGATTGACGGCCGCTTTATCCAGATGCAGAACACTGGAGCAGTCGAGTACCACTCGCGGCCGGTCAGCATCCATGCGCGCCTGCAACTCGCGAAGGAACAGCCGTCCCTGTTTGCCGCCGGGCGCTTCCGGCAGACGCATCACCATGACTCTGCGCGTTGAGATCATCATGTTTTCCTCTCCTTCTTCCTGCATTTTCTGGATGTCTTCCTCTTCGGGCGGCAGCATCGGCGCCTCTTCGGGTGGCGGCCCCGGCTGCAGCAAAAGCTGTTCGAGCTCGAATGTGGGGCGAACCAGCGCGTTCTTCGCAACGTTCCTTCCGTAGTGGAAGAGCGTGGTCAGGTTTGTGTTGTGCCAGCAACACTCGCGCATCCGCGGCGAAAGCCCGCACAGAAAGCGCAGATTCCGCACCTTGTTGCCGGATGCCAGTATGGCTGCCACCAGCCGATGGTTTCCATCGAGCAGCGTCAGGGGTCCGCTTGCATTCACGCCAATCAGGATCACGGACCCGAGGGGCCCGGAATCCTGAATAAACTCGTCTCGTATGGCGGCGATTTTGGCCAGAAAGCAGCTGTCGTCTGATGCCTGACGCGCATTCAGGAGCGCATTGATGCGTGCTGCGATTCCCGTTATCCAGAAATTTCCCCTGCCTATCCTCCGCCATTGGGCCCTCGGAAAGACCCGAATCTGACCGAGACGCGATTCCGTCATTTCTATCTCGTACCATCGGGTGTCCGGCGGAATCTCGTTCCAGAGAGAAAGATGCCGGATAAAGAACAGGGCGCGGCGGCGGGTGTTCTCCCGCGGGTCGCGCAGGTTGGGATTCATCACAATTCCGCCTAAATGCTCCTTGTATTGCTGGAAGATGGGACGATAAAAGTCGCTTTTGAGAAATTCGGAAATGATCTCGTCTTCTGAGACTTCGCGGACCAACTTGGCGGGGCCGAAGGTCCCCGCGTGCTCCGTCGCATCCGACCCGGTGAGCGATGTAACGAGGAACGGCAACGCCACCAGCACCAGCAGCACCAGCATAAGAACGAGTTGCACAAGAATGACCTGCCGCAGCGAAGAATGGAACAGGCAGATTCCACCGATAACCACACCGCTGAAAGCAAGCTGGATCCAACTGGTGTTGGCGATCTTGTAGGACATTTCAAAGGTGATGACCACCGCGCTGAGCGAATAGATCACCGAAGTAATGGCATAGAGGGCAAGGAGATAGCTGAGGCCATGCGGGCCCGCTAGCTCGAACTTTGAGCTGAGAAAGGTCGTCCAAACCCAGTCAGGCGTAACACGCAAACCCAAGGCGATCGTGCAACCGATGCCCAGAACTAACAGCAGCGCCGTTGCGATCACCCGGAAATCCCGCCGGTCCTCTTCCCGGCTGCCCGCCACCAGCGGAAACATGCTGTTAACGACGGATTGGGAAAAGGTGAAAATCACTCGCCCCACCATGGCCACCACGGCATAGAGTCCGGCCTCGCGTGACTCGAAGAAGTGCTTGACCAGTACGATATCGCAGTTGTTGATGAGTACCTGACCGGCGAAAAAGACCAGGGCCTGCGTCATCTCCCGAAAGGCGTGAGCAAACGCGATGGGATTGGGAATGCGGGACGCAAGGTGCGGCACAATAGCGAAATACGCCACCGCAACGGCGGCGGAGTTGGCAACGATGACTCCCGTGACGCCAAACCCCAGCCCGATCAGGAGAAGCGATCCTCCGAGCCGCACCGCCCCTTCAATCACAAGGTTGGTCGCCAGGGGGCGGAAGCCATACGCGCCCTGAAGATAGCCGCGGCGGCTGCCCAGCGGAACATAAAACGCGATTCCAATTGCGATGATCGCGATCAGCACCGGGCTTGGCAGGTTGAGATAATCAGATATCGGGCGCCGAAACAGCAGGATCATCAACGCGACAAAAATGCCGCATCCCCACGCCGCGCGCTGAAATCCGCGATATCCCGCCGATTTTGCCTCCAGCGAAGGCTGCTGCGCCACGATTTTCGCGGAGATGATCTGAAAGGAAAGCGTGACCGACGCCAAGAGAGTAAGGATCGTGTAGACGGCGGTCGCCTGGCCGAATCCATCAGGCCCCAGAAATCTGGCGACCGCAATGTTGTAGGCGAAATTGATTGCGGTGGCCAGAGTCGATCCGGAAAGCAAAATAACGCTTCCGGAGACAATGCGGGCCTGCAGACGGTTCGGCTTGTGAATCAGACGTTTGAACAACTCTTAGGCTCCAGCTACCGAGCGGGGATGAGTGAAGCCCGTTCTGCTACCCTTGGCAGGAACTGCCGCGGAAGGCTCCGTGCGCGGCTCAGGCCGCCGATACTGCATCCGATGCAAAATTCATGCATTGCGGCTGCCCATAAATGCGCAGTCGGCAGACGCGAAGCGGATCATGTCCAACCCAAGGCCGGATTAAGTGCTTCTAAGAAGTATCTTTATGATTCGATACGCTGGTGCTCCCCTGTTGTTGCTTCTGATTCTGCTCCGCTCGTGTTCCGGCCCGGACAAGAACGTGCAGCTCAAATACACGGCGGCGGGAAAATCTCCCGAGGTGCTGGCCGTGTATGAAGCCTGGTTTGGATTCCCCAAGCACATTTCCGTGGGCTATTCGTCGCACGACACCGACGTGCTCGACAACCAGATCGAGAAGGCCAAAGGCATGGGGATCTCTGGCTTCGTGATCGACTGGTATGGGGACCGCGAACCTTTTATCGACAAAAGCTATGCCTTGATGCAGCAGGCCGCCGCGAAGCATGACTTTAAAGTCGCCATGATGTATGACGAGACCAACCATGACGCGGGAGCGACCGATGAAGCCATCGCCGACTTCAACATGTTCTATAAAAACTATCTGGCACCTGATGCTCAGGGACACCAAGCTTATCTGACCTACCAAGGCCACCCCGTAATCTTTATCTTCCCGAAGGGCGGCCATACGCACTGGGACAAGGTGCGCGCCGCAGTGAACAAGTGGCCCGTGCCGCCGTTTCTTATCACCGAGAACCTTCCCGGTCAGTATGCGGATGCCTTCGATGGCTACTATGCGTGGATCAATCCCGGCCCGAAGGGATGGCAGCCCGACGGGAGCGACTGGGGCAAGGAATATCTGGACAACTTCTATGGCACCATCGTCACGAAGCACCCCAACAAGATCATCGTAGGAGGCGCATGGGCCAGCTTCAACGACAGCAAGGCGTCGTGGAGCCTCAATCGGCACATCTCCGCGCGCTGCGGCGACACTTATAAGGACACGTTCAACTTCTGGCGGCAATACGTTCCCGCCAACCAGCCAATTCCCTTCATTCTGGTGGAAACCTGGAACGATTACGAAGAAGGCTCGGCGGTGGAGCCCGGACTTCCATCCTGTGGGAACAAGCCCCAACAACTCACATCAGAGAACCGGCCGAGCGCCCAGTCTGCTCCGTCGAACTAGATCGAAAGTAACTGAGCACAAACAATGAGACCCGCGTCACCGCGGGCCTCTCTACCAAAGCTTAGTGGATTACGCCGTAGCAATGATCTGCGTCATCTAGGCTACGCGAAAAATCTTCTGCCTCTCTTCCGGGAGAGTTTCGGCGATCTCAGCGGCACGGTAGACCTGCTGAATGATGGAGAGCGGGCGCTCGCGCACCTCGTCGTAGATACGTCCCAGGTATTCACCAAGAATGCCCAGACACATCAGCATGAGACCTCCGACAAGAAAGATTGCCGCGCCCAGCGCCAGAGCCGCCGTAACTACCGGGCCTCCGACGAAGACCGCGATGATGCTCAGCACGGGCACAAGAATCAGGGATGCCATGGACAGCGCGAAGCAAAGCCGCAGCGGCTTATAACTGAAGCTCGTGATGGCGTCCATCGCGTACTTGATCCGGCTCATGAAGGAGAGCTTGCCGTCGCCTCCAGCGCGGTCCTGACGGTCGTAGTACACCACGTCCGTCTTATAACCCACCCAGGCGCGCAAACCTGGCAGATAGCGATTCCCTTCTCTCAGGTTGTTGACCGCGTCCACTGCCTGACGATCCATCAAGCCAAATATGCCGGCGTTGAGGGGAATCGGATAATCCGACATCGCGCCCAGCACCCGGTAGAACAGCGGGAACAGCTTTGCCAGGACTTTGCGGCTTTCCTCGCGGCTTCTGCGCACGGCGGTCACAACCTGCGCACCATTGCGCCATGCCTGGATGAGTTCCGGAAGGACCTCCGGCGGGTCCTGAAAATCGCCATCCATCAGGATGACGGCGTCGCCCCGGGCGGTTTGAAGGCCGGCCGACAAGGCCCCCATGTGTCCCCAGTTGCGCGATAAATCGACCACCACAACACCGGGGTCGAAGGTCTGCAGTTCACGTAGCAGTCCCAAAGACGCATCTCTGGAGCCATCATTGACGTAAACGACTTCCCAATCCTCGCCCGTCTGGTTCAGGGCATTCGCTACAGCCTCGTGGAATTTGGAAACGAGTTCTTCTTCATTGTAAATTGGCACAACAACCGAAACCATCTCTGCGACTCCTGAAACGCCTTTATTTTCATTAACTTTCTCTTTCTCTCTTGCGCGATCGTGCTTCTTACACTTTTATTGGATGCGCGATTGCGGCAAATGCCGTCATCCAGAATTATTCGGGCTGGGCCTGCATTATTCGCACTCTCCAACGAACCTGCGATGGCGTCATCACCACAACGTAGCGGGCGCGCGCCGGTTGGGTCACCAGCAGCTTTCCGTTCTGGAAAATCTGCTGGTCATATTCAACGTTATCCACCAGTTGGATGGACAATCCCTCCGGCGAATAAAAAACAATCTGAATGTTGTGCGAGCGGTCTACATATTTGGTATGAATGCCCGCCTTGATCTGGCCGCTGATCGCGGCTGAAAGCTTGTCCTTCGCTTCTCCTTCAAAATCCCGGTTCAGGAGCGACGCGCGGTTCTGATCGAGCGCCGACTTCATCTCCTGCCACGACTCCAGGTAGTCGCGGACTGCGGCCTCCGCTGTTTGTTGCGCCAGAGGCCGGGGCCCATGCACGTCCGGAGGCTTTACCTGGACGGAAGGCTGATCTGCCCCGAACGCAAGCGGGGTCGCGATGACCAGCAGGACCGCCGCCAGCCGCTTCAGATCCTTACTCCGTCCAATGAATTTCATTTCCCAGTACGACTCCACTTGCCACGGTAATGGTTGCACCGCTATGCGCCGGCATTTCAACTTTTGCGATCCCGCGCTTCAGAGGCACGTCCACAGTGGACTGCGTGCCCTTGTAATCTTCAGTAAAAGTCACGATGGTGCCGTCAGGGACGGCGTTCCCGCTGCAATCGCGCACCGGATCGGTTTGCAACTCCAGTTGCTGGCCCGAACGCTTGGCGCTCATTTGTAACCGGCAAGGCGCGCCTGGGACCTGCTCCACGATGCGCTGGCTTGTGACACCGCCAACCTGCGCCACAAATTTGCTCATCCCCTCCTTGGGCGTTGAATTGAGCTGGACCCACGCGGCGCCGTCCATCGTGGTGGCTTTGCCATGCTGTGCCGCTCCGGAGGGCGGAGTCAGGTCGAAGGAAACAGGCATCGGCTTAGTGATGAGGTTGTGATAAGCGTCAAACACATACACCGCTCCGCTGATGCCGTTGTGCAGGTTTACAGGAAGCCGCGACGGACGTGCCAGAAAAGTGATGTGGGCCGCGTCTTTCGCGGGAAGGACGTTCAAGGCGCGGTGCTCGGTCGAAGACCCGCCTGTGAGAACCACGGTATAGATTCCGGCGTTTGTAAGCGTGCCCGAGTCAAACGACGCGGTCTGGCCGAGCGTAACCTTCTGCTGGAGCACCTGCGACGGCCCCACGATATAAAGGGTGCCGTTGCCGCTTCCGGTGGTCTGCACGTCAAACGCGGCCCCGGCCTGAATGGTTTCGGGCAGGGTCAGGTTCTGCGCTCCGGCCGACTGGAGCGCGGCGAGTACGGCCCCGCCCAGCAGCAATGTGAACGGGAGCCTCAAGAGAGCCTCCCGACGCTGTAGGTGGCCGTGACTGTGCGCTCGCTGCTGATCTTTCGCGCCAGGTCCTCAGGAATATGGATGTCGAAGGGAACGGGGGTTTGCGGCAGGAGCGCGCGGTCGATGTACTGGTCCGCCACCCAGACTAACTGGCCATTTTTATCGTAGAAGGTTGCGAGCACGTGCGCGATGTTGACCACCTGCCCGCTTTCATTGACTACTTCTCCGCTCAGCGAGGGGTCGGGCACCGGGTTCAGCTTCTGGTCCTTCATTTCGATGACCGGGTCGGCGGAAGCTGACACCAGGACCGAGACCGGGTCCATGCGAATGCTGCCTACGTCGGACAGCGTTGCGTTCGGAAAATTAATAAAGAACGGAGTGACCTGCTTGGGCAGCAGCGTCGGCAAAATCTTGTCGAAGCTGTCCTCGCTGGCGAGGGGCTTCCCGCTCTTCGACAGCAGCGTCGCTTCCACGGAGACGTGCGCAGGCACCACGTCCTCGTTCAGAAGCTCACCCATCACCACCACGCCTTCGGCACGCTGCACCGGATGCATATCGACGATTCGGATATGCGGCGCTTCGACGTTCTGCGCGCCCCAATCGTCTTCCGAGCCGCGATAGATCACATCCCAGCGCAGATAATTCACCGGGATGACTTGCGGCGGAACAACCGGTTCCTTCGTGAGCGGCCAGTTCACGCGCCAACGATCTCCGTTGCGCGTAAGGTGGAGGTCGCGCGTGGTCACATAAGGCCCCACCACTGTGGACCAGTGCAGCCGCATCCGGACCTCGGCGTCATCCGCGGTATTGTGCAGCGGGCGGACGTCGAATGTTTCCAGCGTGGCGTAGGTACGCAGGCTCAGATGGTATCCGGTGATGTCGTGTTCAAACTGCGATTCGGTGAACTCCGCCTTGTTGCCGAGTTGCTGGTATGCCGCGCCCCAGTGGTGCACGCGAAGCTCATCTCCGAGGTTCTGCACCGCCGCGACGGGCGTGGATGAGGGCCGCAACAGGCTGCGGCCTCCGGCGTAGGAAACCGCCGAGGGTACAGGCCACAGCGTTCCGATCACGACCACAAAAATGGTGAGGCCGATTACGACGATAGCGAGGAGGACTCCTTTCGCGCTCATGACGCCACGCTCCCGGGCACAATATTTTCCTCTGTAGCATAGGGTCGGTCGTCCGGCTCGTCGTGCTCCTTCTTGCCGGGAATTAAAACCACGAGAATCGCCAGTATGCTGCTGCCGAAGGGAAAAATTCCCCACATGACGCCTTCCCAATGCGGCGGCTTTTGCGGCGCATTAACGGGAGTTGCGGGCGGCACACCGTCCTTGGTCCAAATGACGATGGTGTCGTCGTCCAGGCTATCGACCCTGCGCCACCCGCTGAATTCGAGCAATGGGTCATAAGATTGATCGCGAACGATCACCCATTTCAGCCCATAGCGGTCGGCGTGTCGCAGCATGGCACGCAACGCCTCCAGGCCATTCGCTCCGAAGAACTTGGAGCTGGTGAGCGCGGCCCCGCCGTGGCTGGTCAACTCCGGCAATCGCCGGCCGGAGTTCCACTCGCCGTCCACACTGCTTGCGTCGGTCAGCACCGCGAGGCGGGAGATCTTGTAGCCAAAGCCGAGCGTCACGTACCGATAATGGTCATGTCCATCCCGATTGAGCCAATTCGCCGTGGACTCAACCTCGAAGGGCCGGGTGTCCGCCGGGCGGAAATTGGCCCAGGCCACAGCCAGCGCACAGGACGCCAGGGCCAGTATGGCGAGCGGAATGGCCGCGCGTCTGCGATAGCGCGCAATGAGTTCGGAGGCGATAAGTCCGATAAACGGCAGCGCCAGCAGGGTGGCCCAATAGCTGAAGCGCTCCATGGTGAGTACCTGATAGGCGCGCTGGAGCAACCAGTGGGCAACGGGAGTGGTGCCGCCGAGGCCGATCAGGAAGGCAATCCAGAAGCCCAGCATGAGGGGGCGCAGCCGCGCCACTTTAGAGCCGCGAATAAAGATAAAGGGCAGCGCCAGAATCATGGCCCCATAGGGAACGATGAAATAGTTGAGCCCAAAATTCAGGTTCAGGATGTAGTTGGAACGGCTGGGATGCGGGATAGGCGTCTGCGTGACCGGATAATGAATCAGCGCGATCCAGAACGGGAGCAGCACGACGATCACGGCAGCCGTCACGATGACGACAATGGTGATGGTGTCGTGAGGACCCAAGGGCCGAGCTGGAGGAGGAGTCTGCCCGAACGAATTGCTCGAGAGCTCGGACGTGTCAGGGGGTTTGAAGTTCTCCGCAACCACGGCATTCGGGATCACAGACACCATGAGGG
>JAICYR010000220.1 GCA_025934135.1 Acidobacteriaceae bacterium | reverse complement strand
GCTGCTGTGGCCGGAGGGCTTCGCGAATTTTCCCGGAGATGAGCTGCGGGCGGCGTTGCTGCATGAGCTGGCGCACGTGCGGCGGCGGGACTACGGGATGAATCTGCTGTGCGAAGCGGCGGCGCTGCCCTTGAAGTGGCACCCCGTGACGCACGTGGTGGAGCGGCAGATTCGGGCGACGCGGGAGATGGCGTGCGACGCGATCGCGGCCGAGGCAATGGAGTCGGAAACCGTCTATGCGGAGTGCCTGGTGTCGCTGGCACGAAGTATCGCCGGCGGCGGTCTGGCGGAAAGCGCGGCGGTGGCCGGGTTGTTCAATGGGAACGTGATGGAGGAGAGGGTCATGCAATTGATGCGGGGAAAATCGGCGATGAATATGCGGGCGAGAGTGGCGCGAGGAGCGGCGGGCGCGGTGGCGATGATAGCTGCGATTGCGCTGGCGGGGGCGTTCCATGTGGTTCCGGCGATGGCGCAGGATGCTCCGGTTGCGCCGGTTGCGCCAAGTGCAGTTCCCTCTGCGCCGCCGACGCCGGCTGCTCCAGCCTTTGCGGCCGTGCCATCGGCGCGGGTCGTACCGGCGGTACCGACGGCCCAGGTTGGTACGCCGCCTCCGCCGCCACCGGCGAGTGAGCCGGCCGGTGCCGCGCCGGCCGTGCCGCCAGTGCCGCCGAATCTGCCGCAAACTCCGGCGATTGCGCCGCCGCGTATTCCGGCTGCGCCGCCAGTACCGGCAACGGAGCCGCCAGAGCCGCCAGTTCCGCAGACTCCGGCTGCTGTGATGCCTGCACCGCCACCAGTTCCGCAGACACCGGCCGCTGTGCCGCCACGCGCGCATCGCGAGAAGCCGGTCGTGATTAGGGATGGTCAGGAGCGGGAGTTGACTCCGGCGGAGCGGGCGCGGATTGAGAAGCAATTGGCTGAGGCGCAGGAGAGAATCGCCGAGGCGACGGCGAAGATCAACAGCCCAGAGTTTCGGAAGCAGATGGAGGATGCGCAGGCGAAAGCGCTGAAGGCGCAGACCAGGCTGAACAGCGCCGAGTGGAAGCGTGAGAGGGCCGATGCGCAGAAGCGGGTTGCTGCAATGATGGCGAAGATGAACAGCCCGGAGTTTCAGAAGAAGATTCAAGCGGAAATCGACGCCTCGGCAAAGATAAACAGCGAGGAATTCCGGAAGGCGATAAGCGATTCGCAAGCGGCAGCTTTGCGAGCGCAGACGATGATCAACAGCGCGGAGTTCCAGAAGCATATGGCGGACGCGCAGAAACAAGTAGCCGAGCCGACGGCGCGGCTTAACAGTCCAGAATTCAAAAGGCAGATTCAGGAAGCGGTAGACGCGTCGATGAAGGTGAACAGCGCCGAGTTCAAGAAGCAGATGGCCGACGCGCAGAAGCAGATTGCGGATGCGATGGCGAAGATGAAGGCGGAGCAGGAAAAGAGATCAGGGCACAGGGTCCTGGGCCCAGGAAGAAAGGGTCCGCAGACCATGGGCCAGGGCACAGGGAAGTAGAGGTCGCATCCCACCCTTTCGCAAACTGCGCAAAAGGATGGGGCACCCCGGCAACCACCTTTAAAACGGCATTCGGGCGGAGAGGATGAGGCCGTGATTGTAGGAGTGGTAGGCGGAGGTCGCGATCTGCATACCGGCTCCGAGGGTGACGCCGAGGCGGTTGTGAAGTTTCCAGTGGCCTACGAGGCCGGGCGTGATGAAGTTCTGGGTTTTTCCGTCGTGCGGGCCGCCTTTGTAAAAGGTCGTGTTGAATTCGACCTCCGGAAAAAAGGCGTGGCCAACGTGGTATTGCAGGGCCGTGTTCCAGGCGATGGTGCGGCTCAGCTTGTCTGAGTTCGCGACGGGCAAGTTCGCTCCGAGAGTGGACTGCACGTCGAACCGGCCAATCCCTTTGCCGCCCGCGAGCGTGGGGTGGAGCACGGCTTCCGTGGAACCGTTGCTGTAGCTGCCGGTAGAAATGGTCCCTCCAAAAAATGTCGTGAGGATGGCGTTGCCGTGCTGCTCGTTGCGGGCGAAGATGCGGAATTTCATGAGCAGAGTGGTGTCTCCGAATCCGTCGCGGGCGGCGGAGTTGTGCTGGAGATAGTGCGGGACATTAAAGAGCAGCTCGATGCGGCGGGCGGGGATAAGCTCCAGCCCCTTGCCGCCTCCGTAGTTCCACGTGGTGGTGTGCGCGGCGGTGATCTGGCGGTCGAAGTCGGTGCGGAACTCCTGTTCAAGACGCGGAGTGGTGGTGGCGAGCGGCGTGACCCAGTGGGGCTGCGCGGCCTGGGTAGCGGTGGCGCGGGCCTGCCAATTGTGAATGAAATTTTGTTGGGCGTGGGCGGTGAAGGCGATGGAGGCGGCGAGGAAAAGGGCCAGGATTTTCGGGAGAGCGGTCTTCATTCATGCCTCAATATGAGTTAATTCGTTATTTTAATACGAATCATGCACTCGGCATCACTAGAAGAGACACACCGCCCTGCGCGCGCACGGCTCTGATACGATAGGTCGCAATTCACCCCGAGGGCGCGCCCATGATGGACAGGATTCTGAGAAGCTGGGACCTGTTGCAGCAAAGTTTCGCCGTATTGTTTTCAGACATGGAAATGCTGTGGCTGCCGGTTTATTCGGCGCTGGCCAGCGGAGCGGCCTCGCTGCTGCTGTTAAGCGGCGGCGCGCTGATCTTTGCCAACCAGTTATTCGTTCCTACATTCGGCGGCCTGCGTCCGCGCGCCGGGGTACACATGACGCAGGGAATGTGGGCATGGACATTCCTCTTCTATGTGGTGAATTTTTTTGTGGTGGTGTTTTTCAACGTCGCGCTGGTGAGTGTGGCGGGAGACAGGCTGACGGGGGGCCGCGCTACGGTGAACGACGGGTTGCGGATCGCGTGGCAGCGCAAATGGAAGATTCTGCAATGGGCGCTGCTGGCCGCGACGGTCGGTATGGTGCTTCGGGGCCTGGAAGACAAATCGAAATTTCTTGGGCGGATCGCCGCCGGGATTTTCGGCACGGCCTGGTCGCTGGCCTGCTACCTGGTTGTGCCGGTGCTGGCCGCGGAAGGTCTTGGTCCGGCGGAGGCGCTGGCGCGCTCGGCGGAGTTGTTCACGCGGGCTTGGGGAGAGCAGCTTAGCGGCGGGTTCAGCTTTGGCCTGATCTTTACGCTGCTGGGACTGCCCGCTCTGATGCCGCTGTTCCTGGGCTGGAACGCGGGACCCGGCGCCAGGCTGGGTGGAATCGTGGTCATGGTGGTTTATCTGCTCTTGTTATCGGTGGTGAGCTCGGCGGCGAAGGGTGTTTTCATCGCGGCGCTTTATCACTATGCGGTCACGAAGCAGGCGACGGGCGGCTTCAGTCTGGATGATCTGTCGGGAGCGTGGCAGCCGAAAACGCCGTATCTGGTGTGATGCGAAAAGTTCAGGCCCGGCGTGGGGCACGGGCCTGATGGAAATGGAGCAAGGACAACTTTGAAGGGTGGGGCTCAAGCGCACGCGGCCACTGGCTGCTGTTTGGTCCCGGCCTTTTCGATCGCGCGCGGGAACAGGATGTTGTTTTCGAGATGGATGTGCGTGTGCAGGTCCGACTCCAGATCTCCGATGGCCCGGTAAAGCGCCTGCCAGGTGGGGCAGGCATCAACCGGCGGAGTGTAGTTGTTGGTCAGCTTGCGCATCGTCCTGAGTTCCTCGCCGGTCTGGTCATGGTCGTTCATCATGTGCGTAATGGGCATTTTCAGGCTCCCCTTTGCGGGCGCCGGCAACTCCGCTTCGTCACCGGTTTCGAGAGAGGCGATGTAGGGGAAGAGGTTGGTCTCTTCGCATTCGGTGTGGTGGCGCAGCTCCGACCCGAAGACGGCGATGGCCTTGCCCAGTTGGAACACCTCAGGATGCTCGGCTCCGTGGCGCTGCTCGACCTTGGCCATAAGTTCATTGATGAGCTTGAGCTGCGAGCGCGTGAAGGCGTGGTGCTTCTGAATAATGTGTTCAGCCAGTTCGTTCAGAGGGGCAAGGAGCCAGTGGTTTTCGGCAAGCTTCGGGCCCTGCTTCTGCTGCTGTTGCTCCAGTTCATCGAGCGCACGCGCCACGGCAATATTGTGAGTGGAGCAGGCTTCCGCCAGCGTGTGCTGGCCGCCGCAACAGTAGTCGATCCCAAGCTGCTCCAGCACAGGAATCGCTGTTGGAATTGCTGTCGCAATGTCGCGAACCGGAGTTTCTGACGTAATGGTCATGGCGTTTCTCCTGACTTACTGTTTTGAAGTTAACCGTGATGCGAGGAGCGCTCAGTGACGTATGTCACGGGCATGGAGGAACCACGCCGGGCCCACGAACGAGGGCGGAAAAATAAGGCGGGGAAGTCGCCGCTTCAAAATATCTGTCCGGAGCGGTGGACTGCGGCCGTGATGCTGCGTTAACGTTTTCTTCAGGGCCGCCGGTAGTTCCGGTCCTGCAAGCGGCGGCGCCCTCGCCCACGAGGGACTGCGACATCAATCCGATTCACGAATCCGCTCGACCCACTGGAGTCAGCCGATGAAGAAGAGTGGTTCTTCTCCGAATGCGCCAATTGAAGAAACAGCGGCGCATGATCCTTCCGAGATTCTTGGGAAATTTTCGCGGCGGTCGTTTCTTACGCAGCTTGGCGCGGCGGGACTGGCGGCTACGGCGGTTCCTATCGCGCACGCGGCGGGCGTGGACCAGGCTGTCGCTCCCGAGG
>JAICYR010000099.1 GCA_025934135.1 Acidobacteriaceae bacterium | reverse complement strand
TTCACAGACACTCCATTGGACTCAGAGCCAGCCTGTGAAGATTCGGGAATCGAAGTCCTCTTCTTCCGGGTCTGCGCCGAAGTCCCCCTTGAAGAAGATCCGGCGTGTGGCCAGTTGAGTGGCCCGGCACTACGGTCTCCATGGGGAGCTTCCGGCAGGCTGGGAATGAAAAGGAGCGGCGATCACAGCTTTTGCGCATGAATCCCGAGCACAAAAGCCACTCCTTAACTATAGGACTCCCCCAATCAGGGTGTCAACGCGGGGCGGCGCAATCCGACCATGTATCACCGCATCAAAAGCAGCGGCTTGATGCTTTTCCCGCGCCAATCGGTGATCCGCTAGTGCGTCGCGAGACTTGCGTTTTCTGAAGTTCGCCATTTGCAATCATCGCGATGTGCTGGTTGCCGCCGACCGCGTTCGCGCTCTTTCATTCCATCAAAAGGCATCGGAACCTTTCTTGACAGTCCCAAGCGCCGCTTACAAAATTGGTGGTTCTTTCCGTTCAGCTCCCCCGTTCGAAAACATTTTTGTTCTCTCGAGAGGAGTAGACCTATGCAATCCCCACGCTTCCAAGCTATCCTTGCCATCCTCGTCTTCGGCGCCGCGTCGGCGGGCACGTCCGCAAATCTGGCTTTCGGGGCGGCCAACCCCGCAACGTCTCAGCAGACTGTTCCCGGCAGGCCTCCCGAGGCTGGCCCCAACCGCCCCGCCAATGTTCCGGACGGATACGTGATTACGCCGTTCGGGTTCTTCCATCCTTCCTGCGTACAGAGCCTCGCCAAGGGTGAGCATCTGCTCGCCGATGGGCGCATTGAGCATGCCGACGGAATTGTGGAAGAAACGGCGGCCGTCTGCACCCACCCCCACTACACAGGCGGACGCAACCCAGCCGGCACAGCCGCGAACTCGCTCCTATTGGAAAAGAACACGCCCTCCGCGATCAATGGATGGGTTGAAAACGCCAACATGTCTACCGGGTCCAATCAGAAGAGCTACGGAGCGATTGTCGCCACGTGGGCTGTTCCCAATCAGCCGCTCGCCGACAACGGGCAAGTCCTCTATTACTTTCCCGGATTCGAAGACATCAACGACACGGAAAGCATTCTGCAGCCGGTTCTGGAGTGGTACCGAGGCCAGTGGACGATAGCAAGCTGGAACTGCTGCTTGAATGGCATCGCTACCAGCAGCGCCGCGGTCAGTGTCCGCTCCGGCGATGAGATCTACGGCTCCGTTACCAGCGCCTGCGCTCCAGGGACGCTTGCCTGTCCAACATGGAACGTGCTCACCCTCGATATGACCAGAGGCGAGAGCACCACATTGAGCAATACTCCCAGCGAAGGTCAGACCTTCAACTGGGCGTTTGGTGGGGTACTTGAAACCTACTATGCAACAACCTGCGGCGACTATCCACTGGACCGGCATATGCGCTTCAACAACATCACCGTGTTCGACCAATACCAGCACCCGATTTCTAATCCGAAATGGGCCACCGGGGTCGATGATATGGATACGCAGCAGTGCCATTACGCTGTCCTGCCAAGTCCGCACGCCGTCACGCTCGATTACTGAACGGCCGCGCTCACCACGCGGCCGCTTGCCACAGCAGGAATACGTTAAGCGCGATGATGATGCTGATGGTGAGCCATCCCAACCAGTGGGTCCAGCGGTTGTTGACGAACTGCTTCATGACCTCGCGGTTGCCGGTGAGCAGCAGCAGCGGGACCAGCGCGAAGGGCAGCGCGAAGCTCAGTGCTACCTGGGAGAGGATGAGAATTTTGAGCGGATCGAGCCCGACGGCCAGGACCACGACGGCGGGAATAATGGTGAGCAGCCGCCGCAGGAAGATGCTGAATCGGATGTGAAGAAAGCCTTCAATGATGACCTGGCCGGCCATGGTCCCCACGGTGGAGGATGAGAGCCCGGAGCAGAGCAGCGCGATGGCGAAGATGATCGCCGAAGCGGGGCCGAGCAGAGGGCCGAGGGTCCGGTGCGCGTCTTCAATAGGATTGGCGAGGGCACTTCCGCTAAAGACCGCTGCGGCCACGACAACCATGGCCGAGTTCACCAGCCAGGCGCTGTTCATGGCCAGGAAGACGTCGATAGTTTCGTAGCGGAGATGGCGCACCCGCTTGAGATATTTGCCGCGCCTTGAATCGTCGCGCTGCACCGTGATCCGCGGCTGGACCAGAGCCGAATGCAGGTAGATGACGTGCGGCATCACGGTCGCCCCCAGCATTCCCACGGCGATGTAGACGCTTTTGCCGTCGAGCATGGGGACGAGCGTGTGCAGGGCGACGTCGCCCCAGTCGGGGCGGATCATCAGCATTTCGACGGCGTAGCAGACGCCGATGATGCAGACGAAGAACATGATTCCGAGTTCGAGTTTGCGATAGCCCCAGAGTTCGAGCAGCAGAATAAGGAACACGCAAATGGCGGTGATGACGGCGGAGACCAGCAGAATCTCGGTCTTGCTCCAGCCGTAGAGGAGGAAGCGCGGGCCAAAGAGCAGGTAGAAGCCGAGCGCGGCGCCGAGAAATTCGGCCAGATCGGTGGCCATGGCCGCGAGTTCCGCGGTGATCCACAGCAGAATGGTGGTAGGGCGGGAGAAGCGGTCGCGGCAGTTTTCCGGAAGCGTTTTGCCGGTTGCGATGCCCAGCTTGGCGGCGAGGTACTGCACCAGAATGGCCATGAGGTTCGACCAGAGCAACACCCAGAGCAGCTCGTAGCCGAATTGTGAGCCGCCCGCGAAGTTCGCGGCGAAGTTGCCGGGGTCGATGTAGGCGATGGAGGCCACGAACGCCGGCCCGAGGTAGGACCACACCTGGGACCCGCGTACACGCGGCAGCAGTGAGGTTCGTCCTGGGTGAGCGGGAGGAGCAGCCATTCTGAGTACAAGTGTAAACCATAGTTAAGATGCAAAGTTAATTCTGGTTAGCAATTCAAGCTCCCTCGGGCTCCTGTCTGGATCCGCGAGGCGGCAGGCCAGGTGCGCTCATTGCCGTCCGCTTCTGCTAGGCTGAGAAATTGGAGAGCATGAGAAAAATGAAAGTTCTGGTGATTGGCGCGGGAGGGCGCGAACACGCTCTGGTTTGGGCGCTGAAGAAGTCGCCGCGAGTATCGGAAATTGTATGCGCGCCGGGCAACGGAGGCATGGCCGCAATCGCGCGCTGCGTCGCGGCCAGGCTGGGCGACCTGGACGACCTGCTGCGGGTGGTCGCGGCGGAGCATCCTGACCTGACGGTTGTGGGGCCGGAGCTGCCGTTGTCGCTGGGCCTGGTGGACGAGTTGCGGCGGCGGGGGCTGGCGGTGTTTGGGCCGACGCAGGCGGCGGCCATGCTGGAAACGAGCAAATCGTTCGCAAAGCGGTTCATGCAGCGGCACAACATTCCCACGGCGAACTACGCGGTTTGCGCAAGCCGCGAGGAGGCGCTGGAAACGCTGGGGCGGTTTCATCTGCCGTTGGTCATTAAGGCCGATGGGCTGGCGGCGGGCAAGGGTGTGCTGATCTGCGAGACCAAAGCCGAGGCCGAGCAGGCGATTGATGGCCTGTTCAGCGGAAAGCTGCTGGGCACGGCGGAGAAGACGGTGGTGCTGGAGGAGTTTCTGACCGGCGAGGAACTTTCGTTTCTGGTGCTGTCGGACGGCAAGCACGTGGCCCCGCTGGTTCCCTCGCAGGACCATAAGCGGCTGGGCGAAGGCGACACGGGGCCGAATACCGGCGGCATGGGCGTCTACTCAACCGACGCGATGCTGGATGACAAGATGCGCGACTGGCTGCTGCACCATGTGGCCCAGCCGACGATTGACGGGATGGCGGCGGAGGACACTCCGTTTTCAGGCGTGCTGTATTGCGGGCTGATGATGACGGCGAAGGGGCCGATGGTGCTGGAGTACAACGCGCGGTTCGGCGATCCCGAAACGCAGGCGATTCTGGCGCGGCTGGACAGCGATTTGCTGGAGGCGCTGGAGGCGTGCGTGGAAGGCCGGTTGAGCGATGCGGAATTCCGTTGGAAGCCCGGCGCGTCGGCGTGCGTGGTGGCGGCTTCGGGAGGGTATCCGGGCAGCTACACGAATGGGCACAAGATTACCGGGCTGGACGAGGCGGAGAAGGTCCCGGGAGTAGTGGTTTTCCACGCGGGGACGACGCTGGTGGATCGCGATGTCCTGACCGCTGGGGGCCGTGTGCTGGGGGTGACGGCCACGGGGAATGATCTGCCCGAGGCACTCAAGCGGGCTTACGAGGCGATTGGGAAGATCGGGTTCGAGGGGATGTATTACCGGAAAGATATTGGGTGGCGGGCGGTGGGGAAGTAAAAGCGCCTTGCCGCTTTTCGGCAATCGCATCACAATGAGGTATGCGCATCCCGGAGAGGATCGAAATCAGGAACGATGTGATGGGCGGCAAACCGTGTATTGCCGGGACGCGGATTCCTGTTTACCTGATTCTCCAGTTGATGGGTGCGGGCGAAACGCAGGCGGTGATTCTTGCGGCCTATCCTCAACTTACTCACGCTGATCTTCAGGCGTGCCTGCAATATGCCGCCGAAATTGCGGCGGAAGAATCGTTGATCGCCATTTGAGTTATTTACACAGAAACTCTTTAATTCGCGTAGCATTTCTCGCCGGGTGTTGCAATAACATCCTCGTATGCGAGTTTTTCTCGACGAAAATCTTTCTGCCCATTTGATAGCTCGGCTGAAGGCATCTGGCCATGATGCGATCTGCGCCTTCGATGCCGGCCTGTGCGGCAAGAGCGATGAGGGCATTCGAGAATTTTTCATTCGGGAAGACCGGGTTCTACTTACGCTCGACGGAGATTTCGCCGACCTCAGACGTTATCCGGTCGCTGGAACTCCGGGAGTGATCTGGCTCAAGCCTGTCCCGCCCGTCACGCTGGCCAACATTGAACAGCAGTTAGCTATAGCAGTTGACCTGCTTCAAGACCGTGATGTGCATGGTCTGCTCGTAATCGTAAGCAATGGTCGAATTCGCACGCGAAGCGGGATTTAAGTTCTGCTTGATCAGCTCTCAAGCTTCTTCACCAATAATTCATTCAGCAGAGCCGGGTTGGCTTGTCCCTTTGAGAGCCGCATGACCTGGCCGACGAAGAAGGCGGCGACGGTCTTCTTTCCTCCGCGATACTGCTCAACTTGCTTGGGATTGGCGGCGATGACTTCGTCGATCATTTTTTCAATGGCACCGGCGTCGCTGATCTGCTGCGGCTTTTCGCGTTCGTAGACCACGCCGAAATTTTCGCCCTTCTCGAAAGCAATATCGAAAAGCTGCTTGAGCTGCTTGCTGGAGAGCTTGCCCTCCTCGGCCAGATCGGCGGCCTGCGCGATGCCCTTCATGCTGATAGGTGACTGTTCCAGTTCCAGGCCCTTGGCTTTCAGGCGGCTGGTCAACTCGCTCTGGACAAGATTTGCGACACGTTTGGGGCTTTTCGCAGCGCGGGCGGCGGACTCGAACTGGTCGGCGAATTCGCGCGTGGCCGTGAGGGTGGCGGCGTCCTGTGCGGTGATATCGTACTCGGACATCATGCGGGCGCGGCGAGCTTCGGGCAGTTCGGGAAGCTGGGCGCGAATCTCCTGCTGGCGGGCGGCGGAGACGATGAGCGGCGGAAGATCCGGCTCGGGGAAATAGCGGTAGTCGTGGGCCTGCTCCTTGGAGCGCATGGAGTAAGTGCGGCCCTCGTTCGAGTTCCAGAGGCGCGTTTCCTGAACCACGCGGCCGCCGCCTTCGATGAGCTCGATCTGGCGCTCGATTTCGTACTCCAGCGCGGCGCGGATGAAGCGAAAGCTGTTAACGTTTTTCACTTCGGCCTTGGTGCCGAACTTCTCCTGTCCGCGCGGGCGCACGCTTACGTTGGCGTCACAGCGGAGGGAGCCTTCCTCCATGTTGCAGTCGCTGACGCCGGTGTAGAGCAGGATTTCCTTCAGCCGCGTGAGATATTCGTAGGCTTCGTCGGGCGTGCGGATGTCCGGCTCGCTGACGATTTCGATCAGCGGCGTTCCGCAGCGGTTCAGGTCAACATAGGTGCGGGTGGCTGAGTCGGCAAACCCGTCGTGGAGGCTCTTGCCGGCGTCTTCTTCCATGTGCAGGCGGGTAATGCCGATGCGCTTCTGGCCGTTGGGCGTGGGAACCTCAATCCAGCCGTGTTCGGCGAGCGGCTTGTCGAACTGTGAAATCTGGTAGCCCTTGGGCAAGTCGGGATAGAAGTAGTTTTTTCGGGCGAAGATGGAGCGCTCGCGCACCTGGCAATTGATGGCCATTGAGGCCAGCGCGGCGAACTCGACCGCGCGCTCGTTGAGCACCGGTAAGGCCCCGGGCAGGCCGAGGCAAACGGGGCAAACGTTGGTATTTGGCGCGGAGCCGAAGTGGTTCACGCAGCCGCAAAAGGCCTTGGTTTCGGTCAGAAGCTGGACGTGGACTTCGAGTCCGATGACGGGTTCGTACTTGGCGAGAATTTCCGGCGCGAGGCTTAAGGCGGTGCTCATCCTGTTCAGTTTAGAGCAAAAGCCGGGGCTTGATTACGAGTGCAGAATTGGAGCACGCCGCATATTCGCGGATTTCCAGTGTGGGCGCATGGTTTCTAGGATAGGATTTTATGCGGCGGGTTTTTCCTTCCCCTTTGAGATCGAATGCAGATTCTCGATTTGTTGTTTGGTAAGCCGCTGGCCTCCAGCGAGGAGCGTGCGGAACAGATTGGCTCGTCGGCCGGCCTGGGCATTTTCGGTATCGATGCCCTGAGTTCGGCGGCATACGGGCCGGAAGCCGCGTTGGTGCTGCTGATTCCTCTGGGAGTGGGCGGCATTCACCTGATCCTGCCGATGATGATTGCCATCATCATCCTGCTCACGCTGGTTTATCTCTCTTATCGTCAGACCATCGCAGCCTATCCGCGAGGAGGCGGCTCGTTTTTTGTCGCCAGCGACAATTTGGGCACAAGCGCGGGGTTGCTGGCGGCCTCCGCGCTCATGATCGATTACATCCTCACGGTCGCGGTGAGCATCTCGGCGGGCGTCGGAGCGCTGGTGTCGGCGCTCCCCAATTTGCAGGAACATACGCTGGCCCTCTGCCTGGCCATTCTGCTGCTGCTCACGCTCATTAATATGCGTGGCGTGCGCGACTCCGGCGTTGCGTTTCTCATTCCTACATATCTGTTTGTGGGCACGCTGCTGGTGGTTATCGTGGTGGGGCTTACGAAGGCAGTGCTGAGCGGCGGGCATCCTCATGCGGTAGCGGCCGCTCCCGTGCTGCCGGTAGCGACAGAGACCATTACTATCTGGCTGCTGTTGAAGTCGTTCGCCAGCGGCTGCACGGCGATGACAGGAATTGAGGCCGTGTCCGACGGTGTGCTGGCATTTCGCGAGCCGCGAGTGAGGAGTGCCCGCCACACTCTGACCATGATCGTGACGCTGTTGGCTGTTCTGCTGATCGGTATCGCCGTGCTGTGCCGTCTGTATCACGTTGGCGCCATGTCCCCAGACAGCCCGGCCTATCAGAGCGTGCTTTCGCAATTGACGGCGGCGGTGATGGGCCGAGGCTGGTTCTATTACCTGACCATGATCGCGGTGCTGGCCGCGCTGTCGCTGGCCGCGAACCCGGCGTTCGCCGATTTTCCACGACTCGCCAAGAACATCGCGTCGCATAACTTCCTGCCGCATGTCTTTCTGCTGCGCGGGCGGCGGCTGCTGCATTCGCACGGCATTTACGCGCTGGTGTTCCTCTCGACCATCATTCTGATCCTCTTCGGAGGCATCACCGACCGGCTGATTCCGCTGTACGCGGTGGGAGTGTTCCTGGCGTTCACGCTGTCGCAGGCGGGAATGGTGATCCATTGGCGAAGGCATCGCACTCCGGGCTGGATTCGCCACTCGATTGTCAACGGTATCGGTGCGGTCGCGACGGGCATCACGCTGCTGGTGGTGCTGGTGGCCAAATTCGACGAGGGCGCGTGGGTCACGGTCATTCTGATCCCTCTGCTGATCCTGGTGATGGTTGTTGTCCGCCGGCATTATGACCGCGTCGCTGTGGAGACGGCCAATCTGGCGCCGTTGCGGGTTGAGAATTTGCGGCCACCGCTGATTGTGATCCCGCTGGACCGCTGGAGCCGCATTACGGAGAAAGCGCTGCGCTTCGCGCTCTGCATGTCGCCGGACATCATCGCGGTCCACGTTGAAACCGAGGACCGCGATGGAACAGAGGGCACGAGCATCTGCGAGGACTGGGAGAACCAGATCGCCGCGCCGCTGCGCGCGGCCGGAATGAAGGTCCCGCAGCTTGTGAACCTCCATTCGCCCTATCGGTTTGTGCTCTCTCCGGTGATGGAGTTCGTTCTGGAAAAAGAGAAGAAGCTGGAGAACCGGCAGATCGCCGTTCTGGTTCCAGAACTTGTAGTGCGGCACTGGTGGGAGAACCTGCTGCACAACCAGAGGGCCAATCTGCTGAAACTGATGCTGCTGCTGCGCGGCAATCAGCGGATTCTGGTTATCAATATCCCGTGGTATCTGCAAAGGGGATAGGTTCCGGGCTTATTGTGGTCTTATGCCTGAGCTTCCGGAAGTCGAGACCGTAGCCAACAGCGTCGATGCGCGGGTACGCAGGCAGCGAATCGAGTCTGTCTGGCTGGGCCGGTATCGGGAGCCGTTCAAGACCTCGCGGGCAGAGATGGAGGAGACGCTTCCGAGTCTGCGGATTGAGCGGGTCCGGCGCGAGGGCAAGCACATCGTTTTTGACCTGAGCGGCGGCGGGACGGGCAAAGGTTCCCGCCGGACCAGCGCGCAGTGGGTGGTGCATCTGGGCATGACGGGGCGGCTGCTGGTTTCGGCTCCGGAGATCCCGGCGCCGAAGCACACCCATGCGGCGCTTTCGCTGAGCGGCGGGAGCGAACTGCGTTTTGTAGATGCGCGGCGGTTCGGACGGCTTGGCTTTTATCCGATGGAGAAGGCCGGGGACGGGTTTCGTGGGCCGGGCCGGGAGCCGCTCACGATTTCCGAAAATGACTTTGTGGCGCTGTTTCGCGGGCGGAAGCTCTCGATCAAGGCGGCGCTACTGAATCAAAGGCTGCTGCACGGGGTGGGCAATATCTATGCCGATGAGAGCCTGTTCCGGGCGGGAATTCGGCCGACGCGGATGGCGGGGCGGCTCAGCCGGACGCGGCTGCTGCAGCTGAGGTCCTCCTTGCAGGAGGTCTTGCGGCAGGCGATTGCGCTTGGGGGCTCGTCGGTCTCGGATTACGTGGACGCGAACGGCGCGGAGGGATTTTTTCAGTTCGAGCACCGCGTCTATATGAGGACGGGACAGCCGTGCATTGTGTGTGGAAAACCGGTGCGGAGAATTGTGCTGGCGGGAAGAGGGACGCATTACTGCGGGCACTGCCAAACATGATTCCGGCGACCCGAATTATGGTTTTGCGGAAACGAGAGTTCGGGTTGGTTCCAGAATTTAGAATTCCGCGGCGTGATTTTGGTTGTAAGGCGCTGATTCTTATAGAGAGAGAAAACGGCACGAAGATTGCTTACTTATTAGCAGCCAGCGATGCACAGGCTCTCACCAGAAGAGCCAATGCGATAAAGCTTCCGGCCGCCGAGAGCAGCAACCCACGAGATGCCGCCCCGGCCGGAGCAAACAAAAATCCCAGAGCAGAACGAGCCGAGGGCATCTTCAGGGAGGCCAGTGATTGGCCATTAGAGCAGCAGAAGCCACCGTTTCAAGCGGTGGCTTTTTGCTATCTGGGGAGGCGTCATCTGGCACCCTTGTCATTCCTATTGCCATCCAAACCAGAATAGAGTAGGCTGAAATTAGCCTATCGACCGGCTGATGCCTTTTGCGTAAAGAGGCTCGCCGTGGTTCTCGACAGTCAAACAGGTTATTCATTGACGCGCCTTATCCTGGCCCTTTGGAGCCGATGAAGGCAGAAAAAACTGAACCCGTTGTTGAATGACGAAGTTTTTACAGGGTTTCAAACTACTTGTCTCCGTCACGATCTATAAATTCGCTCGATTTCTCGCGCCGGTGCAGGCGACGGGTGGCGTGCGGTTTTGGGATGGAGTATTAGGTATCCGGCATTTACAGCAGGAACATGGGCGGCCCTGGGCCGGAGAAGCCGCCTTACATCAGATTGACGCACCAGGAAGTGCAGAATGACAACAGAGCAGAACCCGCCCCAGGCGTCCTCGCCGGAGGGGCAAGCACCCCAGCAAGGGCAACTCCCCAATTCTCAAGGCAATGGATCAGGACCAGGCCGGAGACGCCGCCGCCGCCGCAAGGGCAAATCTGGCGGGCCGGCGAACGGGCAAGGCGCGCCGCAGGCTCAGCCGGGCAATGGGCAGCCGCCGCAGGGCCAGAAGCAGAAGAGCCATCGCTTTTACCAGAAGAATGGTGGCGCGCAGCCGGGCAATAGCGTGCATGGGGGCGGAGGCCGGCGCAAGAACAAGCAGAAGCGGCCGCAGGTGTTTGTGGGCCCCATGGACCACAGCTATCGCGTGTCCAACGGCAATATAGCCGAGGCGCCCCCCTCGACCATTGACATGCGGAATGGCAACATTCATGGCGGTAATTTTTCGGGCGAACCGCTGGCCATGTGGGAGCCGCCTCCGCCGGCGATCAGCGAGGACGCCCCGACGAACATCTACTTCTTCATTGAAGATTTGTTTTTCCTGGCGAAGATCCAGGAGACAGCCAGGAAACTTGGCATCAAGGTCGGGTTTCTGAAGAATGACAAGGACTCGCTGGCCAAAATCATGGAAGGCCCGCAAGAGGAGCGGCCGTCGCTGATTGTCTTCGACCTGAACAACACCAATGCCAAGCCTCTGACGCTGATTCCCAAGCTGAAATCGAAGCTCAAGAAGGGAACTTCGATCATCGGGTTCCTTTCGCATCTACAGGGAGACCTGAAGGCGAAGGCCGTCGAAGCCGGTTGCGACATGGTGATGCCGCGCTCGGCGTTTTCGCAGAACCTTCCCAGCCTGATGCGTCGGCATGGGCTGAAGGACGAGGAAGAGGAATTAGAGGCTGCTCCGGCATATTGACAGCGGGCATCGTTATTCCAAGGGTCCGCCTGCGAGGGCGGGCCTTTTCTTTGGGGGATACGGGTCGGGGCTATGTACAATGGTTTGCGAATCTGCTTTAACCGAGGACCAACCGCTTATGCGTTCCTATGCTGCTCATGTTATCGCCGCCGCGCTTTTGATCGCGGTATTTCCGCTTGCCGCGCAGACCACTGCAAACTCCAATGGCCAGAGACATCGGGAGCGTCCCAGGCCGTCTAATTTGCAGGTGCTGCCGAAGGACATTTCGGCGCAGGACCTGATCGCCACGATGCACGGGTATGAACACGCCCTGGGCGTGGAATGCTCATTCTGCCACGCGCAGAACCCGCAGACCCATCGGCTGGATTTTGCCTCGGACGCAAACCCCCACAAGAACACGGCGCGGACCATGATCCGGATGGTGAACGAGATCAACACGAAGTATCTGGCGACCGCGGATGAAGACGCCCCGGCAGACGCGAGGCAGGCTACCTGCGGAACCTGTCACCGCGGAAACAAGATGCCGCCACCCTTTGTTGCTCCGGCCCGCGAAGAGCATGGGCCGTCGCCATCCAAGTAGGGTTTCGATTCAAGACAGGGCCTGTAAACGGGTCGGGCGGACAGCGCTGCTGGCCAGTCCGGTGGTGTTAGCAGGCCCTAAGTTTTAGTTGCCGAAGTGCCGCCTGAGAGCGCTGGCGAGCTGGTCGGGAGTGCGGGGGAAGATGGCATCTCCGGCGAGACCGCTGGTATGGAGTACCGGGTCAGCGAGATAGCCTACAAACTGTTGCGGGTCCTGCCGCTTGAGGCTGAGGGCGGTATGCACGGCTGCCTCGACGCTTTGTGGCCCCGAGACTTCAAGAAGAATCATTGGATGGCGCCGCTGCTGCCAGAGGATCTCCAGATCGCGGTAGCCAGAGGCCAGTTGCACCTGGAAGCCCTCATCTGTGAGCGAGTCGTGCAGGAGTGCGGTGGTGCGGTCGTTATCTCCAGATAAGAGGATGCGGGGAGAAGTGAGGTCTGCCGAATTAGATTGAGCGGTTTTCATGTGTCTTCCTTTTTTGACTGCGCTTCTGTTGTGGTTGTCTTCCGAAAATCCATGAAGAGGGCACGTTCGGGGCCATTCTCGATGTGTTCGTAAGTGCTTGGGAAATAGGAGGGTATCCAATAAGGCTGTCAGGCAACCATTCTGAAAGTGGCAGTTCCTGCCGGTGCGGGCATAGGAACTTTCTTCCTTTCCACGGGAAAGGAAGCCGGGTGGCAAGTGTTTTCAACAGATTTCGTAGATTTTCAACAGTTGCGGAATGGCGGGCGGGCAGGTAGTATCGATCCAGTCGCTTCTACAAAAGAGTGTAGCGTCGCGAATCAGGGCGAATTCACACGAGTTGCCGGTTCGGGTTGTACGCCACTCTTCAGTGTGATATGGTTAGGATCGATTAGAAAGTTGCAAATTGCTTCGCGCGCGGTTTTGATTCGCGATTGAAAGCGAAGCGGGTGTTCGAGGGGCGCAAGGCGCCGTTTTTTAAGCGAACAATCCAGTTGCAAACTTTGAGGGGGAGACCCCTCAAATCGTGATGCGGCCTGAGGGCCCGATTTCGGTGGCAGAGTTGCCGGAATCGTGATCTTTTCAAGTTTGGCGTTGCATTCGGGCGTTCGGCGAGAGCTGGGGCGTCCAGGTTTGGCGGCAAAGCGCAATCGGAAAAAGATTGCGGATTTGGTTGACAGGCCCGCCGCGTTTCGATAGTCTTAAAAAACGCGCTCAAATGCAGTGCGACAAGTTCGAGGACCACGGCTATGCCGTGTTTCCCGATCCAAAAACGGCCCGCTCAGGCGGAATCCGGTTATGGATCTTTGACAATCAGGTTGAACATGCCAGTCGTGAGAATGGAAGAAGTTTGGTTTGGACATTCTCACAATGTTAGTCCTTCACGATCTTTCGAGCATCGTGAAGGCGGTTACTCCGGCGACCTCCGTCGTCCGGTTGTAACC
>JAICYR010000087.1 GCA_025934135.1 Acidobacteriaceae bacterium | reverse complement strand
CTCACCTGGTCCTGCACCTCGCGCGTCACAACCGATCGCGAAACCCTGAAAGCCATGCGCGAAGCGGGATGCCGCCTGCTGATCGTGGGCTTCGAGTCCGGCGATGCTCAGATTCTGAAGAACATCAAGAAGGGCGCCACCGTCGAGCGCGCGCGCGACTTCGTCCGCGACTGCCACGACCTCGGCCTCACCATCCACGGCGACTTCATCCTCGGCCTGCCCGGCGAAACGAAAGAGTCGATCCGCAAAACCATCAATTTCGCCAAGAGCCTCGACGTGGAAACGATCCAGGTTTCCATCGCCCACGCCTATCCCGGGACCGAGTTCTACGAGTATGCGCGCGAGAACGGATTCATCACCAACGGCGGGGCCATGTCCGATGAAGGCGGGCACCAGATTGCGCACGTCGAATATCCGGGTCTGCCGAAAGAGTACGTTCTGGAAATGGTGCATCGTTTCTACGACGAGTACTACTTCCGTCCCAAGGCCGCCTGGCGCGTGGTGAGCAAGGCCATCGTCAATCGCGACCTCAAGCGGCTCTACGTCGAGTCCCGATCTTTCCTCAAGTTGCGCGCGCAGCGCAACCGCGTCGTGAAGCAGGCCAAATCCAAGCCGCGCGACAATGGCTCCGGCACTCCGGAAGAATCAGGCGCACCGGCCAATGTCGAAGCCTGATCCTTCACCCTTTCAGCCTCATGGCCAGCGGTTTTGCTGGCCATTTTGCTGTTGGAGCCCTTTTCAGACCACTACACCGGCGGTCCGCGCCTGATGACTAAATCAACCATGACGCTCCGCCGATGGTTCATTCTCGGCATCGTCGCGGTAACGGCCCCGCTTGGCGACACGCTCCTGAGCTTTGGCATGGAGGAGGTTGGGCCGGTCTCCATCCATCACCTCGCGACCCTCTTTCACGCCTTCCGCATCCCGGAGGTTCTGATCGGCATCGCGCTGCTGATTGCCTTTTTCGGCTCTTACCTCGCATCGCTTTCCTGGGCCGACCTCACCTTCGTACTGCCCGCCACTTCCATTGGCAATGTCATCGTGGCGCTTCTGGCGCGCTTCTGGAAGCATGAGCACATCTCGCCCATGCGCTGGGTCGGCATCGTCCTTATCACCGCCGCCGTGGGCTTCATCGCGCGCGGCCCCTCTTATACCGAAATGCCCAAACCACATGATGCGGTGGAGGCCCAGGCACAATGACCATTCATTATCCACACGACCCTGGGGCCGAAGCCGCCATGATCGCTGCCATCGTGGTCTCGGCCACGGTCGGCGACGTGCTCATCGCCTCCGCCATGCGGACCATCGGCGACCTCGACCACATCAAAGCGGAACGCGGACTCGGCGGCGCGATATTGGCAGTGCTGGTCAACCTCCGATTTCTGTTCGGAGTCATCTTCCTGACCATCAGCTTTTTCTCGCTGCTTTACGCGCTCAGCCGCGCCAACCTGAGCCTCATCGCTCCAGCCTCCGCATCGCTGACCTTTGTGACCAACGCTGTGGCGGCAAAATTCTTTCTCCACGAAAACGTGGACCGCCGCCGCTGGATCGCTGCCGCTCTGGTCTGCGCCGGCGTCGCGTTTATGACCGCGTAAAATCCGCGGCTATCTCCCGGACTTCACACCACCACTCCGCGGCACTCCCCAAAGCCGATCCTCGCGCAACCTTCACGCTCGCAGTAACCGCGCAGAATCACCTCATCGCCGGTCTCCAAAAACTTCCTCGTTTCCCCGCCCGGAAGCATTAGCGGTTCCGCCCCGCGCCGCGTCATCTCCAGCAGACTCCCCACCGAGTCCGCCAACGCACCCGAGACCGTCCCGGTGGCCAGCAGGTCGCCCGGCTGCAAATTGCATCCGTTGCTCGTGTGGTGCGTCAGCATCTGCGCCAGGGTCCAGTAGAGATCGCGCAGGTTTCCCCGGCTTACTCTCACTGGCTCGCGCATTTGCGCCGTTCGCAGCCATACTTCCAGCGTCACGTCGAACCCGCCGCTCGCCCGGTCGTCTGCCGAGTCCAGATATTTCAGCGGCTTCGGATCGCCCTCCGGCCTCTTCAGCGCCGTCGCCCGAAACGGCTCCAATGCTTCCAGCGTCACAATCCACGGCGAAATGGTGGTCGCAAAATTCTTTCCCAAAAACGGCCCCAGCGGCTGATACTCCCACGCCTGCACGTCGCGCGCCGACCAGTCATTCAGCAGACACAAGCCGAAAACGTGCCGCTCCGCCTCGGCCAGCGGAATCGGCTCACCCAGCCGATTTCCCTGCCCCACAAAGAAACCAACCTCAAGCTCATAATCCAGCGCCTTGCTCGGCCCAAATGATGGTTCCTTCGCATCCGCTGCCTTTGTCTGTCCGCTCGGCCGCCTCACCTCCGCTCCACTCACCACAATCGACGAAGCCCGTCCGTGATACCCAATCGGGACCCACTTGTAATTCGGCAGCAGCGGATTCTCCGGCCTGAACAGCCGCCCCACATTCGTCGCGTGATACACCGAGGCGTAAAAATCCGTGTAGCCGCCAATCCGCGCTGGAAGCAGCATCTCCGCCCCGGCACGCGATACCAGCAGTGGCTCAACACGCGCCCGCGCGCCAGCACCCGAGAGCAACTCCTGCATCCGCTCCCGCAACGCCTGCGAAGCCCCTCGCCCCATCGCCATCAGCGCATTCAGCGCATCCTCGCGGCACGCCGCCGCTAATTCCTTTTGCAACAGCCTCGCATCCGCCGCCGCCCGCAAATCCAAAATCGAATCCCCAATCGCCGATCCGATGCACGCCTTCCCATCTGCCCGCCGAAACACCCCCAGCGGCAAATTCTCCAGCGGAAAGTCCGACCCGTCCGCGCCCGCCACCCAGCTTCGCATCACACCCATCCCAGCGCCCGTGCCTCCCCGACCGGCTCCTCAAACGAACACGATCCATAGCTCATCGCGAATTCACGCCGCGCCGCCGCAATCTCTTCCGCACTCAACTCAAAACCGAGCCATCGCACGCCCTTATCGTCGAATGAGAACTCCCGCACCTCCAGCGTCTCCAAAAGCGCGCGCTTCTCCGCCTCGCGCAAAGCCAGCGCCGCCGCCAAAAAGACGTTCGCAAATCCATGCATCATCGCCTGCGCGCTCTCCGCCTCATACGTTAGCTTGTAATCTCCCCTAACCGCATGATGCAGCCCCGCCGTCGCCTTGAACTTTACCCGCGCCCGCGCGCACGCCAGCAGAAAATCCGCGACAGCCTCTTCCAAGGGAAACGCCTCCGCCGACACGCCGCCCGTCCGAATCTTGGCTCTCGCGCCGCTCCGCGCCAGCACTGGCAGCATGGTATCCGTCTGCCCCGGAGCAAACTCCACATACACCGGAATTTCCGCGCCGAACTCCGAGAGGACCCGCTCCGCCTCCTGCGCATCCGCAGCTTTAATCTCCAGCGACTCAACCAGAACCGCGCCCCGCGCCAGCCCGCGAATCCCCTCTGCGTCTCGCTCAAAGACCCCGGTTCCCAGCACGCTCAGTCCCCACACCGGTTCGCGCTCACCGCAGCAGACTTCCTTAAAGGACTCCTCAAATTCCGCCAGCCGCGCCGCCGGAACAACAAAGCGCCCCAGCGCCCATCGGTCCGGCCCAGCCAGATACTCGCGATACCGCCGCACCGCCTCCAACATTCCCAGTCCCGCCGGAGGAAACAGCCCGGCATAATCCACCAGGCCCGTCATCAGCGCACGACCCGCCGCCGTCATCGTTGCGCTGCCCGGAAGTTGTTCTTCAGCCCCTGCCAGCACTCGTAGTATTCGTGCTGCCTTATCTTCGACTCCAGCGCAAACTGGGTCGGCCTCACCGCCAGCCCCGTCTCAAACATGAAGGCCAGCGTGTCCTTCAGATAAACCGGCTTCAGCTCCGCCTCGCTCGCCCGCTCCCAGGTCTCGGCGTCCGGCCCATGTCCGGACATGCAGTTGTGAAGGCTCGCGCCGCCCGGAACGAAGCCCTCCGCCTTCGCGTCATACTGTCCAAAGATCAGCCCCATGAACTCATTCATCATGTTGCGGTGAAACCACGGCGGCCGAAACGTATGCTCCGCCACCAGCCATCGCGGCGGAAAAATCGCGAAGTCCACATTCGCTGTCCCCGCCACCGCCGAAGGTGACGTCAGCACCGTATATATCGAAGGATCGGGATGGTCAAAGCTCACCGAATTGATGCAGTTGAAGTTTGCCAGGTCATATTTGTAGGGAACGTAATTTCCGTGCCATGCCACCACGTCCAGCGGTGAGTGGTCGATCTCCGCCTCCCACATTCGCCCCAGAAACTTCGCCACAATCCTGAAGTCCCCATCCACATCCTCATACGCCGCCACCGGGGTCAGAAAATGCCGCGCATTCGCCAGCCCATTTGCCCCAATCGGGCCGAGTTCCGGCAAACGAAACGGCGATCCGTAGTTCTCGCAGATGTAGCCCCTCACGCCGCCTTCGACCTCCACTCGGAACTTCAGCCCGCGGGGAATCACCGCAATTTCCCCCGGTGCAACCCTCAGCACACCCAACTCCGTCGCCAGCGTCAGCGCGCCCTCCTGCGGAACCAGCAGCATTTCTCCATCGGCGTTATAGAAAAATCGTCCCCGCATCGACGCATTCGCCGCATACATATGGATCGCCACGCCCGTCTGCATCGCCGGATCGCCGTTGCCGCCCAACGTGATCAGCCCGTCGAAAAATTCCGTGTCCGTCTCCGGAATCGGCACCGGGTCCCAACGCATCTGGGTCGGCGGCGTGTGCGCCTCCGTAAACGGCCCACTCCGCAACAGCGAAGGAATCCCCGGCTCATATGGCTCAAATGGCTTGTGCGTCACCGAGGGACGAATCCTGTACGTCCATGTCCGCCGGTTCACCGCTCGCGGCGCGGTGAATGCTGTCCCGCTGAACTGCTCTGTATAGAGCCCCAGCTTCGACTGCTGCGGAGCATTCTGCACCACCGGCAGCGCGCCCTCCACCGCCTCCGTCGCAAACTCATTCCCAAACCCCGACTGATATCGCAATCCGCGCTCCGCCATCGCTCACACCTCGCAAGCTAATCAAAATATCCGGCTTACAGCTCCATTGGCAAACCGGCCCCGCAGGCCCGCAAACAGTAGGATGGTCCCAGGCGAAAGCCCTGCCCCGCCCCCTGATTTATACTTGAATCAAAGGTTCCTACCCATCCATGATTCGTTTCTTTCAGCAAGACACAAAAGTCATGAAGGTGATCTTCTGGGTCATCATCGTCGTTTCCTGCGCCGCCATGGTCATCTTCCTTGTCCCCGGCCTCTTCAACGGACAGACCGCCGCCTCCGACACCTACGCCAGCATTGGACACGGCGGCTTCATTGGCCGCTTCCTGCCAGCCGAGCAGACCGTCTCCACCGCCGATGTGCGCAACCTTGCGGAGCGTTACCTGCAACGCCAGGGATTGCCCGACCAGTTGCTGCCCTTCATGATGCCTCGCGTCGCCGAGGGTCTCATCCAGCAGGAAATCGAACTGCAGCAGGCCAAGCGCCTCGGCATCACCGCCACCGATGATGACGTGCGCCGCTATCTCCACACCGGCCAATGGGGCATGGTGCTCTTCCCCGAAGGCAAGTACATCGGGGATCAGCGGTACGCCGAGTTCGTCTCCGAGCAGTTCCAGATGACCCGCGACAAGTTCGAGAACGAGATCAAGAAGGAGATCATCGAAAGCCGCCTGCGCGCGCTCATCACCGGAGGCGTCACCGTTTCGGACAATGATGTCCGCTCCTTCTACACCGATCAGGCGACCAAGATTAAGTTCGACTACGCGGTCATCGACTCGGACAATCTCCGCAACCAGATCAATCCCACGGATGCGCAGCTTCAGGCGTGGTTCAAGCAGAACGCCGCCAAGTATGCGAAGGCCGTTCCCGAAGCGCGCAAGATCCAGTACATTGCCTTCACCGTCGCCAATCTGCCCACGGCGCCCGCGCCCGTCACCGATGCCGAGGTCCAGCAGTATTACCAGCAGCACTTGGCCAACTATCAGGTGGAAGCGCAGGTGAAGGTTCGCCACATCCTCATCGCCGTTAACGCAAAAGAGCCCGACGCCGCGGCCAAAGCCAAGGCTGAAGACATCCTGAAACAGCTTCACAGCGGCGGCAATTTCGCGGAACTCGCGAAGAAAAATTCTGACGACCCCGGCAGCAAGTCACAGGGCGGCGAACTCGGCTGGATCAAGCACGGCGTCACCGTCCTGGAGTTTGACAAGGCCGCCTTCGCGCTTCAGCCTGGACAAATCTCCGGCCTTGTCCGGACCAAGTTCGGCTATCACATCATCCAGGCCGAGGAAAAGCAGCCCGCCCACACCCGCCCACTCGATGAGGTGAAGGCCGATATTACCGCTACCCTCACACGCCAACACGAGCAGCAGCAGGAGCAGAATTACGCGAAACAGTTGGCCGCCGAGGCCGCCAAAACCAGCCTCGCCGCCACCGCAGCCGCGCATCATCTCCAGGTCGTCACAACGGACTTCCTCTCTCAGTCCTCCGTCGTGCCCAACCTCGCCGACGGCTCACAGCTTCTCACCGCCGCCTTCTCCGCCAAGGAAAATGCGGCCCCGGATGCCGCTCCCACCGGCGACGGGTTTGCCATTTATCAGGTGAAGGGCATTCAGGCCTCGCACGCGCCGGACTTTGCCACCTACAAATCGCATATTCTCGACGACTACCGCGCCGAGCAGCTTCCGCAACTGCTCGCTAAGAAGACCAACGAGCTTGCCATGCGCGCCCAGGCCGACAACGATCTGGCTAAGGCCGCAAAGGAAGTCGGCGCCACCATGAAGTCCAGCGACCTTGTGGGCCGCGACTCCCAGGTTCCGGACATCGGCATGCTCCAAACCCAGGCCCCGCAGCTCTTCGACCTCAATGCCGGACAGTTGAGCGGCCCCATCAACACCGGACACACCGGCGTTGTCGTCAAGGTTACGGACAAGCAGTTGCCCGCCAGCGAGGAAATTACCAAGAACTTCGACGCCACGCGCGACTCGCTCCTCGACCAGCGCCGCAGCGACATGTTCAATGTCTTCATCTCCGACCTTCAGAACAAGTACCAGAAGGACGGCCGTATCCGCTTCAGCCGCGGAGCGGCGCAGCAAGCTCCAACGCAAGGCGGCTCACAGGGCTGACGGAAAGCCAACGCAAGCAACCCCGGCCCGCTGTTTCGGAATCTTTCGACCCGGCGGGCCTTTTTCATTTCTCCCGTTACAAACCTTGGCCAATATTGGTCTAACCTGTTGATGAACCGCCACCTCCCTCGGAATTCTTCTATGCCATTTGATCGCGCCTCGGGCCTCCTCCTCCACATCACATCTCTTCCTTCAAATGGCGGCATCGGCAATCTTGGTCCTGCCGCCTACGCCTTCGCGGACTTCCTGGCCGCCGGCAAGCAACGCCTGTGGCAGGTGCTGCCGCTCGGCCCTACCGGATACGGCAATTCGCCCTACGCCGCCCTCTCTGCATTCGCCGGCAATCCCTTGCTCATTTCGCTGGAGAACCTTGCCGAACGCGGCTGGATTGACCGCGAGCGCCTCACCAAGCTTCCCGCCCCTTCCAACAAAGTTGATTTCGATGCCGTTGTCGAGACCAAAACACCTCTGCTCGAAGAAGCCGCTCGCAACTTCCTGCAGAAGCACGACACCGCCACCTGGGCACGCTACGAGGCCTACACCCACACTAACTGGACCTGGCTTGAGCACTACGCCCTCTATGCGGTCCTGCGGAAGCGATTCAGCGGGGCAGCCTGGAACACCTGGCCTGAGGAACTCGCGCGCCGCGATCCTCAAGCGCTCGACAAGCTCCGCAACGAACACGCCGACGACATCGCCGTCCAGCAGATCCTTCAGTTCGCGTTTGACGAGCAATGGAGCGCACTCCGCGCCTACTGCACCCAGCGCGGCATCAAGCTCATCGGAGACATCGCCATCTTCGTCAACTACGACAGCGCCGACGTCTGGGCACGCCCCGAGATTTTCGAGCTCGACGAAAACCTCGCCCCCATTCGCGTCGCCGGGGTCCCGCCCGATTATTTTTCCGCCACCGGCCAGCGCTGGGGCAATCCGCTTTACAAATGGGACGGGATGCGCGAAAACGGCTTCGCCTGGTGGATCGACCGGATGCGGCGCGCCCACTATCTCTACGACATCATCCGTCTCGACCACTTCCGCGGATTCGAGGCCTACTGGGCCATCCCCGTCGCCAACGACACCGCCGAGCACGGCGAATGGATCAAGGCCCCCGGCTATGAATTATTTGAGAGCATCGGCCGCGCCCTCGGCGAACTGCCTTTCATCGCCGAAGACCTCGGCTTCATCACGCCGGAAGTCGATGCCCTGCGCCAGCACTTCCGCCTGCCCGGAATGGCCATCCTCCAGTTCGGTTTCGGCTCGCGCAAGGCGCACGATTACCTGCCGCACCGCTATGTGAAGAACTCCGTCGTCTACACCGGCACCCACGACAACAACACCACGCAGGGCTGGTGGGACGAGGAAGCCAGCAAGGCCGAAAAAGCCGCCGCCAAATCCTACCTCGGAGCCACACGGCAGAGCTTCGTCTGGGACATGGTCCGCGCCCTCGAAACCTCCGTGGCCGACACCTGCATCGTTCCCGTGCAGGACCTGCTCTCCCTGCCCACCGCGGCCCGCATGAACATGCCTTCGCGCGCCGCCGGAAACTGGACCTGGCGCTGCCTTCCCAACGCGCTCACGCCCCAAATCGCCGCGAAACTCGGCGAGCTCGCTGAAGTTTCCGACCGCGACCAGCCCACCGCTCAGAGTTGAGCGTTAGAATTTCCCTCGCGGTGGCCATCCCGCTTAAGGGGGATTTTTAGCATGGTAGCCGAAGACTACGTTTCCGCTGCGACGTCTATCTATATTGGAGGTGACAAAATCGGATGGTGACACGTTCATGAAGCGCTTTTGTACCATCGCGGTCGCGTTGATTGTTTTGATAACGCTGCCTATGGCCCTGCGCGCGCAGGCCGCCGGCGATCGTCTGATTATGAAAGACGGCAGCTTTCAGATCATCACCAAATACCAGATCAAGGGCGACCGCGTGCGCTTTTTCAGTGCCGAGCGCGAAGACTGGGAAGAAATCCCGAAGAATCTGGTCGACTGGAAGGCCACAGCCGAGTGGAAACTCGAGCATGAGTCAAACCGCAAGGCCCCCGTTGTTTTGACAAATCCTAACGACCCGGGCCAGGTGGAAGCGGCAAAAATTGACGCCGAGGAGCGCGCCGCCCGCGAGGCCGAGCTGCAGCGGATGCCCGTGGTCGCGCCCGGCCTGCGTCTCCCTGACGAAAGCGGCCTCTGGGTACTTGACACCTTCAACGGCCAGCCGGAATTGGTCCACGTCACGCAGTCCAACGGCGACCTGAATCGCGCCTATCAGCACAGCGTCAAACCCTACGAACTTGGCTCTGCGCGCGGCTCACACGAAGTCGTTCAAATTGACAGCTATCGGGCGCAGGTGGAACTGCACGTCAACCAACCCGTTTTTTACATGAGCCTCGATCGGCCAAAGCCGCCCAAGGGCGCGCCCGAGCCGGCGCAACTCAGCGCCACCATCACCGTGAACACACACGGCCTGAGCTCGGTCCCCGATGACAAGCACGCGCACAGCTCGCCGGACAGCCGCTACGTAATCCTCGCGCTCAAGGTCGGCAAGAACGAGCGCACCGCGACAGCGGGTGAAATGGACGCGCTCCTCGCCGGACCCACTCCCACAAACGTCATCGAAACTGATAAGCAGGTCCTTCCCGGCGGCTATTGGATGAAGATCACGCCCAAGTCCCCACTGCTCGTCGGCCAGTACGCTCTCGTGGAGATACTCTCCCCGAAAGACGTGAATACGGACGTCTGGGCCTTCGGCGTCAATCCATCAGCGAACGAGAACAGCGACATCGTGACCGCCATCAACCAGCGCTGACCCGACCAATCGTCATTTCCGCGTGCCCCATCCTTGGCGCATGCCTTTTATGCTCCAAGGTGGATCCTTGGCGCTGGCCGTCCCTAAATTCTCCTTGCCTCCGCCGCCTCCCGCGCCGATTCTGAATCACATGGAAAACGTGGAGCCTTCCACTCAGACTCAGGCCGCCGCGCCCGCCGCCGTCCTCGACGATCCGCTCACCATCTGCGCCATCAGCGCCGTCGCTATCATTCTCGCAACCATGCTGCACGAGGGACTGGGACACGCCGCCGTCGCCATCGCGACACTCCATGCTCCGGGCACCCTGACTTCCCTCGCCTGGTCCAGCGCCTACGACAGCCGACTTGTCCTCGCTGGAGGAACGCTCGTCAACCTCATCGCGGCGCTCATTTTCTGGATGCTGTTGCGCACCGACCGCCGCTCGCACCCGGCGCTCCGTTTCTTCCTGCTCATCAGCATGACCTTCAATCTTTTCTCAGGGACCGGCTACTTCTTCTTCTCCGGAGTCAGCAACTTTGGCGATTGGGCGGGAGTCATCGCAGGATTGCATCCACACGGCCTGCTGCGGGCGGCTCTCGTCGTGGTCGGCATCGCGTCGTATTACGGGGCCGTCGTGCTGGTCGGCAGCAGCATCGTGCGCTACATGGGCGCGCCCGCTAATGACGCACAGCGTTTTCGCCGCCTCACGTGGGTTCCCTATTTCACGGCCCTCATCGTTGACGGCGTCGCCGGCATCTTTAACCCATTCGGGTGGCAATACGTGTTTCTCTCCGCGCTGGCCGCCACCGCCGGAGGTCAATGCGGATTGCTCTGGCTCCGGCATTACATCCCAAAACGCGTCCAGCCCGGCGAGCGCGCCGTCGTCAAGCGCAGCTATGCGTGGATCGCCGTCGCAGCAGGATTGACCGCCATCTTCATCGCCGTCTTTGGCTCTGGAGTTCACCTGCGCGGCTAACATAATCCCATGCCCATCGCCTCCATGACCATCGAGCTGCGCATTGAGCACGCGAATTCGCTCAAAGACCGCCGCCAGGTCGTCCGCAGCCTCAAGGAAAAGCTCTCCCACGGCTTCAACATCTCCATTGCAGAACTTGACGAGGCCGTCACCTGGCAGTCTGCCACGATCGGCATCGTCGCCGTCTCCGCCTCCCGCGACTACCTCTCCGGCCAAATGCAACAACTCGAAAACGCCGCCAGCCGCATCGTCGAAGACCTCGGCGCGCGCATCTCCGACATCTGGTGGGAGTTCGTCGAGGAACGCTAAGGTTCCTGGACGGCCAGTCCTCTGATATCCTCTTAAGTTCAATCCAAGGAAAAATTCAGATGCCGGAACCCAGGGCACGTCAGCACCATCGAGATCGCGTTGCCGAGACACTGCGCGAGGAAATCAGCACCATGATCGAGGGAGAGCTCTCCGATCCTCGCATTAGCTTCGCCTATGTCACGCAGGTGCTGCTCAACCCCGGCGGAAAATCTGCCGCCGTCTATGTTGCCGTCGATGGCGGCGAGAATGAGGAAAACGACACCCTCGAAGGGCTCATGGCCGCCCGTGGATACATCCACCACGAGTTGCACGAGCGCATGGGCAAACGCCGTGTTCCAGACCTCGTCTTCCACCTCGACCGCTCGGAGAAGATGAAGGCCCGCATTGACGAACTGCTGGGCCGCCAGCGCAATCGCCAAAAGGAAAAAACCCAGATGTAAATCCGCCACCTATGCAGAAGCCCAACGACATTCGCGCAGTCCTCGAAGCCATCGAGCGTGGCCGCCGATTCCTTGTGGCTGCGCACGCCCGGCCCGACGGAGACGCGGTCGGTTCCATCCTGGCCTGTGGAATGATGCTTCAGCACCTCGGCAAACACGCCGACATGGTCTCGCGCGACGCCGTTCCGCTCATCTACCGCAGCCTTCCCGGCGTCGAAGCCATCCGCCAGACCGACCACATCGATGGCCACTATGACACCGTTATCCTTCTCGAATGTGACGGCATCGAGCGCACCGGCCTCGCCGGACTCGACGGCCGCTTCACCATCAATATCGACCACCACTTCAGCGGCAAGACCTTCGCCAACGTCAACTGGATCGAAAACGACGCCTGCGCCGTTGCCGCTATGGTCTATGAACTTGCCTTGCTTGCTGGGGTTCCCATCACGCCCGCCATGGCCACCTGCCTCTACACCGCTGTCCTTACCGATACCGGCTCTTTCTGCTACGCCGGCACTGATGCCCGCACCTTCGAGGTCGCGGCCGATCTGGTCCGCTGCGGGGCTGACCCGGCTTGCATCGCGCAACACACTTACTTCTCTAACCCCACATCCAAGATGCGCCTCCTCGGTGCGGCGCTCTCTAACCTCCGCCGCAAGGGCCGCATCGCCTGGATGTGGATCACCTACGAGGACGTCCTGCTCGCCTCTGCCGCCGAAGAAGACTGCGAAGGCCTCGTTAATTACGCCATCGGAATCGCCGGTGTCGACGTCGCCGTCTTCATGCGCGAGCTTCGCGACCATCGCGTCCGGCTCTCGCTGCGCAGCAAAGGCGCAATCAATGTCGCTACCATCGCCGAAAGCTTCGGCGGAGGCGGCCACAGCCACGCCAGCGGCTGCACACTCGACGGCCCTCTCCACGTCGCCAGCGACTGCATCCTGCGCGCACTTCGCGACTGCCTGCAACCGGCAGTCAACGAAAAAGCGGCTAGCGGCCAGCAATAGAACGCCCAGCGCGTAAGCAAGTTTCAACCAACACAAAATACGTTGTCATCCTGAGCGAAATTTGGCGTGCCATGCGCCAAATGGGTCGAAGGACCTGCGAAATTTGAAATCGAGCTTCGAGGAGTTCTGCTGTCCGCTTTACCCGCTGACCGCTCCATAGCTGACCGCTCCATAGCTGACCGCTTTTTAGCCGCCCGCTCTCCAGCCCGTCCCAATCTGTTAGCCTAATTCGGGAACTCTTTTTACGACGTGGGCATTCCTTCAAGATTCAAAGCGCTGCGCTACAACCCCACTACGCTGACAACCCGTTTCCCGGCTCTGGGAACGGCGCTTGAGGCACTAACGCTCTTCATCCTCACCGCCTTCTTCCTTTTCTATGGACTCGTCCCCTTCTTTGGCGGGGCCGGCCTGGGACTGGTCGGCGCGGACGAACCGCGCTACGCCGAAGTGGCGCGTGAAATGCTAAAAGATCTGAGCAAGGCGCATGGGATTCTGGGAAAGCTGACCGCCTGCGTAACGCCCCATCTATGGGGCAAGCCATGGCTGGAAAAACCCGCCCTCTATTATTGGCGCGCCATGTTCTCCTTCCGCGAGTTCGGGATCCACGACTGGTCCGCGCGCCTGCCCTCCGCCAGCTTCGCCTTCGTCCTCGTCGTCATGATTTATCTGCACATCCGTCGCTTCCGCCGCGGAGGACAGCTCGATGCCGCGCTCATCACCGCCTCCTGCGCCGGAATCTTCGCCTTCGCCCGCGGCGCATCCACGGACATGCAGCTCGCCGCGCCCTTCTGCATCGGAATGCTCGGCTGGTACGCCTGGTACGAGACCGACAGCAAATTCTGGCTCTTCGATCTCTACTTTTTCGGTGGCGTGGCCACACTCGCCAAAGGCCCTGTCGCGCCCTTTCTCGCGCTCTTTATCCTTATTGTCTTCGCCGCTCTGCGCCGCGAGTGGTCCATCTTTCGACGCACCTTATGGTGGCCCGGAATCGCTCTCTATTTCGCCATAGTCCTGCCTTGGTTCGTTGAAGTGCAGAGACGCAACCCCAGTTTCCTGAAAACTTTTTTCCTCCAGCACAATCTTGAGCGCTTCGCCACCAATCGCTTTCATCACGACCAGGATTTTTGGTACTACATCCCCATCGTGCTGCTCGCGCTCACACCGTGGGCCGTTATCGCCATCGCCGCCTTCGTGGACGCCATCAAGCAGTCCGTCGCCGAGTGGAGCGTGCGCCGCGCTAAGAATCGTTACGTCGGCCTCTTCCGTCCCGGCGACGCTTTTCCGGAGTTCCTCGTCCTCTGGGCGCTCATTCCCATCGTCTTTTTCTCCTTCTCGGAATCCAAGCTTCCCGGATACATCCTGCCGTCCGTCCCGCCCCTCACCATTCTGGCCGCCGATTACCTCAACCGCCTGCGCGAGCGCGGCCGCAGCCTGAGAACCTGGCTGCTCATCCTGCACGCCATCCTCACCGGCGTCCTCACCATGTTCATCGTGCTGCTGCCGCTGCATCTCCAGAACCCAGAGGCCAT
>JAICYR010000104.1 GCA_025934135.1 Acidobacteriaceae bacterium | reverse complement strand
TCTTGCGGAAGTCCCACTCGAATCCGCAGGCTCGGAGACCGGGGCCGGTCACGCCCCACTCAATGGCCTCCTCCGTGGTATATGCGCCCACACCCTGCGTGCGGCCTTTGAAGATTCGGTTTTGCATCACCTCTTTGTCGTATTCGCGAAGGCGCGGCGGCAGATATTTGAGAAAGTCGCGGATGAGAGTGTCCCAGCCTTTGGGCAGGTCCTGCGCGACGCCTCCAATGCGGAACCAGTTGGGGTGCATGCGCGCGCCGCATATCGCCTCGATGATTCCAAACGCACGCTCGCGATCGTTGAAGGTGTAGAAGACGGGCGAGAGTTGCCCCAGGTCCTGCGCGAAGGTCCCATACCAGACCAGATGGCTGATGATCCTGAAGAGCTCCGCCAGCATTACGCGAATCACCTGAGCGCGCGGCGGCACGGTGATTCCGGCGAGCTTTTCCACGGCCATAAGGTAGGCCATGTTGTTCATCACGCCGCCCAGATAGTCGACGCGGTCGGTATACGGAATGTAGGTGTGCCACGACTGGCGTTCACCCATCTTTTCCGCGCCGCGATGATGAAAGCCAATCTCCGGAACCGCGTCCACAATCTCTTCGCCGTCGAGTTGCAGCACAATTCGGAGCACCCCGTGCGTGCCCGGGTGCTGCGGCCCAACGTTGAGGAAGATAAAGTCCTCGCCATCGCGGCTAGGGCGCATTCCCCACTCTTCTGGCCGGAAGCGCATCGCCTCCTGCTCGGCAATTTCTTTTTCATCTGGAAGCTTGAACGGCCCCATCTCCGTTGCTCTGGCCGGATGCTCCTTCCGCAGCGGATGCCCCTGCCAGGTCGGAGGCATCAGAATGCGCCGCAGGTGCGGATGGCCGTCGAAGCGAATGCCAAACATGTCCCACGCTTCGCGCTCGTACCAGTTCGCCGCCGGCCACACGTCGGTCAGGGTTCGCGTCGCGAGCTTGTCCTGTCGCAGAGGGACTTTGACCCGCACATATTGGTTTCGCTCGAACGACAGCAAGTGATAGACCACCGTGAAGTCGCTCGCCGGCGCGCCCTCCGGATGGTTCCTCATGCGTTCATCAATCGCCGTCAGGTCATAGAGCATCCGGTAGGGCTGGTCGATGCCGTTCTTCAGCCAAGCCAGCGCGTCGTGCGCCTTTTCCGGCCCAATCCAGAAAGTAGGGATTCCGTCAGTGGTAGCTTGCGCCGTGATCTCAGCCGTGCCCAGACGTTTCCGCAAGCCTTCCGCGATTTCCGCGGCGGGGGCTGTGGCTCCGGCTTGAACAGGCTCAGTGGTCATCGTCAGATTTCATCCACGGGGCGAAGATCGGTGGCGCTCTGGCGCTGCTCACGGTGAAGATCGCGCTGCGAAGGTTGCGGCAGTCGAACTGTTTCCTGCGGGCCGACTACCCAGCTCAGCGGCCGGCGCTCCGTGCCTACGGCCTGTTGCAGCAGCAGCAGTCCCTGCTCGAAAGCATCCGGACGCGGCGGGCAGCCGGGCACATAAACATCCACGGGAAGAAACTTGTCCACGCCCTGCACCACGCTGTAGATGTCGTACATGCCGCCGGAATTTGCGCACGATCCCATGGAGATGACCCAGCGCGGCTCCATCATCTGTTGATAAAGCCTCAGAATGATGGGCGCCATTTTAATGAAGACCGTTCCGGCGACGACCATCAGGTCCGCCTCGCGCGGAGTGCCGCGAATCACTTCAGCGCCGAAGCGGGCAATGTCGTACTTGCTGGTGAGGCTGGTGGCCATCTCCACATAGCAGCAGGAGAGGCCAAAATTGAACGGCCAAATGGAATTTTTTCTTCCCCAGCCGACCAAGTCCTGCAAGCGGGAAAAGACGACGCTGCGGCGCACCGCATCTTCAGCGGGATTTTCGCCCGGCCGCACGATGTCAACGAGAGAATTGCGCTGAATATCGGGGGATGGCATCAACGTCCAACCTTTCTGTCGCGGCCCATCGACGTGTACCAGTCGAGCGCGCCCATGCGCCACACGTAGGCAAGGGTGGCGGCGAGGACGCCGATGAAGATGAGGGCCTCCCAATATCCGCTCCAGCCTAGCTCGCGGCCCGCGACCGCCCACAAAAAAATGAAAACCGCCTCAAGATCGAAGACGACGAACAGCATTGCGACCACGTAAAACTTGATCGAGAGCCTCACATGGGCCGAGCCCTCCGGAACGATCCCCGACTCGTACACGGTCCCGGTAGCGGGCTCCGTGTGCCGCTGGCCCAGGACGTAGGAAACGCCCAGCATCGACGCCACAACCAAGAGCACCAGGCCGAAATATACAGCCAGGGGCCATGTCATTATTCGGCCTCGTTTGCGTGGTTACGGCTCCGGAGCGGATTGAAGTGAGAAGACATAAGCGACTTAAAGGTTCAGCTTTGGATACGTCTTCGTTGCCGGATTGGCAGCAAAACGAAAATTATAGACCTGAATATTCCGGCCACCGCCGGTGTGGGTCGAAAAAGAAAAAATCACCCGTAGGTATCTGCTCGGTTCAACTTGTTGGGTATTAGGATGGACGAATGCCGAAGATGGTAGCTCCGGCTTGACCGAATACATGCTGTTGTCGGGCCACCGCAAGTTGCGGTTTCGCAGGAAACAATCGTGGACGACGCGACGTTTGCAATCAATTAAGACTCTTCGCCCGCGTCATTCAAGGGATATCGATCACCCTCGGCTTGACATCCACGTCAGCAGACCGTATACGGTGAGTCGGGAGACCTGTTGCGGAACATGCGGGCCGATGCGGAAATCATTGTCGACGACCAGAACCTTTGCGGTGAAGGGCCCTTGTGGGACGAGCGCGAACGCGCCCTTTACTGGACTGACATTACAGGCAGCCGCTTCTTCCGTTACCTGTGGGATGAACAGCGGCGTGAGGTCCTGAGCGACGGCTTCCAAGTCGGAGGATTCTGCCGCCAGCGCGACGGAGGATTTGTCGTCACGAACAATCAGGGAATCTGGTTGTGGAGGCCTGGCGGGCAGCCGGTTTTGATTGCCTCTGAAGCCGATGGTGAAGAATGCGTGATGAACGACTGCGCGGCCGATCCGGAAGGCCGTGTCTACTCTGGATCGTGGCATCTGGACGAGAACGGCGAGTCAGCTCCGAGCTTTCTCTTCCGCGTCGATACGGATGGCTCCGTTCACGTCGCGGATGAAGGAATCCGCTTTTCCAATGGCCTCGCATTTTCTCCCGAGGCCGGCGCACTTTATTTTGCCGACACCGTGGCCCGCTGCATTTACCACTACGATTGGCGGCGCAGCGACGGTGCGCTGAGCAATCGCCGCATCTTCGCCCGGATCGACCGGTCCGAGGGAATCCCGGACGGACTTGCTGTGGATGCCGAAGGTTTTGTATGGTGCGCGCACTGGTTCGGCGGATGCGTCACCCGCTACGGTCCCGACGGCAAGCGCGAGCGCCGCATCGATCTTCCCGCCAGCCAGACTTCGTCGCTCGCTTTCGGCGGACCAGATCTGAATGAGATTTACGTCACCTCCGCCGCGCGCAGCAATGCGCTGGTGCTCGCGCCCGAGGGATACGATCCCGCCCGCATCCTCGTTGGCGGCCCACTCTACCGGTTCCGCTGCGGCATCCAGGGCAGGCTCAAATTTCAGTCGCGAATTTCTCACCGCTCCGGAGTTACTCCATGAAGCAGACCTGGCGATGGTTCGGACCTGACGATCCTGTGCCGCTGGCCTACGCCGCCCAGGCTGGGGCAAACGGAATCGTAACGGCGCTGCATCATCTTTATCACGGCGAGGCGTGGACGGCTGAGGAAGTCCTTCGCCGCAAGGACGAAATCTCCGCCGCTGGCCTGGAGTGGTCTGTCGTCGAGAGCATTCCGATGCACAACTCCATCAAGCTCCGCTCCGGGCCGTATCGCCAGTACATTGGCAACTGGATCGACTCCATGGCGGCCATTGCTAAAGCCGGAGTCAAGACCATCTGCTACAACTTCATGCCGGTAGTCGATTGGGTCCGCACGGACATCGCCTGGAAGCTTCCTTCCACTGGCTACGCTGTGCGCTTCGATGCTCTCGATTTCGCTGCCTACGATCTGTTCATTTTAAAGCGCAAGAATGCTGACCGCGCCCATTCAACCGAGCGAATCGAAGCCGCGAGAAAGCGCTTCGAGCAGATGCGGCCGGAGGAAATCGAGAGGTTGGAACGCACCCTTATCGCCGGTCTCTCCGCCTCGGAGTCCTCATGGAACCGCGATACCATGCGCGCCGCGGTCGCCGAATACGACGGCTTCACCGCCGCGGACCTTCGCGCCTCGCTGATCGCCTTTCTGCGCGACGTGATGCCCGCCGCCGAGGATCTGGGCCTCCAACTCGCCATTCATCCTGACGATCCTCCGTGGCCGCTCTATGGCCTTCCGCGCGTCGTCTCCACCGCGGACGACCTTCGCCAAATTCTGAAGGGATACGACTCGCCCGCCAATGGCGTTACGTTCTGCGTTGGCTCGCTCGGAGTGAGGGAGGAGAACGACCTTCCCGCCATGGCCCGCGAATTCGCTGCGCGCACGCACTTCGTGCATCTGCGTCAGGTGCGGCGGGAGCCAGACGGATCTTTTCACGAGGCCGAGCACCTCGCCGGAAGCTCGGACATGCTCTCCATTCTTCGCATCATTTTGGAGGAGGAGCGGCGGCGCTTTGACGCAGGTAGGGCCGACCGCGAGATTCCCATGCGGCCCGATCATGGGCATCTGTTGGGCGACGACATTGGAAAGCCGGGCAACGCGGCCTATTCTTTTGTGGGGCGGCTCAAGGGGCTCGCGGAGCTTCGCGGGGCCATTCACGGCCTGCAATACGCCATGCCCGATCTCGCGCCGCCGAATTCCCTAATGAAAGGAGCACCGGATAAATGAAGGAATTTAGCGGCAAAACGGCCCTTGTTACTGGAACCACGGGGATCGGGCGTGCCACAGCGCTGCGCTTTGCGGAAGGCGGCGCGCAGGTTGTGGCTTGTGGAATCGATTCGGCAGCCAACGACGCTCTTTGCGCGGAAGCCTCTCGCCGCAACCTGACGTTCGAGACCGAACTGTGCGATGTGTCTATTCCCGAACAGGTCGCTCGCGTCGTTAAGTCCACAGTCCAGCGCTTCGGCGGAATCGACATCCTCGTGAACGCCGCCGCCATCCACCCTTTCGGAGGCGTGCTGCAAATTGATCCCGAAACCTGGAACCGCTGCATGGCCGTGAACGTCGGCGGCATTTATCTGCTTGCGCGTGCCGTCATTCCCATCATGCGTGAGCGCGGCGGAGGCAGCATCATCAATCTCGCATCCGTGCAGGGCTACGCCTCCCAAAGAGGAGTCGCCGCCTATTCCACGTCCAAAGGGGCCATCCATAGCCTCACGCGCGCTCTGGCGCTCGACCACGCGCCGGACAAAATTCGGGTCAATTCAATCAGCCCGGGATCGATCCGCACTCCCATGCTCGCGTCTTCGGCGTCGCATTTTTCTCCCGGCGCTCCGCAAGATGAGGTCTTTGCGCGGTTCGGAGCGGCGCACCCGCTGGGACGCATCGGCACGCCGGAGGAAGTGGCAGAACTCGCCGCATTTCTGGCTTCGGACAAAGCAGCCTTCTGCACCGGGGGTGATTATCTTGTGGACGGAGGACTGCTCGCCCAACTCGGGGTGAGCTGATCCTGAAAACCGCGCTCAGTCCAGTTTGACTCCGGGTCTGTGCGTCACGCGCAACTTCCCTTGCCTGCGTAGTCTTGAAACTTGCCTGTTCGCCCGCCTGAAGAGCGCCGGCAAATCATGATGCCGCGCCAATTCCAACGCGTTCCATCCCGGCAGTTTCTGGGCGAACGAAATTGGCGAAGTCTCCCACACGGTGCTATCGGCGGAACGGATGCGAAGGAACTCGCCGGCCTGCGCGCTGTATTCCTGCTTGTAGCGATCCCGCCACGAAACACAGCGCTCCTGGAGCGCATCGATCTGCGCGGGATTCTCCACTATCCGGCCTATCATCCGGCGGGCCTCCGGCCAGGAACGCACCGTGGGCAGAGGATGGTCGCCAAGCAGGCCCTTGAAGTAATCAAGCGACCAGCGCTTTTCGACAATGGGAATGGAGCCGCTCTCCAGGGCCTCATATACCCGGAAGCATTCAAGATTCACGTTCCCCATCGGGCAGGGTGAAAAGGTCGAATCAAACAGAAGCCCCGAAAACTCAGCAGGCGAAAGCGGCTGCGGATTCCCGTTGAGCGGCCCTTGTGCCGCGGGTCCGCTGGGCTGGTCCGTGTCGCGAAGGAAGTGTGGCCCGACCGCGGCGAGCGCTTTTGCCATATCCGGGCGCGATGACTTGTTCACCCCTCCCACGAACGACCAGAGGTACTTTCTCGCGGAGGCCCGTTGGATGGGCCGGCCCCCGCGCGCCGTGCCGCTGCAATAGCCAAGCGGCATCTTCATCACCCGGCTGGAGTCAAAGCTACTCGACCAAAAACAACGAATCACGCCGCGAAAGTTGTTGTATCGCTGGTAGCCGCGCCCTGATAAGTTTCATCGAGAAAATGAACCAAAAAGGCGTTCCTGCCCCCGGAACTGAGCGTAGTAGGCGGGGTCGTGACATTGGATAAATGCGTCCAGCAGAATGGCGTTGTCCAGGACAACCTGATGTTTTCCGTCCGGCACATGGTCAGAGATGTAGGGACCCAGGATCTCCTCGAGCCAGTCGCGTTCATGGGGAATTCGCGACTGCCAAATGGCCGTATATTTCCGCATGGGTAAATATTAGCCATTTGGCCCGTCTTCAACCAGATTTACCCCAGCGTTCCGGTTCCCAGACCCAGATACTCCGAAGGGGTCAGGTCTTCGCGGTTGGAGTAGGCGTCGCGAATCTTATGCATGTCCCGCACCTCCGAGTAGAGCACCGGAATCTCGAATTCAGCGGCCACAATATCCAGCGCGCGGTCCACCACGGCGTTGATTTCCTGGTCCTTCGGCAGGTCGGACCGGTTGCAGCATTCGCGCTCCAGAGCGCTCCGGACGAACGCGTTCAGCCGCTCCCGCACTTCCGGCAGGTGATACTTGGCTGGGAAGTGAAACGCCAGATTCACACACAGGGGCTCGCCCGTCATGAGCAAAACCGTGAAACTCGAGCGGTCAGCCTTCACGCTAATCGGCCGCCGGCGCGAGTCAGCCAGCCTCCGAATGCTGCGCGAGAGAGGATCATAAGGCCTGCCCACGAATGCCAAAACCGCGAAAACGGCGGGCACCGATGCCACGAGCGAGAAAAATATGGTCGCGGTTGCTGTGGCGTTGAGAATGTAACTATAGACGAGGACCGCGAAAAGCAAGGCGACCACCGCAAAGCCCACAACCGCACACAGCGCGTAAACCACGCCGAGCGCGAAGGGACTTAGATACTTTTCGAGTGCGAGGGCCTGATCCAGAGATGCTTGAGGGGGGTTCTGCCGTCTCATTTGTCTTACCTCGGGCGCTTTATTTTTTAACGCTAACCAAGGCGACAGCAAATAAACGCAGAACAGCAGAGTAAGAAATTGCCGCTAGTGTAGCAATGAACCTTACGAGTGTCCAGAGTTTTTTTCGGTAGCCGCCTGTGACCGCTGGCCTTCCCTACCAGATGCTTCGCCGCCCGGCCAGCACCTCCGCTGATAAACTTAACCTTAAGCCATGTTTGAAAACCTCTCAGAAAAGCTACAGCGCACCTTTAAAAATCTTCGCGGACAAGGCACCCTCAGCGAAGAAAACATGCAGGAGGCGCTGCGCGAAATTCGTGTCGCCCTGCTCGAAGCCGACGTAAACCTCAACGTCGTCAAGGAACTGATCGAGCACATCCGCGCCAAGGCCCTCGGGCAGGAGGTGATGACCTCGCTCTCGCCCACCGAACAGGTCATCAAGATCATCCGCGACGAGCTGATCGCAATTCTCGGCAAGGACACGGCCCGCTTCCAGTTCGCCTCGCGTCCGCCGACCGTCATTCTTATGGCAGGGCTCCAAGGCTCCGGTAAAACCACCACTTCCGGCAAACTCGCCGCGTGGCTGCAAAAAGGTGGCCATCGCCCCATGCTTGTCTCGGTGGACGTCTACCGTCCCGCCGCGCGCGAGCAGCTTAAGGTCGTCGCAAACACGGTCAAGGCCAAAATTTACGAGGGCGATACCAAGGGCGAACCAGCCGGAACTCCGCTGGTGGAGCGGCTTGCGAAGGAAGCGCGCCGCGAGGCCATCAACAGCGGCTGCGACACGCTGATCGTCGATACTGCGGGCCGCCTGCACGTGGACTCCGACCTGATGGAAGAGATGGCGAAGCTCAAGGCGCTGCTCTCGCCGCAGGAAATCCTCTTCATCGCCGACGCCATGACTGGCCAGGACGCAGTCCGCTCTGCAGATGAATTTCATAAGAAGCTGGCGCTTACCGGCACCGTGCTCACCAAGATGGATGGCGATGCACGCGGAGGCGCGGCGCTCTCCATCCGCCACGTAACCGGGCAGCCCGTCAAGTTCATCGGCACGGGTGAAAAACCGGACGCCTTCGAGCCGTTCCATCCCGACCGCATCGTAGGCCGCATTCTCGGCATGGGCGACATCATGACGCTCATCGAGAAGGCCGAGGAAAATCTCGACCGCAAAAAGTCAGAAGAGTTCGCCAAGAAAGCTCTGAGCGGCGATGGCTTTTCGCTCGAGGATTTCCGCGACCAACTACGCCAGATTCGCAAGCTTGGCTCGCTCCAGAGCATTATGAAGATGCTGCCCTCGGTAGGCCCCTTCAGCGGAATGCAGCAGATGGCCGGACAGGTGGACGAAAAACAGTTCGTCCGCATCGAAGCCATCATTAATTCCATGACGCAGAAAGAACGCAACCATCACGAGATCATCTCCGGCAGCCGCCGCAAGCGTATCGCCAACGGATCGGGGACCACTGTGCAGGAGGTAAATCAACTACTGCGCCAGTACGCGCAGATGCGCAAGATGTTCAAGGGCGTCGGCAAGGGTGGAATGTTGCAGCGCCGCGCCATGGGTATGCTGAGCGGCATGAAAGGGATGAGATAAGGCGCAAGATGTCCCACCTTCAAGACCAGCTCGACGAAATCACTTCCAACACGCGGGAACTCGTCCAGCCCGAGCGGTTGGCGATCGGCGAGCGCGCGGTCGAAGACCTGTTCGCAACCGGCATCGAACAGAGCATCCTTCCCGCAGGCGCGAAGGCCCCGGAATTCGCGCTTCCCGACTCAACCGGGAGGACTGTAAAGTCGGCGGACCTGCTCGCGCTCGGCCCCGTGATCCTCAACTTTTTTCGCGGACGCTGGTGCCCTTACTGCGTGACCGAGTTGGAAGCATGGCGCGATCTGTACCCCACCATTCGCGAACGCGGCGCGCTCATTGCCGCCATCTCGCCGCAGACCATCCGTCAAAGCGATTTTATGCAGGGGCAGCACAACCTTCCCTTCCCGCTGCTCAATGATGACGGATGCCGTATCGCCGAACAATTCGGGCTCGTCTACACCATTCCGCCCTATCATCAGCAGCACTATCTCAGCATGCTGGTCAATCTGCCCTTCGTAAACGGCGACGAGAGCTGGAAGCTGGTCCTTCCGGCAACCTATGTTGTGGACCGCGACGGGACCATCGTCTTCGCCGAGGCCCACTCGGACTTCCGCGTCCGTCCGGAGCCCGATGAAGTCCTGCGCCACTTGCCTGCGCGGCCCTGATTCCTGTCAATGAAGTGAAGTGCCTGGCTTACCCGCGGCTGCCCGTGGGCGCAAATGGCCAGATCCCGGCACTGCGCGGGCCTGCGTCGCGCCCTAGCTGCGCAGCTTCGCCAATAGATCCTGAGGATGGACTGGCTTGGCCAGAATCTCGAACTGGTGGCCTTGTCCCTGCGCGCGGTCCAGCAGGTCTGCGGTGGCGGCCTGCCCGGAAAAGAGCAGAATTTTGCAGGAGGGCAGCATCTCGCGGATTTTAATCGCCGCGTCAATGCCGTTCAGGTCGGTCATGATGACGTCGCTGATCAGCATGTCCGGCTTCAGCGACTGTGCTGTTTCAACCGCCTTTTCCCCGCTGTAAACGGCGGTGGCGTCGAAACCGCTTTGGTTCAGGATAATGGCGAGCGTATCGGCGATGACCCGTTCGTCATCGGCGACTAAGACTTTGGGCTTCGCTGGAGTATCGGACATTCGCTCGTTCGCATCACTTTCTTTTATGAAATGGGCCAGCCGAGGCGGGGATGGTTGTCCCCAACTTCTGGCAATCGGGCAGAAAATCCTACTTGCCAATTTAATCTGCTTCTACAGATGATACGCTTGGCAAAGGGGATGCTTCATCCCTCTCTCATCATAGCAACTTAGGATCAACACTTATCGGTCCGGGCCGCATTTTCGCTACCGAATCGGCCCCGGCCGCGTCCATCGGCATTCAGATGGAAAATTGCACATGAGCGAACCAATCATTCGCGCGCAAAAGGTGGAGAAGTTCTACTCTCAGCCGAGCGAGAACCGCATTCAGGTTATCTCGCCGACGGACCTTTCCATCTTCCCCGGCGAAATCGTGGCCCTGCTCGGCCCTTCCGGCTCTGGCAAATCCACCCTCCTTCGCATGCTTGCCGGCCTTTCCCCACCCTCGGCTGGGCAGGTCTTCTGGCACGGGAAGCCCATCGCCAGCGCGAAGGTCAACGTGGCAATCGTTTTTCAGAGCTTCGCCCTCTTTCCCTGGCTCACCGTGCAGGAGAACGTGGAGGCGCCGCTCAAGGCCCGCGGAATGGCCCACCAGGAGCGCCGACAACGCAGCCTCAAAATTCTCGATACAGTCGGGCTTGACGGCTTCGAGGCCGCCTATCCCAAAGAGCTTTCCGGAGGAATGCGCCAGCGGGTGGGCTTCGCCCGAGCGCTGGTGGTCGAGCCGGAAGTGCTTTTCATGGACGAGCCTTTCTCCGCCCTCGACGTGCTGACCGCCGAGAACCTCCGCAGCGAACTGCTGGAGTTGTGGCAGAAGAAGACCATCCCCACCCAGGCCATCTTCCTCGTCACCCACAACATCGAGGAGGCCGTCCTGCTGGCCGACCGCATCATCGTGCTGGGACGCAACCCCGGCCACGTCCGCACCGACTTCAAGGTCACGGCCCTTCCGCATCCCCGCGACCGCAAAAGCCAGCCCTTCACCCAGCTTGTGGACTACATCTATAAGGTGCTCACGCGACCCGACGTCGCCCCCGCCGCCGTCCCCACGCTGGAGACGGGACGCCGCATCCGCGACCAGCGCCTGATGCGCTACGAGATGCTGCCCCACGCGCGCCCCGGCGGCATCGCCGGGCTGCTGGAATTGGTCATCGACCTGACCGACAAGGACACCAGTGGACGCGCCGACATCTACCGCCTTGCTGACGAACTTGCCTTCGAGATCGACGACCTGCTGCCCATCGTCGATGCCGCCGCGCTGCTTGGATTCCTGCGGGTGGAAGAGGGCGACGTTGTAATTACGCCCGAAGGCCGTGAGTACGCGAATTCGGAAATCCTGCGCCAGAAAGAGCTTTTCCGCGAAGCCGCCACTCAACACGTCCTGCTGCTGCGGCAGATAACCCGTGCGCTCGACAACAAGAACGACCACACGGTTCCGGAGGCATTTTTCCTCGACATGCTCGACGAGCAGTTCAGCGAAGACGAGACCCAGCGCCAGCTTGAAACCGCCATCAACTGGGGCCGCTACGCCGAGCTTTTCGATTTTGACGCCGCCCGCCGCCGCTTCATCCTCCCGGAAACTGAGGAGTCCGCCACGTCCGTCGAGGAGACCGAGTGAGTGAGCGCCACACATTTTCCCGCGAGCTGATCGCCGAGCGCACCTGGCCATTCGTCCTCGACCTGAGCGTGGCCGCCGCGTTGCTGGCCGCCTTTTACGCGGTCATCTGGATCGCCAAGTTCTGGTTCAGCAGCGCCATTCCAGAAGTCGCCATCGAGCGCTCGCCCTCGCACCTGCCGCTTTACGCCTTCTACTCCACCGCGCGGATCTTCATCGCCTACATCCTCAGCCTTGCCTTCGCCATCGGCTACGGATACGTCGCCGCATACAACAAGCGCGTGGAAGGGCTGATGATCGCCACGCTGGACATTCTGCAATCCATCCCGGTCCTCAGCTTCCTCCCCGGCGTCATGCTCGCGATGATGTCCATCTTCCCTTCCCGGCAAATCGGCATCGAACTCGGCGCGATCCTGCTCATCTTCACCGGCGAAGTCTGGAACATGGCTTTCAGCTTCTACTCGTCACTTAAGAGCATCCCGCGCGAACTGCGCGAGGCCTGCGACGTGAACCACTTCTCCGCGCTTCAGCGGCTCTTCCAGCTTGAGCTTCCCTACGCCACCATAGGGCTGGTCTGGAACTCCATGGTCTCGGTCGCCAGTGGATGGTTCTTCCTTATCGTCTGCGAAATGTTCCCGGTCGGCAGCCGCAACTTCCGCCTCCCCGGCCTCGGCTCCTACCTCCAGACAGCCGCTTCCAACGGCGACACCCAGGCCATGATCTGGGGCATTATCACGATGCTGCTCATCATCGTCGTGACCGACCAGCTTCTATGGCGTCCACTCATCGCATGGTCCGACAAATTCAAATTTGAAACTGTGGAAAGCATGGACCGGGTCAAATC
>JAICYR010000184.1 GCA_025934135.1 Acidobacteriaceae bacterium | reverse complement strand
TACCTCCCCTCTTCCCCTCGTGCCGGAGGCCGCCCAATTCGGTGCGCCCCCCAGTACGCCTGAAAATGCGGCCCGCCTCGAGATGGAAACCCAGCCCGAGTCGCCCTCGGTGCCGCCGCCCGCGCCCCAGGCCGCCGGCCAGCCAAGCGGCCCCAAGGGATACGTGGTCCTGACCATCGGACTTCCCGGCTCCGGCAAAACCACATGGTTCAAGCGCCGCGGCGTCAACCCGCTTTCGTCGGACATGCTGCGCGCCATCTTGTTCGACGACATTGACGAACAGCGCTATCAGGGCTTGGTCTTTTCCACTCTGCGCTCGCTGCTGCGCGCCCGCCTCATCGCCAAAATGCCCTGGAATTACGTGGATGCGACCAACCTCTCGCCCCACGAGCGTCGCCAGTGGATCAAGATGGCCAAGAGCTTCGGCTACGAGGTCCAGGCCGTCTTTTTCGACGTTCCGCTGGAGATCTGCCTCGCGCGCAACCACAAACGCGAGCGCACCGTCAGCGACGAAAGCATGCGGAAAATGGCCGAACGTCTGCGCCCGCCCAACTTCAAGGAAGGCTTCTCAAAGATCGTGGTGGTCCGCGTCAAAAACCCCCATGCCGAGGCCATTCCCGAAACTGTGTAGCACCGAATTCGGATACTCACCACAAATCCCGGTGTCCATCCTTGGCGCAAAAATCGCGCTAAGGATGGAGATCACTGCTTCTTCGACACCACCAGCACCAGAGCCACCCCGTCCCAGGTCTCTTTCCGTGCGCCTTTCGGGGGATGCGCGCTGAACGGCATCACCCCCACCCACTTTGGGTTCAGGTGAAAGTGCTGCTGCAGATACTCACTTACCAGAATCGCCCGCTCTCGCGACGCAAGATACTGTTCGTTTGACGGCCCGCTCGTCGAGTACCCCTCAACCACCACTGGATTATTCGGCAGATAGGGCGTTAACCCCTCCATCGCGTGGTCCAGGATCAACTTCCCCGCGTTGGTTAGCTGCTGCGACTTGTTGGGCCCGGTTGTGAAGACTCCCTCCGCCGGGACCCACACGCGGGCCCGGGGCTTCTTCACAAAATCGCTTGCCGCATATTTACTCGGCGTCATGGTGTCGAAGCTATAGAAGCCGCGCCGGTTGAAAAATCCGCGCAGGAAGAAGTTGTGCTTCACGGCCTCGGTGTCGCTCGCAAGATTCGCCGTCGTTCGGTCCGCCTGGTCCAAAGTCTCTCGAATTTCATCCGCCGTGCTCTTCTTATTTTTTCCGGGAGAAACCAACTTGCCCACGGCCTTGTTGATCTTCTGAGTCGCCGAGTCGGCGTTGGTAACCGTCTGGTGAACCTTTGGGAGGTCCTTTTTCTCAACCTCCGCCATCATCGTATTCACCTTGCCGGAAGCCTCCTTCGCATTCGCGGAAGTTTGTTTCGCGTTCGCAATGGTCTGGTTCACGTTTGCGGCCATGGTCTTGTCGGTCAGCAGGCTTCCCACCGTGCCGTGGCCCTGCCGAATCCCCGCCACAATCGCGTTTGCGTTACTGGTCAGGTGAACAACATTCGGCTGCACTCCCTTAATCATCTGGTCCGCGTGCCCGGTCGCGCTGTCCAGGTTCTGCATCACGCCGTCCGCGCGGTGGTGCAGGTCCCTAATAGTGGACTGGATGGACCCGGCCAGCGCGCTTCCTTCCTTCATCAACTGACCCATTGAGACCGTCCCCTGGCTGGGCAGGATGCAGCCGGGTTTGCACACGGGAGAATTGGCGCTGCCCTTTTTGATGTTCACGTAGACGTTGCCCACCATGCCTTCCGTCTCCAGCGTGGCCACCGAGTCTTGGCGGACAATGGGTTGGAACTTCTTCTCCACTTCCAGCTTGAGGCGAAACTTCGCCGACGGGCTGGACGGAATCTGGATATCGGTGATTTCACCCGCATCCATTCCTGCCACCCTTACCTTGGCTCCTTGATCGATGGTCTCGATGTTGTTGAAGTCGGCATAGACCGTGTAGCGGTTTCCGAAGAGGTTCGCCCGGCTGCCAACCAGGAACAGTCCCACGCAAAACAGCACGATTCCGCCCACCAGAAAAATCCCGACCTTCACCGCCTTTGACATGCCAGCCATTAGGTCTCTGATCCGGCGGCGAGTTGACGCACCGTTGGGTTCTCGCTTTGGCCAAGCTCTTGCAGCGTGCCGCAAGCGGCGAGGCGGCCGTTGTCCAATACGGCAAATGTGTCCGCGAATTTCTTTACTCCGGTTGTGTCGTGGGTCACCACCACCATGGTTTCCTTACGGCTCTTCTTCCGCTGTAGCAGCAGATCGTAGATCTCCTCGGCTGTGATGCGGTCGAGTCCGCTGCTGGGCTCGTCAATCAGCAGAATGCTCGGTTCGAGCGCCAAGGCTCGCGCCAGCCCGGCGCGCTTGCTCATTCCGCCGGAAAGTTCAGAGGGCATCTTGTCACCTTCTTTTTCCAGTTCCACCTCCTTCAGCTTGTCCCGCACAATCTCCTGAATTTCTTCTTCGGATTTTTTTGTATGCCTCCGCAGCGGAAACGCGACATTCTCAGCAACCGAAATCGAATCGAACAGCGCCGCATTTTGAAACAGAAACCCGATGCTCTTCCGCAGCTTCACCAGCGTTTCGGTATCGCCATGCCTCACTTCGTTTCCGTGGATTCTCACCTTGCCCTCGTCCGCCTGGATCAGGCCGATCATGATCTTCAGCGACACGCTTTTTCCGGTGCCGCTGCGCCCCAGCATGCAAAACGCTTCACCACCCTTGACCCGCAGGCTAATGTCGTCCAGGACCGTTCGTTCTCCGAAGCGCTTTGATACATGCTCCAACTCCACCGCCGGGCTTTCCGGGTTCTCAGTTGCCGCGTCGTTGCTCGTCAATCTCATCCCGAATACCAGAACAAGATGCTTTTCACCAGAACGGCATCGGCCAGAATCACCAGCAAGGACGAAAACACAACACTGCGCTTCGATGCGCGCCCCACGCCCGCCGCGCCCTGCGTCGCCGTATAACCCAGGTAGCAGGAGAGCGTCCCGATAATGAACCCGAACACCACCGTTTTCGCGATCGGCGGAATATAATCCACCCATCCCATCGTGCCGAATGCGTCATTCAGAAAAAGCCGCACTGACATGTGCAGCGCAAGCAGGTCGGAAGCCATCCCGCCCAGCAGTCCCGCGAAATCCAGCAGCGTGGTCAGAATCGGCATCGCAATCACGCACGCCACCACGCGCGTCACCACAAGGTATTTGAAGGAGTCAATCGCCAGCGCGTCCAATGCGTCAATCTGTTCAGTCACGCGCATTCCCGCCAACTCGGCGCCAATGCCAGCGCCCGCCCGGCCCGCCACCAGCAACGCCGCAATCAGCGGCCCAATGTCCTTGAACAGGCCATAGGAGACAGCCTGCGGAATCATCGACTCCGCACCGAAAGCTTGCATGGATGCGCGGGTTTGCAGCGCCAGCACCGCTCCCAATGCGAACCCCGACACAAGAATCAGCGGACAGGTGCGCCACCCGATTTCGAAAATCTGCCGGATGATTTCTTTCAGTTCAAACGGCCGCCGGAAGGTATCACGGATCACTCGCAGCCCGAAAAGGCCAACTTCTCCCACCGAACGGAAAAAAGCAGCGATCCAATAGCGCATGAGTCCCGTGCCTGCGATGGGCGCGTATCTTCCACGCCGATTCCTCCAACAGCGGAGAGGCGCGAAGTTACTTCATGCGCCTCTATTCACCGCTCCACGGTTCTTGGACGGGACATCGCGCCGGGCAGGATGTACGATCCCTGTTGAATAGCGGAATCGTGGCACTGCTTTCGGGTACAAAGCAGGGAAGCATGCAAGTGCAGCTTTTGTGCGCCTCGGTTCTCCGGGTCAAAACATCTGTCAAGCCCATCGACTCACAAACCACCTGTTTTCAGCTATATGCGAATGCAGATAATTTCGCTGAAACTGCTATTCTGGAAGTAGGGAGGAAATCGAAAAGTTCCGGCGGCGAATAACTAAGGCGCTCTCTACAAAGGGCACTATCCTGGATAAATTATTGATCCAACAGAACATCGCGCTAAGTACTTGATGTTTCAATAAGATAGACGGAGTTACTTTTCTGGAAGTCCTTTATTTTGAATCAACTATAGCGCCCGCTCAAAAAAATATAGATTTCCGCCCCGCCGCTCTCAGCATTCAATAATGTTGAGCGCCAGTCCGGCCAGCGAGGTCTCCTTGTAGCGCGACTGCATGTCCAGCCCCGTCTGGTACATGGTGTGGATCACCTGATCGAGCGAGACCTTGTGCGCCTCGGTTTCGTTCATGGCGATGCGACAGGCATGGACGGCCTTGACCGAGCCCATGGCGTTGCGCTCGATGCAGGGAATCTGGACCAGGCCACCGATGGGGTCGCAGGTCATGCCCAGATTGTGCTCCATGGCGATTTCGGCGGCGTGTTCAATCTGGCCGTTCGTCGCGTCGAGCGCGGCGGCGAGTCCTCCGGCGGCCATGGAGCAGGCCACGCCCACCTCGCCCTGGCAGCCGACTTCGGCCCCGCTGATCGAGGCGTTCTCCTTATAGAGGACTCCGATGGCTGCCGAGGTCAGGAAGTAGCGCAGGATGCCGTCGTCATTGGCTCCTTCGATGAAGGTCTGGTAGTAGCGGGCGGTGGCGGGGATGACTCCGGCGGCCCCGTTGGTGGGGGCGGTGACGACGCGGCCACCGGCGGCGTTCTCCTCGTTGACCGCCATGGCGTACACCGTGACCCAGTCGAGCGGGGCAAGGGGGTCGCTTGCCTTTCCCTGGCTCTCCTTCTCGCGGAGGCGTTCCGCGAGCCGGGGCGCGCGGCGGCGGACATTGAGCCCACCCGGCAGAATGCCTTCCGTGGCCATCCCCCGATCCATGCAGCCCTGCATCACCTCCCAGATTTGGGCGATCCCGGCGCGAACTTCAGCCTCGGGCCGGAGCGCGCACTCGTTGGCCAGCATCACTTGCCAGATGGCCAGATGGTCCTCGGACGCCATTCTCAGCAGGTCCGCCGCGTTCCTGAACGGATATGGCTGCGCGGCCTGGGTCGCGATGGGCGCAGCCTCGGAGGCTTCGGAGTCGGAGCGAATGAAGCCTCCGCCGATGGAGAAGTAGGTCTCGGTCGCCAGCAGGTTACCGCTCGCATCAAACGCGCTGAACCGGACGCCGTTTGGGTGCTGGGTCTTTGCTCCCGGTGGAAACATCTGGTCGCGATGGAACAGCAGGTCTTGCGGCTCAGCGAACCGGATTGGATGCCGCCCCAGCAGCGGCAGTGTTCCTGAGCCACGGATGGCGGCTACCTTGGGCCCAATCGTGGCTGGATCGATGGACGCGGCTTCTTCGCCGCTAAGCCCAAGCAGCACGGCTCGGTCGGTTCCATGACCAAGCCCGGTGAGGGCGAGCGAGCCGTAAAGTTCCGCGCGCACTGTTTCCACCTGGCCGAGCAGCCCGGCCTCATCCAGCGATTGCGCGAACCGCCGGGACGCGCGCATCGGCCCCATCGTGTGGGAGCTGGACGGCCCAATGCCGATCTTATAAAGGTCGAACAGACTCGTTTTCACAGCTTAGTGTAGTCCTGATGGGTGATCGAAAGCTGCACGTTACTTTAGACATGTGTCGGAACCACTTTGGGACACTTTCTCTGGCCTCAGCGCAGTCCTTGGGCCCTATGCTTCAAGCTGTATGCTCTTCAAAGCTCTCAGCGCCGCGGTATACGGCATCGACGCCAGCATCATCGACGTGGAAGTCGACTTCTCGGGAATCCAGGCCGATCAGGACCACTTCCACACAGTTGGTCTGCCCGACGCGGCCGTTCGCGAAAGCCGCGACCGCGTGCGCGCGGCCATCAAGAACTCCGGGTTCCAGATTCCGCCTACTCACATCACCATCAATCTGGCCCCGGCGGATATCAAGAAGGAAGGCTCCGGTTTCGACCTTCCCATGGCCATCGGAATCCTCGGCGCATACGGCGCGCTTCAGATTCGCGACCTCGGCCAGTTCTTGCTGATCGGCGAACTAGGTCTGGACGGCGGCATCCGCGCTGTGCCGGGAATGTTGCCCGTCGCCGTTGCGGCCCGTGAGCGCGGCATCAAGAACCTCGTGATCCCCAAGGCAAATGCTCGCGAGGCAGCGGTCGTTGAAGGCGTCAACGTCTATCCGGTGGACTCGCTGAACGACGTGCGCGAGTTGCTGAATGCGGCGGGAAATGGCGGCATTCACACCGAGCCG
>JAICYR010000287.1 GCA_025934135.1 Acidobacteriaceae bacterium | reverse complement strand
GGGCCTTCCCTCCTGGATCTTCAGGATAGCTTGGGCTGATACCAGCAGTCCGACATCGACCCGAAGCAGTCACAGCGCGCCGATTACTTGAGCTGCCTCCGATAATCCATCGGAGCAACTCCCGCATGCTGCCGGAATGCGCGACTGAATGCGGATTCGGAGTCGTATCCCACGCGTTGCGCCACTTGCGAGATGCGCAGGCGCGTCGACCCCAGGAGCTCGGCAGCTATGTGCATACGCCAGCGGGCCAAGTACCGCATGGGCGGCTCGCCCATGGTCGCGACAAAGCGTTGCGAAAAGCCGGAGCGCGACTGGTTCAGTTGCTGCGCAAGGGTTTCAACGCTCCACGCACGCTCCGGCTCCGAGTGCATGAGCAATAGCGCTCGACCTACCACGGCGTCGCCCAGCGCCTGTATCCACTTGCCCTCGTGGCGCGATGCGCTGCTCAGCCAGTGCCGCAGCGCCCACACGAAAAGCAGGTCCATCAGCCGTGAAATCATCACGCTGCTGCCCAAGGACCGCTCGCGGCTTTCCAGGCGAATGGCCGCCAATGTCACGGTGAGCCAGTCGGAGGCACTGCGCGGGAATGGCGAGCGCGTAGTGCCGAGCTCCGAAACGTGCAGCAGCGCCGGAAGCGCACCGACGAGCAGTTTTCCACTCGGGCCCGTCACTTCGAATTCGCCCGTCGTGACCTGCGCCGAGCCTTCGGCATCTCCCGCGCAAATGAGGCGATGGCGGCTACCTCGCGGGAGGATGACCAAATCGTCCGGTTGGAGCGGGATATCTTCTTTTTCGTCCATCAGCCGCAATACACAGCGTGCGTCCTCGACAAAATGGAAATAGCAGACCGGCGCATGCGGAAAATCGCGTGGCGTGCGTACCAATGTCCTGGTCGTGACGCTCCCGCCCTTTACCCGCGCCGAATCGAAAAGGTCGAAGAATGCGTCTGTGTCGAGGCGGTTTGCGCTTTGGCGTTTCAGCATGGCGATTTGTCGTTTGTGCAAACTCCGAAGAACTGCCGCGGGCTTATAGTGGGTTTCCTGCTGTGGTCCGAACGGCCCCTGCGTTCCCGTACGTGACGGGGTTCATCTTACCTTTTGAGCGGAGTGATCCATGAGCAACCCTGCAGTCGTACTGGTGCATGGCTTCTGGGGCGGCGCGGCCCATTGGGCCAAGGTCATTGTCGAGTTGAACAAACTCGGTCATGCGGACATTCATGCTGTGGAAAATCCGCTGACGTCGCTCGCCGATGACGCGGAGCGCACGCGCAAGATGGTTGCACAGATCAATGGCCCGGTTGTGCTGGTCGGACATTCCTATGGTGGCGCGGTTATCAGCCAAATGGGCAATCAGCCGAACGTGGTGGCGCTGGTCTACATCGCAGCATTCGCCCCCGATGCCGGAGAGAGCCCGGGAGGCATAACGCAGCAGCACCTTCCGGTCGCGGCTCCCAATTTGGCCCCCGACAGCGACGGGTATCTTTGGTTGAAGCCCGAAAAATTCCACGAGAGCTTCTGTCAGGATCTCAGCGCCGAAGAGGGCTTGATCATGGCGGTAACACAGAAGGCACCCCTCGCAAGCACCTTCGGCGATGCGGTCACCGACCCCGCGTGGAAACACAAGCCGTGCTGGTACCAGATATCCAGCCTGGACCGCATGATCGCGCCGGAAAACCAGAAGTGGATGGCTGGGCGTATAGGCGCACGCAAAGTCGTCACGCTCGATGCCAGCCACGCATCACTGGCTTCGCGCCCAATTGAGGTCGCGGCGCTGATTCATGAAGCGTCCGCGGCAACCGCTAGCTGAAAGCTCGCGAGATGTTTTCTGCGCAATCGAACCGCCTCGTCGTCGCGAGGCCTTCTGATTGAATGTAAAACACTTGAGTTGCACCCTGGGTAAAAGTCCCTGATTGGCCGGACCGCAGCCGCAGCCGCGTCCGGCCATGATTTCGTCAGGCTTCGGTCTGCCCGGCCTCTCCAGTGCGGCGTCAACCTCGATGCGAAGATAGCGGACGGCTTAATTATCTCCGTACCACTAATTCCCTTATTTCCCGCGGAAATGCTTCGGGGCCGCAAGGCCTCCGCGCGATCAAGCGCTTCCAAGTCATGAGCACGCGGGATTCGAATTCAAGGTGTAACGGACAAAAAGCGACCAATCGGAATCGATCCGTCGAGGTTGCCCGTCGGCGCGTCGCGCAATCAAGCGGGAACGTACGTCAGCCTGATCACGTCCTCGACGATCAAATCGTTCGCCACTAGGCGGAGCCGCGGCCGGGGGCCGGCGAAGAACGGCTTGCCGCGACCCAGCACGACGGGGTGCAGGTAGATTCGATATTC
>JAICYR010000042.1 GCA_025934135.1 Acidobacteriaceae bacterium | reverse complement strand
CCGCTATTTGTTTGGCCAAGTTGGCGACAGGCTCGTTCCAACTTGCCGCCAGCGCTCTGGGAAGCGCGAAGGCCAGCACAGTCGCCACAATAAGAAGCCGAGTCCTAAAGTTCATTAGCTGGGGCGGATTATATAGCACGTTCATCATCGCTCCTGCTTCTAAATGCTTCGGAGCGCGCCTGCTCGGGCAGCAACTCCGGTTATGGCTGGGAGGGTCCCCGCGGGCCTGTCTCCGACAAGCCGGGAACCCTTCCAGTTGCGCCTCCGCATCGGCCTCCCTCAGTTCCGGTGCGGAAGAGTTTGCCTCGATGGCCGACCGGGCCTATCGAACACCCTCAGTGCGAAGCAGGATCCCCCTCATTCGGATTCATGCTGCGCGTGCCGAGCGGTAGATGTTGCGGACCTCCCGCTAACCCGCCCCCCAAACCGCGGAAGAGATCATTCGCGAAGAAAAACTTCCCATCGGACGGGACCATGACCAGTTGAATTTTGTCCGACAGCCGCTCCGCAATGATTTTGTTGATAAGCAGCGGCGATTGATTCAGCAGTTTTCCTTCCGCTTCCATTTCCGCGTCGGTGGCTGACGCCGTCACACGAATGCGGTTGGCCTCAGCCTGCGCGAGCAGTTGCCGCCGTTTCAGTTCCGCCTGGCTGTCAATCACCTTGGCCTGCGCTTGTGCCTGGGCGTTCTGAATGGTGGACTCCTTCTGGGCCTCCGCTTCCAGTTTTGCCTGCTCGATTTCCTTCTGCTTGAGCGGTAGCGTGTACTTCATCGCATCAGACTCACCTTTGGCCTCCACCACTTTGGCCTGTGCGGTGGCCTGCGCCGCCGTCACCCTCCGCTTGGCGTCAGCCTGGGCCTCAAGCTCCGCGATCCGCACCTCCTTCTGCTTCATGTCGGTCTGCACCGACAGCTCGTTGTCCTGCTGCTCCTTCAGCAGCAGATTTTCAAGCCCCGCCGCATACTGAGGAGGCAGCTCAACATTCCGCAACATCACTTCCTCCACCAGAATTCCGTCCGAGTGCAGCTTCCTCGTGATGGTCTCCGCGGCTTCGCCCCGCACTACCTGGCGCTTCGAGCTGAAGATTTCCTGCACGGTGTATTTTGGAGTCAGCTCACGCCAGGCGCTTGCCACCACCGCCGGCACAATCCCCGCGTCGACCGGCTGTGGCAAATGGCTTTCGATGTAATCCAGCCGGCGCGGATCGAGCCTGTAACGCACCGTAACCGCGAGCCCGATGTTCAGCCCTTCCTTCGACTGCACGTCCAGCGGCTCCGCCGAAGTCTTGCTTGTGCCTTGAACAGCTCCGGCAGTGAACAGCCGGTCGCGCAGATCGAAAAGCTGCACGCTCTCCACCAGCGGCACAACGACGTGTGTTCCCGCATACAGCGTGCCTGGCAGCGTTCCCCGAACCTGGCTGGTCCGCACACCTCCCATTCCCGACGGAATGACGATGATGCTTTCAGACATCACCAGCGGCAGGCAGGCCAGCACAACAAGCCAGACCCCGAAACGCCAGCGGACCGGTTCCGGTTCTATCGGCGCTGGTGCTCCCTCCTCGGCGGCGGCTTTCTTCCAGCGATACTCCATGTGTATCCAAACGTCATAGAGCGTGATGGCGAATGCGGCAGTCAACAGCAATACTCCCGCGGCGATTAGCAGATATTTCAGCGCAAGCATGACCCCTCTCCTTTTTGTTGCCGTTTCTTTTGTTCTGTGGCTGTTTCGATTTCCCGCCGGTGAGCGAGAAACAGTCGCACCATGCCACCGAACACAAGCTCCTCTACCAGCACCCCGCACGAGACGCTCAGCAACAGGGCGCCCACTCCACTCAGAATTTCCGCAAACAGTTCCATCGCAGTCCTCGTTTCACTCCACTCACCGGGCAATCGAAATCGCCGTGGCCAGCGCCGCAACTTCAGAGACCGAAACCGCCGGAGATGCTTGCGGTGCGGCCATGGCTGTAAGAACAGGGGCCGGTGCGGCCACACTATGCTGAGCAGCCGAAGGCGCGCCGAAAATCGCCGCCGTCTCCTCATCGCGCTCGGCGACAATCTCCACCGTGTCGCCGACCCTCACCTGCGCAAAAAGCTTGTCCAGGTCACGCTGACTCATGCGGATGCACCCATGTGACACAGCCTTGCCGATGGAGCGCGGAGCGTTGGTGCCGTGAATGCCATATCCCGCAACGCTTAATCCCATCCAGCGATTGCCCACCGGGTTCTCCGGTCCGGGAGGGATCACTTCACCATGGTGGTAGTAGGTTGGGTTAATCACATGGTTGACGATCGTGAACGTCCCGGTCGGGCTCGGCGTGGATGCCTTGCCCACGGCCACTGGATAGACCGCTTTCACTACACCGTCTTCCAGCAGCGCCAGCCGATGATCTTCCAGGCTGACAAGAATCGTGCGGTTGGCCTTCGAGGATGCCAGGCTGGAAGCGGTCTTCGCCGGTGCAGTTGCTGGCGTGCTCTGGGCGTGGGCGGAAGCTGCAACTGCGGCGGGAATCAGAAAGCTGACTGCGGAAAGGATCGCTGCACTTACTCGGCTGTTCATCTGTCACCTCGCTGAATTTGTTCTGCGCTGTGACGTATTGCACTGGACATGCCAGCAGAGTGATGAATAGAATCAACTGCTTACGCGATGGAATGTTCCTTCCAAGCGTGTCAGGACAGACACGTTGTGTGTGGGGTGACACGCTATGCTGGGCATCACAGGACAAAGGTCTGCTTGGAGAAAATACAGGAGAGCGCAGCCGCTATAGCGGTTCCAGGATCACTGTACCCCGAAGCCACAACCTCCGAGTCGATGCGACCAACAGGGAGCAGCGACCCTGAAATTCAAACTGTATAGCTATCCTGGAACCGCCTTAAGGAACCAGCATCACCGGACCCTGCCAGAATGCCGCGCGATGGCCAGCCGGATCCAGCACGCTCACCTGGCATTGGTACCGGCCCGGCTTCAGCTTGCCCAACCGCACCTGGAAATTGAGCGGCACCACGCCCAGCCGGGTCATGGGCTCCGGAGTCACCGCGATCGGCGGCATCTCCATCGCCAGCTTCTGGTCGCGGTAGAAGCTCACATATGCAAACAAGGGCGTCGACGCCGGACCGGCCGCCGATTCCGCAGTGTTTGTCACACCTGCCTTGTCGCGCTCGTAGGCCTGTAGGTAGACGTACATGGGGCGGTCGACATCGAAGGTGCGCGTGACACTCGGAATCAACTTCTGCCCGTTCTGCACCAGCGGATTTGCAGTGTCGTCCTTTGCCTGCTTCTTGCCGCGCATCGCGTTGTAAAGCGCATCGTTCACGTCCACTTTCTGGCTGCTCAGCACCACGGAGCTGAGTGCAAGCCGCGTCGTTACTTTGTTCAGGTCGGGAATCGTGAACTGTGTCTCAAACGTGCCTATGCGGCCCGTCTCATCGTCGCGCGCCAGAAACTTGATCGAGTACTTCCCGGGAAACAGCGTGAAACCCGAGTCGTACTCCACCGGACGGCGCGCCAACTGCGCCGCCGTCGCGTCGGACAGTTTAATGTTCACGTAATCCCGCACATTGCTCATGGTCGCGCCGGTGGTGGCATCTTTCACCTCGCACACGAAGTCGATCAGCGTGTGCTGCGCACCGAACTTCTTCGCCAGCGCCAACTCGCGTCCGGGAATCTTCACAATGATCGGCACGTAATACTCGGCGCGGTTGAGTTGGAAGTAGTTGATCTCCATCGCAATCGTCAGATCCGTGATTGGATCGCCCAGCATCAGAGCATCCTCAAGTTGCCGCTCCTTGTCCGCATCTGTGAATTTGTTGAAGGTCTTGTTCGCGTAGTAGCCCTCGCGGTAGTCCAGCTTCGCCGCCAGCGGCGAACCCACCGTAATCTTCACTCTCCGGAAATGACCATTTTGCGCCGTGTTCGTCGTGTAGTATCCGACGATGTAGTAGTCGTCGATGGCCTTCTGCGCGTGGATGATCCCCTGCGTCAGGTCGTTGTTATCAAACAGCGCCTTGCCGCCCGTATCCGCGCCCAGCGAATACATCGTGTCCTGCGACTGCTGGAACTGCTGCGTTCTCGCTTGCGCTGCTGCGCCCGTATACATCCCCTGGTTCCCCGGCGATCCTTGCGACGCATCCCCCAGCGGAGCCTCAGCAACCAGACCGCGTGCATCCACCGGCCAGAACGACACTCCCGCCCGCACCGCCGCGTCGATGGTCGCGTGTAGTTGCGCCAGGTTGTCCAACCCGTTCAGGCGCATCCCGCTCGCAAAATAAATCAGCGATTTCTTCTCGCTCAGGCTGCCCAGCATCTTCGCTGCGGTCATCAGCGCCGAGAGCTGCCGATCGTTGTTGAAGATATTGAACTCGCCGTTGTCCTGACCAAACGCCGCTCCGGTGTCGGCACTGCTCGCGTCGTCAATCGACTCCACCGAGCCCTGCCCTTCGCCCACCACCATCGTCTCCATGATGCTCAGGAGCCGGTTGCGATCGGCTGTGAAGTCCTGCAGTACATCCACCGACCCGCCTTTGTAGCGCATGATCGCGATCAGGTCCGCTGGCGTCATCTCCGTTCGCACAAACTTTTCCGCCGCCCGCAAAGCGCGAAACTGATCGTCTGGCGGCATTGCCGTCATATCGAAATAAAACGCCAGCAGGCGATGTCCGCTGTACTGTGTTTTCCCGGGGACCTCCGGCGCAATTTGTGTCCTCACCAGCCGCTGGTAGAGCGTAATGCGCTCGTCGTCCGGCGGTGTTACGGGTAATGGCGTGCTTTCCGGAGCCAGCGCCTGGTGTTCGAAAATTCGGATCGCCTGTGGAACGCCGTCCTCTTCAACGTGAAAATCCTTCTCGGTCAGCCCCGGAACGAAGTGGCCCTGCTTGTCCTTCACCACCACGGTTTCGACAACAAGTTGCGAGTTCACCTTCAGAGTGAAGCTTCCGTTTTGCCCGGCCTGCTCATTTGTGCCCACGGTCTGTGCGGAGAGGCCAGGCGCGCAGGCAGCTATGGCAGCGCATACCAGCGCGGCTGTCGTCCAATGCTTCGCCGCTCGCATCAGAACCTCAGCCTCGCCGTCACCTGCAAACTCCGCATCGGATTCGTCGCCGCCGGCAGCCCGAATGTTTTGTTGTTCAACACCGTGACCCAGGTCGTGTACGTCACGTGGTTCAGCGGGTTCGTCGCATCCACCCGCACATCCAGGTTCTTCGTCCCCATCAGGCGGAACGTCCGCGCCAGCGCGCCGTCAAGCGTGAACTCATTCGGCCCGATGATCGAGTTCCGCCGCGCATTGCCCCACTGGCCCGCTGCCGGCGCGGCATACGCAGCCGCATTCAGAAAATGGCCCGAACCCGCCGCATAGAGCGGTGCGCCCGTCACATCAGGACGGATCGGCCCCGTCACGCCCGTTCCTGGCACGGCATCGAGAAACGTCGGCGTCGCCGGTAATCCGCTGCCCGCAGTCAATTTCGTCATTACCGTCCATTCTTTGAACAGCGTGCCGCGCCAACCGCTCATCAGCGTCTCCGACAACCCCATCCCCGTCGTGTACTGGACCTCCGCCGTTACCAGGTTCCTTTGGTCAAACGTCGAGAGCCCACGCTCCGCTCTCAGGTCCCGCCAGTTCTGCGCGATCGTCGGGTCCGTGCTCGCGCTCACGTTTGTATCGCTGGGGGCCTCCGTGGCCGACTGCGTCACCGCATGCCCCATCCCGCCTACAACCGAATCATTATCCAGCGACTTCGACCACGTGTAATCCACCGACGCGGTCAGTCCGCCCCGCAGCCTTCTCCGCAGTTGCACCTCTCCCGCTTCGCGAGTGGAGTTGCCGTTCGACGTGCGATACACAAACCCCGTCGGGCACGATGGGCATGGATTCGCCGCGCCTATCGGATACGTGTTCGGCAAAAACTCCTGCGTCCCGCGCGTCCCCTTCACGCCGGAATAGGTCACGGTCCCCACCAGCGCTCCGGGCAAGTCTCTCTGCATGGATAGCTGCCACACCTGCGCGTACCCCACCCGAAGGTTCGGATCCACCGCGTATGTATCTTCTGTCACCCCCGCGCAGTTCACAAACCCGTTCGCCATTGTCAGAGGACACGTGCTGCTGTTCGCAACCTTCACGCTCTTGGACAAGGGAGCCTGCTGGGCCAGCATCTCTGCGCTCGAAAGATAGATCGAGGTATCGTCGTAAATCCCGTATCCGGCCCGCACTACCAGCGTCGAAGCAGGAATTGGCCGCCATGAGATTCCCACTCGCGGCTCGAACCCATGCCGGTCCGGCCGGACAAGTGATGCCGGATATTTCGCGCCAGTCACCGGCCCCTTCGGATCACTGGCCAGCACCGGCGCTGCTGCCGTGAATCCCGGCGTCACATCCAGGTTCACCATCCGTCCATACAGCTCCGTCACCGGCGCGCCGTACTCCCACCGCAGCCCCGCGTTGATTGTCAGGTTCGGCTCCACCCGGAAATCATCCGTCACGAATGCGTCATACGCCGGCTGCCGGAAATACTTGTCCGCGTTCCCAAACGCCACCGCGCTCGTGTCCGGAATCCCGAGCAGGAAATCCGCCAAGTCCGATCCGCTCGTCGTCACCGCGCCCGGACTCGCCGCCGGACTTCCCGGCGCTGCCGTCGCCGCCCCCGTAAACCACCACGTCCCCCGTGGGTCCGACTGCGTATATTGGTTGAACTGCTGCTTCCGGTAATCGAAGCCGAACGAAATCGTGTGCCGCCGGCGCATCGTTTGCAGCTTCAGCGAGAACGCATCCGTACGGTCGCGGTTGAACTCGCTGTTGGCGTCGTGCAGCGGCACAATGCCGCTCGAAAAGTTCAGATAAGGCGGACCCCAGTTCCGCGGGTCCTGATCATTTCCTGTGATCCCCGCGTTCCCGGAAATATTTTCGCGGCCCTCAAACTCCGGCCGCACCAGCGTCCGCCGTCGCGTGAAGTGATACCCCAGCTCTGCAAAAATATTGTGGTGAAACTGATGCGACCAGTTCACGTGCGCATCGACCCCCAGTGTGTCCGTCGTGTCCACAAAGTTGAAGACGTTTGCTGTGTCTCCCCGCGAGCTATCGAACGCGAATCCGCCATTTAGCTGGTCTCTCCGCCCCAGTTGCTTGTCCAGCCGCAACTGCAACGCATCGGAATGCGTGTGGCTCAGCACTTCAGTCTCGTAGTTGTAGCGCCGGTTCCCCGCAATGTTCGGCAGCGGATAAAGATTCAGCAGCGCCCGCGCCTGCGGACTCACCGGAATCGGCCCGGTGAACGGCTGCCCAGTCGCCGGATTGTAGATCGTGAGCGGCTGCCCCAGAGCATTCGTCAGCCCCGTCAGGTCGCCGCCGCGCTCCGCCGCATCCGGCACCAGCGCCGGAACCGAGCTTCCCGCGCTGCCCCGCGTCCACTGGTATCCCACAAAAAAGTTGGGGCCATGATAAAAGAGGTGCGGAATCATCAGCGGGCCTCCCAACGAGACGCCCGCGATCACCCGGCTGTACGCCGCCTTCGGCACCTGGAACCCCGTCAGCGAATACGGCCTCGCGTCGAACGCCGAATTGCTCACCGCGCTCAAAAATCCGCCTGTATAGATTCCACGCCTCGCCGGTCTCTTGTTCCCAAACGCCCGTGACAGCGAATACTTCGAGGTCGCAGCGTTGTTGTCGCTGCCGTTAATCAGGAACCCGTCCGCCGCCTGCTCGTTGCTCTCGTCCGCGGGCGGCGGCATTGCCGCCAACGTCTCCGCCGGTTTAGATTTCTCCTCCGCACGGCTCGCAAGCTGGGGATTGGGCGCCGCCTCCGGTGTCGTCACCTTCGCCTGTTCCAGCATCTGCTCCGGCCCCAGCATCGTCAGATCGAATTTCCCCTGCGGCAAATTCGTCCCCACCGCTACCTGGCTCTTCAGCGTGGCGAACCCGCGCATCCGGATTTCGATCTTCCACTCGCCGTCCTTCAGGTCGGGAAATGCGTACAACCCCTGCTCGTCCGTCACGGTCGAAAAATGCTGGCCGTCCTGCGCCACCGTTACCGTCGCCCCCGGCACCGGCACGCCGTTCACAAAAACCTGCCCGTGATACTCCGTTGCCCACGCGCTCGCCGCGGCCAGCAGCATCGCCAGCCCACACACCCACAGCCGTACTCGAAACCCGCGCGTTCTTCTCATCATTTTGGGCATACGTCTGGAACTGTTCGGCACCCGCCTCTTCAAAGGACGCGCCGATTCCGCAATTCGATCAATCATTCCGTGGATCGCCGCCGGATTTAATTCGGCGACGGATGATCGACGTGATCGATCACCAGCACCGGCACCTGCGTCTTCTGCGCTTCCAGCTTCAGGTCAAGCTGCTCCTGGATCGCCGTAAACAGCGGCGGCGCGGCATTCGCATCGTCAGCCGATGGCGGAGGTATCTTGATCCCCATCCCGGTAAACTGCGACTCGTCCGGCGTCCACTTCAGCGTGAAGTCCCACCGCCCCGTGAGGCCCGTCTTGTCCACCACTGGGCGGTCCAGCACCGCCGACTGCATCAGGCCGGTGAAGTCTTCCATCGTCGCATTCATCACGTGCAGCGTCCCAATCGGCCCAAAGAACAACCCCGGCAGCCCATTCGGATTGCCCGTGTTCTGCTTCATCTTTGGCCCGTCCTTGCCGACTGTGAGCACGTAGGCACCCATCTCACGCTGGTCATTGTGAAACTTCAGCGCGAACCGGTCCGCCAGCAGCTTGCGAATCATCGTCTGCAACTGCTTCGTATTCGGCTGGCCCGGTGTGTCCGGCTTCGCATTGATGTCCCACTTGGCGGTCGTCATCCAATCCGGCCCATTCACAATCTGCTTGTCCTGCATGTTGTAGGCAAACTTCACCAGATCATTAAGCGAGAAGTTCACCACCACCAGTCCCGTTCCTTGCACCGTGATGTACGTGCCTCGTTCATCCGGCTTTGTCGGCTTAATGGTCGCCACTTCAAAGCTGGGGTTTGCGTCAGCCGCCATCGGCGGAATCTTCGGCGGAGGCGCGGGAATCGTCCACTCCGTCGCGGGCGTCGCCCGCTCAAGCACCAGCGGCAGTGGACGCCCTCCCTGCGTGACCGTCCCACTAACGGAGTTCCCGTCCGCCGACATCTTCCCTTCGTACTTCAGGCTGAGGAAGTCAATTCCAAATTTCAGCGCGCCGTCGTCAAAGCTCGCGGAACTCGTTGGAATGGGCCGCCCGCCTTGGTCGATGCTGTAGAGAGTCCCATGCAGCGCGCCTTTGTCATCCTTCGTAACCTTCAGCACCGTCCGCAAATTGTGCCCACCCGGAGCATGCAGCGTCCCCTGCCACGTGCCCACGATGCCGCTCTTTGCTGTTGGCGTCTGCGCCCAAGCCTGCCCGCAGACCATCACTCCCAACGCCAACCCCGCGACCCATCCCAACAGCGCTCTTCTGCTCACACCTTTCATGCGCAACAGCCCTCTATGGAGCCGCTATCAGTTAGCCGGCCAATTGTCTGCGTAAAGCCTTTTGCTCGAAAGAATACACCGTCGCAGCGCCTCTGAACGTGAATTCTCGCGAACCGCGATGGACATGATGATCTAGTTAGGTGACGGATGTTCCGCATGATCAATCACCAGCATCTCGACAGGCCCCGTCGCTGGTACCAGCTTTAGCCCGAGTTCATTCATCAGGCGCAGAAATGAACCGTGCGGGTCCATCCAATAGGTGCTCGCGTCCTCGTGTGCGGATCGATACTTGAATGCTCCAGTGAGCCCGGTACGGTCCAAAACCGGACGATGCATTTCGTAGTCACTCGCGAACTTGGCCAACTCAGGCATGGTTTCGTTAAACAGGCCCCACCCTTCCGCCCAACCGGTTTCGCCTAAGTTGCCGTAAGGGCTCGCATTTACCGCGGCGACTTCGACGGGCTTTAGCCTCAAAGTCTTGCCGGACTTTTCCAGGAGGTAGACGTTACCCGTGCTCGTCTCGCGATGTATCTTCAGTTGAAATCGTTCGATCAGCAGCGTTTGCAGCATCTGGCGCAGACGCTCATCTTTGATGCTGAACAGCGTATGTCGCGTATCCGGCATCGTTTCACGTATGGCTTCCGGCGGTTTCGCCACAAGGTTGTATTGCTGTTTGTCCATCCAGTCCTCGCTGCCCTTGATCTGCCAATAGCTAACATCGAAAGCTACCTGGATCATCGCCTTCAGCGGTAATCCGTCGAGCCTGACCGTCCCTCCCGGATCGACATGGACGCCAACCTCAATGGTCCTAGCATGCGGGTCCACCGGCTTAATGGTGGCCACCTCGAACGAAGGACGCACATTGGTTTTCGACTCAGGATTAAGAGTTTCAGCACGCACCGCCCCGAGCACGACCGGCATTGCAAGTGCGAGCAATCCAGCGGCACCGAGCAACAATATCCTGCTCGGACTGAGCCTCCATGCCACCTTTTCCGTCATGATCCGCGAAATGCGTTTCTTTAGGTCAGAGCCTGTTACTCCTGAAATGCAATTCAGCGGCGTCTCGACATAAAATTTGCAGACGTTCAGAATTCCTTCGGCATACACCTGCGCTTCGCTGCCAGCCTGCATCACGGCCTGGTCGCAGGCGCGTTCCCGCTCCTCGATCAAGCGCGATCCGATCCACCACACCATGGGGTGAAACCAGAACAGCGTCTCCACGACCATGTGAATTGCGAACGTCAGGTTGTCGCGTCGCCGCACGTGGCACATCTCATGCGCTACGACCGCACGCATCTGTTCCGCCGAGAGTCGCTCCGGAATTCCCTCCGGTAACAGCAGCACAGGTCGCAAAATGCCGAAAATTCCCGGTTCAATCGGCGCTGACGAACTCAGCACCGGTACATCCGCTCCCAGCGCGAACGGCCGCGCCCGACGCTTGATCGCGTTCATCTTCGCCCACGCCAGCCCAAAGCGAATCGCAAGGAACAATGCGCCGCAGAGCCAAACCGCAACCAATACCGCAGGCCAATGGCTGGCGTGATGTGCCGGAACTGGCGCGCTCCCCACATTGAAGAACTGCGCCTGCCCGAACGGCTGCGTCACCTGCTCCATAACGCTTGCCACACCGGGCTGCGCAGCAGGCACGGGAACCAACGACCGCAACCATTCCCCCGCCGCAATCAGCAGCGAAAACGGCAGCAGAAACTTTACCGATGCCGCAATCCAAATCCAGTACCGCACCCGCGCATGGTTTTTTTTGAGGGCGACGGCGAGCAGCCACGCAATCACAACCACTGCTGTCGATTGCCAAAGGTGATTCACCAACGCCGCGGTCCAGCCTTCGTGCCACAAACTCAGGAAGCTCATTGCTCCTTCTCCTTCCGCGCGAGCCTGCGAAGGGTCCGCTCGGCCTCTTTCACGTCTTCGAGTGACAGTTTGCCGGATTCGATCAGATGCGCCATGACCGGCTGACTCCGTCCCCCGAAATAGCCCAGCAGGTCGTCGATCACCCGCCGCTGGGCCGCTTCGCGCGTGACGACCGCTTCAAACACGTGGAAGTTTCCCACCTTCCTCGCCCGCCGCACCACGCCTTTCGCTTCCATGCGGTACACCGTCGTTTGCACCGTCGTGTAGGCCGGCTTCTTCCGCGCGGGAATCGCCTCCTGGATCTCGCGGATCGACAACTGTCCGCCGCTCCACAAAGCCTCCATCACTTGAAACTCCAGCTTCGATAACCGGTTCGCCACTCCCACCTCCTACTCTTGTCGTATTATCTACTACAGTTGTATGTATCGATGCAAGCGTTTTTTTGTCTGGATGACGTGTGCTGGATTCTGCTTGCAAGTGCGAGGGAGGAATGGGCTCAGGATCGTTTCAGAGCGAGGTCCTTAGACGAGCAGTGAGGGTTCAGAATCGCCCCAAACAGGCCGACGGCCGGAATCCAAAGCACGCGCAATGCTCCATGTCTCGCCAGGTTCCTCACTGCGGCTTCACTGGCGCGATTCGAGGTCCACAATCCAGACCTCATGCGGCGCAAACGTCTTCTTAAGCAGCACCTTTTTCTGCTGCGTTGCAAACCGCACATCCTGGTCATTCATCCAGTCCACCGCGCACGCAGGCGTCCACGGGACCTCCAGCGACAGCGCGGCATTCGTGGAATCATTCGACTCATTGAAGGCGAAGACGATCTGCTCGCGGCCGCTCACTAGGCGACGCACCTCGATGTTTCCCGCTCCCGCGCCTGATACTTCAACCTCGGGGGACACCCCGGCCGACTTCGCAAGCGAAATCAGAAATTGCCCGGTCGCTGCTTCAGGATGCTCCTCATAACCAAGGGCGAGAAAGGTCCCTACCAGAATCGTCCTGCCCTTGCCGAATGAATTTTCGACAATTGCCGCGTCACCATCCGCAAAGCGCCCCAGCACCTGCGCTCCCGCGTAAGGTTCCAGATGCTCCTCATACGCAGCACCGGGAATGGTTGCTCTGCGCGTCCATCCGGGGAGGGAAGCGGAGTTCTCGACCGTAATCTCCGGCTTATCGGCTGGCGCAATCACCTTCTCTCTTGCACCGAATACTGTGTCCAGCCCCATCCCGGGAATAATCGGACTGGCAAATCCGCGTTCGTCGTTCCACGCCAGCCGCGCTTCCGCCACCACCATGCCGCCATTCTTCACGTACTGGCGGATACCCTCTGCCGTGTTGGCCGAAAGCATTACCGGGAACGGCACAAACAATATTTTGTACTGGCCCAGCTTGCCCGCGGCCACTTCTCGCGTTGAAACAAAATCCACCGGGACCTGCTCCCGCGCAAACGCCAGGTGCAGCCCCATCGCGGAGTCAATTGGCGCGCGCCCAAGTTTTGAAAGCGAGGATTGCGAGCCTCCCACCATATACGACAGGCGGTTGTAGAGAATCGCAATCTGCGCAGGCGCGGGCGTCGCGTTCAGCAGGCTTGGTGCATGTCTGGCGATAGTTGACGCCGCCTTGCCCGCCGCGCGCGCGCGGTCCGTCAGCGTCCCGTCAAGGTTAATCAAGCCATAGCCGTTCGACTCGAATCCGGAACTCATGGGATACCAGGCATACACCGCGAACTCGCGCGCGCCATGTGCGACAGCCTGCCATATCCAGAAGGTCTCATCCGCTGCATTCACGGGAGCGGCAATGCGCATGGCCGTTGCGCCCTGTCCCGCCTGAAGCTCCCCAATCCAGAAGCCCTTATTCAGGCTATGGCCTGCCGATCGCGAAAAGTCGAGCGCGGTGTCCAGCATGCCGCTCGACCAAGAATGGATCGATTGCGAGTGCATCGGATACATCGAGGTCCCGTAAAAATCCGCGCTTGCCGACATGCGAAAATCATCCGGCTCGCCGTACCCATCCGTGGGAGACGTAAACAGGCTGGGCGCGTCAGAATGGCTCGCGATGGGATGGACCTTGTCGAATGTCCGGATGGCCGTCGTCCGCATCGCCAGGTCTTCCGCAAGCTTCACATCGATGAACATCCGCCAGTCAATGTAGTCGGTATAAGACAGAATCGTTGGAAATCGCGGTGCTTCCACCTGGTCCCAACTGGTGTAAGTCCGGTACCATGCCGCATTCAGGTCCGCCAGCGTCTTATACTTCGCCTGTAGCCACTCGCGGAACCTCGCCTGCGTCGCCGGATTGAAGCCGAACTCCGAGTCCTTCAGGTAAGGGAAATCCGCCCAGTTGATGATGTGCGGCTCGCTCCATACGTCCCATCCGTACAGCGCGAGGAACTGGTTCGCATCCTTGGAAAGCGCTTCAAGAAATGCGACTGCTTCCTTATGAACGCCGGGGTCATCGAGGTTATAGCCGGGCGCCGATTGCGAGTTGATGACCGCGCCGCTGCTGGCGACAAACCTCCCGCTCGGGTACAGGCGTCCAATCCAACTCGGCGCTGAATCCAGATAGACCTGAACAATCACGCGAAGATGGCGCTGCTGCGCAAGATGCATCAGCAGGTTCAGGTTGTCGAAGTCAAACTGCCCCTGACTCGGCTCTCCCGTCTGCCAATCAATCCACGTCTTTACGGTATTGAAACCATCTGCCTTGATCGCATCCAGGTCCGCGCCCCACCGCTGCGCACTCGTCGCGTCAATCTTCTCCAACATCGGCGCGCGCGCCCTTCCTCCGCAGTACCACACCGCCGCCGGATAGAAACTATTTCCTCCGTCATTGGCGGTATGCTCCGCGGCGTAGCCGCAAACCGGCGAAGCGCCCAAGCCAAGTACTAAGACGAGTCCCATAATCGCCGTGGCTATCTTCAGTATGCTTCGCCACTTGGTATCCGCCATTGGACCCCTCGAACTTATATCCTGGGTAACGCGGAATTGTAGCATCCGGACCAGCCGAAAAGGGGCAGTTAATTGCGTGCCTGATCATGCGGGTACACCGGCGGAAGTCACTTCGGAGCGACTCAAGCCTGGCCGAAGGATTCGTGTCTAAAATAAACGCGAGAAACGCGATTGAATGTACAATTTGCGGAAGTTCAGGAGAGTCCATCCTTGATGCGTTCAGTGATGCGTTCAGCCGTGAAGCTGTCGGCAGTGGGCCTTTTGTTTTCCTGCCTGGGAATTGTCGCCCCGGCGCAGACTTCCCCATCTTTCACTCTGCGCCAGGCAATGAGCGCGCCCTTCAACTTAGACCTGACGGCCGCGCCCACTGGTAACGCATTCGCCTGGGTCTCGAATGCCGAAGGGAAACGGAACATCTGGGTTGCCATGCCATCGCAGGACGGCTCCGGATATGTGTCGCGCCAGATCACACGCTATTCGACCGATGACGGCCAGGAGATTTCCGACCTGGCCTGGTCGGCGGACGCGCAATCGATCTTCTATGTGCTCGGAGGTTCGTCCGATAACCCCGAGCGGCTTGCTCCGAACCCGGCGCACGTGCCCGAAGGTGCGGAGCAGGATATATGGATCATCTCCGTGAACGGTGGCGCGCCGCGCAAAGTGGCCAAAGGACACTCCCCGAGCGTCTCTCCTGCGGGAAACATGGTGGCCTGGTTCGCCGATGGACAGATTTGGTACGAGAAGCCCGGCGACGTTGGCGCAAAACCTCCGCAATCGGTTCATGTATTCGGCGACTGCAAGTCATTCATCTGGTCGCCAAACGGCCGCGTCCTCGCCTTTGTGAGCGATCGTGGCAGCCACAGCTTCATCGGCATCTTTTCGCCGTCAACCGGCAGCGTGAGCTTTGCCGATCCCGGCGTCGATCACGACAGCTTCCCCGCGTGGTCGCCGGACAGCAACAGCATCGCCTTTGCCCGCGTTCCGTATGACAAGGACGAGAACTTCGACCAGTCGCGGCGCAGCGGCAGGCCCTGGTCAATCCGCATCGCGGACGTGGGCACCGGCGAGGGGCATGAAATATGGAAGGCCGCGCCCGGCTCGGGCAGCGTTTTTCGCGCACTCGATTCACCGCATCAGCTTTTCTGGACGGCGGACGGCCACCTCATCTTTCCATGGGAGGGCGATGGCTGGCTTCATTTCTATGCGGTTCCGGCCAAGGGCGGTTCGGCGCGGCTGCTCACTCCGGGAGAATTCGAGGTGGAGAGTGCGGCGCTCAGTCCCAATTGCGAATGGGTCGTTCTCTCTTCCAATCAGGGCGATATTGAGCGCCGCCACCTATGGCGAGTTTCGGCCACCAGCACCGCTCCGGTCGCCGTTACCAGCGGACAGGGAATCGAGGTGTATCCCGTGGTCGCCAGCGATAACCGCACGGTGGCTTCGCTGCGCTCCGATACCCGTATTCCCCTTCGTCCCGCGGTTGTGACCGGCTCAGGTCAGATGCGCGACTTCGCGCCGCAGGCTATTCCCTCGGATTTCCCCGCGGCCCAGATGATCGTGCCGCAGCCCGTTACTTATTCGGCCACGGATGGCATGACCATCCATGCGGATTTGTTTCTCCCGCCCGGCGGCACAAAGTGCGAGAAGCATCCGGCTGTCGTTTTCGTGCACGGCGGCTCACAGCGCCAGATGGTGCTCGGCTGGCATTACATGGGCTACTACTCCAATGATTACGCGCTGAATGAATACCTTGCCAGCCGCGGTTACGTTGTCCTGTCAATCAACTATCGAGGCGGCATTGGCTACGGGCTCGATTTTCGCGAGTCTCCGCAGATTGGCGCAACTGGAGGTTCGGAATTGCGCGACGTTGAAGGCGCGGGGTTGTATCTCCGCAGCCGCTGCGACGTGGAGCCTCAGCACATCGGGATCTGGGGCGGAAGCTGGGGCGGATACCTCACCGCGATGGCCCTGTCGCGGGCCTCCGATCTGTTCTCTGCCGGAGTCGATCTCTCCGGCGTGCATGATTGGAACATCGACCACCCGGAGAATTTCCAAATTGCCGACACAGCCGCCGACGTAAACACCCGATGGAGGCTCGCGTGGCAGTCGTCGCCTCTTGCGTCTGTGGACACATGGCGCTCCCCCGTGCTGCTCATTCAGGGAGACAATGACGACGAAGTGCCCTTTCTGCAAACCGTGCGACTGGCGGCCGCGCTTCGCAAGCGCCAGGTGGACGTGGAAACCCTGGTCTTCCCCGACGAGATGCACGACTTCCTTCTGCACCGCAACTGGGTGGCCGCGCTCTCCGCAACCGCGGATTTTCTCGACAAGAAACTACGGCCGGAGAAGCCTTCCCCGGCGCAGTAGATCCCTGACGACCTATCACCGGACGGGATAAATCAGCGCCGCTCGCCGCTTCTGCTCGAAAGCCTTCACTGCGTCCCGCCATCCCTCGGAAATGTTCTCCGGATCGTCTCCGGCGGCAATGGCGTCGAGGACCGCACGATTCACCAGCAGGTGGTTCATTCTCTGCACGTTGAACTGATCGTGATAAAAGTGGTGCAAGGCCGAAGCAATCTCTACCCCTAGCTCCGGCCCGTCCAGCACATTGCGGTCCGTCACTAAAATCCGCACACCGCCGCACCTCTGGCCCCCATAAGGATAAGGCTTCTCTGGCGTGAACGATGCGGCATAGAACCGAACTCCCGGCAGGTCGCGGCGGTTCAGGTAGCGCGCTACTTTCCGTCCATCGATCCACGGCGCACCAAACCACTCGAATGGCGTATCGGTCCCGCGACCCACCGATATATTGGTGGTCTCAATCAACCCCAGCGCCGGGTAGAGCGTCGCCTCCTCAACGTTGCGAAGGTTGGGCGAGGGATCGATCCACGTCAGCCCGGTGGAGTCATACCAGTCGCCTCGCTGCCAGTTCTTCATGGCGACCACGGTGAGCGGCGCGTGCAGATGAAGCTGCTGTTCGTCATATCGGGCCAGCTCGCCCAGCGTCATGCCGTGGCGGACCGGGATCGACATCGAATTCACATAGCTCTCCGCTCCCGCATCAGAAACCGGCCCCTGCACGAATGCGCCGTTGATGGGATCGGGGCGGTCCAGCACCACGATCTCCGTTCCGGTTTTTGACGCTGCTTCGAGGAAGTAGCGCACCACCGACTCATAGGTGTAGTAGCGCACGCCGGCATCCTGGATATCGATCACCACCGCGTCGAGTTTCCCCAGCGTGTCGAGCGAGGGATGCCGCGAGGCCGCGTTGCTCCCATAGAGACTGATTACCGGCAGGCCGGTCGCCGCATCGGTGGAGTTTGGAATACCCGGCTTATCGTAGGATTCGCTGATGCCATGCTCCGGGCTAAACAGCGTGGTGAGACTCAGGCCATGCACGGCGGCGGGCGCATCGTGAAAGAGGACGTCGATGGTTCGCTGCCCCTGCGCGTCCACCCCCGTTGGATTGGTCAGCAGGCCCATCCTCAAATGGCCGCCATGCCGTCGGGCAAGCGAGGCGAGCTCCGCGAAATGATCGTTTTCAAGCACATCAATACCGGTTTGGACTTCAGCGTTGCGCGCGGCCCATCTCCTCATCCCGCTCAGTGACTCGTTGTATCCGGTGATGCTCGTCGCCAGCGAACCCCCATCATTGTGGATGCCCAGAGCCACCGCGCTCACATTGGCAATCTCCGCACGCATCGCCCCTATTCCCGTCGGCCCGTTGGGATGAACAGCGTTGGTGAGCACGATCACGTATGTATCGTCATGTGGATCAATCCACAATGAAGTCCCCGTGAATCCCGTATGCCCAAACGATCCCACCGGAAACAGCGTTCCCCGGTTGCTCGAATAGGGGGATTCAATGTCCCAGCCAAAAGCGCGCAGCGCGGTCCCCGTCGCCGGTTGTTCCGGGGCCACCATTTTCTGGAGCTGGATACGCGAAAGCGGAAACCGGCTTGGCCTTCCAGCCAGGCGGTCAAGCAGATTCTGCGCGTATACGGCCACATCGTCGCCGCAACTGAACAGCCCCGCATGGCCGGCCACACCGCCCATCCGCCGCGAGGTTGGATCATGCACCACGCCGCGCAATATAACGTCCGGACCGGTCCAATGCACTACACCGCCGGCGGCGGACAGCCCGTGTTCCCATTGCGTCGGCGCAATCAGTGGTTTCCAGGATACCGGTGGCAGATAGCGTGTGTGCCTGAGGCGAAGCGGTCGAATAATATGGTGCAGATCGTACACGTCCAGCGGCTCGCCTGAGACACGCTCCACCAGCGCACCCAGAGTGATGAAATTAATGTCGCTGTACTGGAAGCGCACGCCCGGAGGACGCAGCGGGGCGATTGCGAACGCGAGCCGATAGCCATCGCCCTTGCCCGCCCAGGGCTTCGCGAGCGACAAATCCGGCGGCAGCCCGGAATAATGCGTCAGCAAATCGCGAATCGTGATGTGACCTTTCCCATTCGCCGCAAATTCCGGAATATATTTCGCCACCGGATCATCCACGCGGATTTTTCCTTCTTGGGCGAGCTGCATCACGGCCGTTGCGGTCATCAACGGCTTGGTCAGCGACGCCATGTCGAAGATGGTGTTCAGCGTCATCTTCTCCCGCGTTGGCACAAGCGACCGCATACCGAAGGCCCGGCGATACACCACCCTGCCGTTGTGGCCCACGATGACCACCGCGCCCGGAATCTTATGTTCGGCAATGGCCCGGTTCACGATTTTTTCAATAGGTGCAAATCTGCGCTGCGCGCGTGCCGCGCCCGCGCAGGACATGACGCACAGCAGGAACAATCCAAGGCTAAAATTCCGGCGCATTACTTGTACTCCTTCGTATCGATGTCTCAGAATCAGGAAGCAACAGGCTCGCGATGTAGCCCACCACAAAGGTTGTCAACGAGCCGATCAGCACCCACCACGTCCAGGCGATCTTGGGGAACACAAACGTGTGTCCCGCAATCGAGTAGGGAATCGAATGTGGCTGGAGCCAAAGCATCAGATTGATCGCCACACCCGCGACCATGCCCACGATGGTCCCCCGCTCACCGGCGCGTCGGCTCAGAGTTCCCAGCAGAAACACTCCCAGCATCGCGCCCCACAACACGGAAGCAATCGCCAGCCCCACCTCGACCACGTGGCCACCGCGCCGCGACAGCATCGCCAGCGCGAACAGGACGACTGCCCACCCGATCGTCATTGCCCGCGACATTCTGCCTCGCGCCTGCTCCGGCATTTCAGGATGTCGCGGAAGATAAAAATCCACCATCGAGCTGGAGGTTAGCGAATTGAGGGATGCACTCAGGTTGGACATTGCAGCCGCCAATATCGCGGCAATGGTGAATCCGGCAAGACCGACGGGCATCTCCCGCACAATGAATGTGGGAAAGATGCGGTCTGCTCCAGTCGTCGGTGCGGCGCCTCCATGGCTGTAGTAAACCCAAAGCCCGGCGCCGATGAAGAGGAACAGCGCGAACTGAACAAAGATGACGACGCCGCTGGCCAGCAGCGCAAGCCGCGACTCAAACAGGTTTTTCGCGGCAAGCAGCCGCTGCACTATGAGCTGATCGGTCCCGTCGCCGGCCATGATGAGGAAACAGCCGCCGATCAGCCCCGCCTGGAACGTGTACGTCTGCGTGACTGACCAGTAGAAGTGGAACATGGTCAGCTTGTGCGCGGCAGCCGCGGCGTTAATCATGCCGTTCCATCCGCCGGGAATCTTATGGCAGATGATGGCCAGCGCGGCCAGTGAACCGAGGATATAAAAAAACATTTGCGCAACGTCGGTCCAGATAACGGCGGCAAACCCGCCTTGGAACGTATAAAGCAAAGTCAACGCTGTCAGAATTGCAATCGAGAGGATGTCGTTGGTGCCGATCGCCACACCCACCACGATTGCTATGGCGAACACCCGCACGCCTTCCGCCGCGGCGCGCATCGCCAGAAACAAGAACGCGGTGTATTTGTGCAGCCGCGGACCAAAGCGTTGGCCGATGAGTTGATAAGCAGTCAGCAACTCACCGCGAAAATAGCGCGGCAGAAACAGAATGCATATCACAATGCGGCCTAGAAGATACCCAAGAGCGAGTTGGAGAAATCCAAAGTCGCCGGCCCACGCCAGCCCCGGCACGCTGATGATGGTCAGCGTGCTGGTTTCCGCCGCAACAATCGAGAGCATGATCGCCCACCATGGCAGATTGCGGTCGGCAAGAAAGTAAGACCGCAGCGACCGGTCTCCGCGCTTACGAAAACGGAGACCAAACAACGTGATGCCCGCCAGATACGCCACAACCAGCGCAAGATCAATTGGGCGAAGGCGCGTGGCGTGCTCGATCAATGGCCGTCCTTAACGGAAGGAGCGGGCGGAATGTCGATCTGCTCAGGCGAGGGAAGCGTGTGATGCTCGCGCCATTGGTCGCGGGCCGCCGACAGGCCATTGGCCCGCTTCATCCATAGCTGCGTGGCGGCTTGATACCGGGCGTTCACATTGCCCAGCCAGTAGGGACGGTTCTCCGCCAGCCACACGTCGCTATAGCGCGTGCGCAGATATTCGTATCCCTGGCTCAGGTCCTCGCAAAGTCCATTCACCCCGGAAAGGTTCCAGAGATCGCGGGAGACATGCGCCGCAACCGCCGGATCATGCTGCCCGCTATACATCCGCTGGTAAGCCGACATGATCTGGTTCGCCGCCTGAAACTTGAACACGAGAAAATCGATGCGCCGCGCTCCCATCTCCATCGCATCCAGCGCCTCAACGTTGCGCAGGTTTTTATCGGCCCTGGCTTGCGCAATCAGCGTAAGCGCACGCTCGGCGTCCAGCCGCACTTCGGCGGCCACGGGCAACATCTTTGCGGAGACTTCCTGGCCTCGCTGGCTCCATGGATCAACCCAGAACCATGCGTCCTGTGCATCACCCAAACCGGCGTGCGCCAGCGCTTGGTGCGCCGCCATCAGCGCGGCCTGGGCTTCGTCGATATCTCCACTCCGATCGCCATGAAATACCGGTCCAAAATCGCTCTGGAAGCGGGCTACGTCGCTGGTCCCCGGCTGCCATGCCGCCGCAGCGCCAAACAGCACCGCGTACCAGTCCTGCGCAAAGAGTCCTTCGCCGTCATCGTTCCAAATAGTATTTAGCATTCCGGTGCTTCCGGCTTTTTGTCCGGCGGCCACAAAGCCCTGTATATTTCCCAGCGCCAGATTAAAATTCGGCCACACGCGGTTCCAGTTGTTCACGCCCGGCGACACCCAGGTCTCCATGCCCGACTTGGTATACGGATCAAGCCAGCGGTCATAACCTTTCTCCGACGGCTCATAGTGCCACGCCACGGCAATCATGTCGTGTGGGAGCCGGGGAACAAGATCGGGGCTGCTCATCGCTACGTCCCCCCAGAACAGAAGACGGCGATGCAGCGGCGCGAGCGCCCCATGGATCCGCGTAAGAAAGTCGATATAGACCGCGCCCAGCCCGCGCTGCTTCACCTCGGCTGCTGTCTGTCCCTGGCCCAGCTCGAATGTTTCATCGGCCCCGATGTGCAGAAACGGCCCGGGATACTCGCCCGCCAGCTCATCAAACCACTGCGTGATGAGCTTCATCGAACCCGGCTGTCCCGGCGCCAGCACCGTGCCGTTAGGAATCTCCGCCAGAGGCGCGTACTTCTGCCACGTCAGCACCTTATGCAGGTGCCCAAAGGCCTCCTGCTCGGGAATGATGGTCACGTGGTACTGCCGCGCGTACTCCACCAGCGCCTTCGCATCAGCCGGCGATAACGACCCACCCGGCAGCGACGGCAGCGGATTCGACTTGTACTGCATCGTGTTCTCGAAATAAGGCGAGTACACGTTCATCTTGTACGCGGCGAAAGCGCGAATCTGCTGCTCCTGAAAAGCCAGCGTCGGCACCGGGCCCCGCGACAGATCATCGTGGACCCCGCGCCAGCGCATCGCCGGCCAGTCGCGAATCGCCGCCCCCGTCAGAATCGGTCCCCTGCCGCCGGGCTGTTCAAGCTGTGCCAAAGTCTGTGCGCCATAGAACACGCCAGTTGCCGTGTGGCCAATCACATACGCGCTCCGGCCTTCGGTAATCAGCAGATAGCCTTCCGCCTGCATTGCCGGATCAAATTGCATCTTTTCGCGGCGCATCACCCGCCGCGCCACCGCGCTGGTGTCGCGCAGCAGCCACACGCTCACGGAGCTTTTCGACTTCCGCACCGCGACGCCGCGCTGCTCCAGTTCCGTAGCGAGATTCTTCGCGGCAAACGAGTCGTCAGCATTACGTCCGGGAACGACAATCCTGACGCCGTGCGCGAGAGAGATGGAAGATCGCGAAGTAAATTGGCGGGGTTGAGGAATCAGCGCAGGCCGGGTCGAGTCAGGCTGCGCGCATGCCGGAACAACACACCCGGCAAATACAAAGAGATTCAGAGCACAAATTACAAACGAACGGATCACCAAAAGATTCTCACATGAAAAAGCCCGCCTGGCCGGACTTTCCGCCAGGCGGGGCTGTGGTGTATTTGGCGTTAAACCGCGGTTGGTGTTACGCGGCCCTATCAGCTAAAAGTCCAGTTTCCCCCCGAGCTGAATAATGCGCGGATCCCGGTAACTTGTGACCATACCGAATAGACCGCTGGTACTGGATGTGCTGACAGAACTGAAATTCGTGTGGTTGAAGGTGTTGAAGGTTTCGCCGCGGAACTGGAACTTGACGTGCTCTCCAATAGCAAAAGTTTTGTAGAGAGCCAGGTCCCACCGCTGCCATCCGGGTCCGCGCACGGACCCTCTCCGCGTGTCACCTGGCACGGTTGGACTGGTGCTGGGAACAAATACGCTTTTATTGAACCAGTTCAGGCGCTGGTGAATGCCCGATCCGGTATTGGGATTCCCGATCTGGTCGGGCCGCGCGCCGGCGGCGCTGGCGCCATCGAGCAGACCCAGGCCGGCTGGATCGGCGCTCGTGGTGACGGTCAGGGGCAGTCCGCCGTTCATATAGACCAGCCCGCCGAGTTGCCATCCACCCAGAACGTGACCGGCAAAGCCTGACTGACTGCGGAAGAACGGGAGTGCGTAGACGAAGTCCGCGTTGAACATATTGCGGATGTCATACTGGGCCGGCCCATATTCGCCGGCGATGTTGTAGACGTTCTGGACGGCGGTGCTGCGATCCGACTGGTTGTCTGTCATCGCCTTCGACCAGGTGTAGTTCGCGTTGATAAGCGACCCATCGCCGAAGCGCTTTTCGATCGTTGCTTGTAGCGAATGGTAGTTGGAGTTGAACCAGGGCTCGATGGCATTGATTGCATCGTATCCCCGGTACGGCCGGATTTGATTCAGTAGTGCCGTATT
>JAICYR010000205.1 GCA_025934135.1 Acidobacteriaceae bacterium | reverse complement strand
CTGCGGTAGATAACTGATTCCATATTGCCGCGCCCGCAGATACATCGGCACGCGCGTAATGTCCTCACCGTCCGCCAGAATATTGCCCGAGTCCGGCGCAACCAGGCCCACAATCATGTAGAAGCTGGTGGTTTTGCCCGCGCCGTTCGGCCCCAGCAGCCCTACCACTTCGCCACGGTTGACCTCGATGCTGACTCCGCGAACTACCTGGCGTCCCTTGTAGGACTTGCCGATCTGATCAGTCGAAAGCTTCTGCACGCGGTTTTACTTGGGAGCGCGCGTCTCGGTGACGGCCCTCGACTGTCCTCCACTCACCTCGACGCTATCATTCTGACTATTGAAAATCAATGTAGTTCCACTGGTTGTGCCCTTCGCCTCATCCACAATACGCGGCGGGTCTCCCAGAGATCCCGTCAGCACGTACTTTCCATCCTGAGCGGTGTAGACCAGCTTCTCGCCCATGCCCTTCCGGCCTGGCTGCGTCACCTCCACATGCCCTGTGGCCACAATGCGCTCCAGCGGCCCCTGTCCCTTATCAGATCTTGGCGCGGGAGCGCCCTTCTTCGCCGCCGCTGTCAGATATACCTCCGCCTCGTCCGCGTGGATCACCCCCGCCGCGTCCCGCGCCGTTACGCCTCCACGAAAATCTCCCCGGCGGTCCTTGTCTGAATAATCCAGCGTACTGCTCTGAATGCGCGCGACCGTGGGTTGCCGGTTTTTACCCATCGCCGATGTCAGGTTCGCATGGACCACGGCTCCCGTGCTGCCCGGCCCTCCATGCGCTCTCAGTGTCGCAGGGTCCTTCGTCAGCTCCAGCACCGGAGCGGAAATCGAGTCCCCCCCTTGCCACATGCGCGCGTCCGTGCCGCCACTTCCATAAAACGTGCTGGCGTTCGTCGCGTGCTTCACTATTGCGTGGTCCGCCGTGATGTGGACCGGCCCCTCGCCGCCCAGCATCGGCCCACTCTTCGCCTTTTCGGTATACGTGGCCTTCACGCCTCCAGCCGCGCTCGCGTCGCCGGAGTCCCGGTCATAATCAATGCGGCCCGCCGCCATCTGCAACTGCTCGTTCTCCAGACGCGGGCTACCTGTCAGGTGCAGAATCTGGTCTGCGGCATGGTACTCCGCGTGTTGCGCCCATGCCGTCAGCGTCGCTGGAAGCACCGGCCCCGGCCCCTGCTTCGGGTGCTGCGCCAGCATCACGTGTCCGTCCTGCACAGCCGAGGCAATCTCAACGCCCCGTGCGCTTTTGGAAATCTTTTTAGTCGTTGCGCTCTCGGCTTCGCTCTTCGGCGGCGCAAACGTAACCGTCAGCCGGTCTCCCGTGCTGGTATTCGTTGAGCCGTCCTTCGCCAGTTCCGTAATCTTTGTGCCGCCCGATCCGGTAAGCTCGCGAATGGCCTTGCCGTCCGCCGTCAGGTTCGCCAGCAGTTGCCCCCCGCTGATCGTGGTCGCCTGCTGCGGCCCTTTCGACGGGACCGTATGCAGATGTACAGAAGCCGCGCCGGTCGCCAGCACTTCCTTCGCCACCGCCCGTCTTTTCCCACGCTCCGGAACAAAATCAACGTCAATTTTCGACGCCTGAATCTGCCGCGACGCCGCCCCCTTCGGATCGTTCGCCAGCTTCAGCGCCTGATCCACAAAGCTCACCGCGTTGCGGAAGGTCGCGTGCTTCAACTCCGAGTTGCCAACGAAGGTCAGGGTCGCCTCGTTCGCGTTGCCGTGCATCAGTTCATCCGACGTTTTCGACTCGAAATTGACGCCTCCGGTCATGTCTGTCGTCACCGGCTGGCTCTTGTCATTCAGTTGAGTCAGTGCGTTGGTCGCCGTAATCACCGCTCCGTCGGCCGTAACCAAACGCACATGGCCTTTCGCGTTCACGTTGCTCGCCGACCCGTTGTCCCGGAACCCCACAATCGCCGCATCCGCGGAACCCTTTTCCGAGCGGTACTCCGTCCGCGGATTCAGCAAAAGCGTCTGCATCGTGCCGCGCACAATCTCCGCATGCGAGGCATGGACCACCGCCGGGTCCGCGCCCGTGCTCGTTAACTCCACGTCGCTGTCCAGCACCAGCACACCCGTCTTGCTGTTGTAGTGCGCGCCGGTCGAGCTGCCCGAAGCTTGCGGAAAGGAAAACTCCGTGTGCCCGCTGGTATCGGCCAGGCCCGTCTTCTGGTTGAAGACCAGCCCGCTCGTCTTCACATGGATCGCGTTCTTCCCGTCGTGGCTTTCCTTGCCAAAACCTTGCAGGTCGATCTGCACCGTGCCAAGCGCGCTCACTTCCTGCTGCTGCGGGTTATAGGAAAAATCGGAGCCGTAAATCTTGTCTACGCGCGTCGAACCCGGCGGCCCATACAACGTGATGGACACATCGTGCAGCGTGGCGTTGCCGCCCTTTTTGTACTCAATCAGCTTGGAAGCGTGGATGGTGTAGAGCGTGTGCCCCTTGATCGATTGCGAAGCGGTGAAGCCGGAGGCCGTCTGCTGAATGTTCACGCCCAGCTTCGCAGGCAGATCGCTCGCAAGATGCCGGAACCGATAATGCGCATACAGAAAAAACCCGATCAGGACCATCACCAGCAGGCCGCCCAGAATCAGGATTCCGCGTCGCAGCCTCGCAACCGTTATGCGCATGAATGTATTCTAGCGACCCCGCAAATGATGTGGATGTGGGTGCCCCATTCTCGCCTCTGCCTGTTGCCTGTTGCCTGATGGCTAATGGCTAATGCCTGTTGCTCAGTTCACGCTCTGCAATCGAGCAATCAGCTTCTGCGCCAGCGTCTCGCCCGACTCCGACCACAGCAGGCGCGTCGAAATCCCGCCGTGCTGCTGAACGGCATTCGTGAAGTCCACTAGCATCTGCACATTCTGCTTCACGCGCTCCGCGCCCTCTTCGCCCAGATCCACATCCTCCTGCAAAAAAGGAGTGTCCGGGCCAAAGTCCACGCGAATATGCCCATTCTGCTCGTAGGCCCCTTCATCGAACTGCGGCCCATAACCGATCACGCGCACCACCGCCGGCTCTTTCTTCCATATCGGATCAAGCCCGCCGCCGCTTTCCAGCGTCCACAGCTCCCACAGCAACTCGAACTCGTAGGCATAGTCGTCGTGCAGCATCTCAATCGACGCCGGAATCGCCTGCCTCGGCTGCGAAGCCTCCAGGTCCGGCTCGTGCTCGTCGTCATAAACGCGCTGATAGACCGGCGCCTCATTCCACGAGATTGGATACACCGCCGCCGCCTTCACTCGCGACGATCCCGCGACCGTCCCAAACAGCTCCATCACGCGCTCGAGCGCTCCCGGAAGCGCCGTCAGGCGAAAATTCGGATACCAAAGGCTCAGATAAAGTTGATCAGCCATCACCATTACACCACTTGATTCATATTAGATGTCCTCGGACACGCGAAGATACCTGACCTCGCATCGCCGTTAGAAAACGGTTTCGCGGCCTCCCCTCCGGGGTCTATACTTTTCTGTCTCACCATATCCAAAACTGTAAGGACCTGAAAGATGAGAAGACTCTCGTCGCTGCTTGCCCTCGCGCTGGCCGCCGCCGTATCGCTCCCCGCCTTCGCTGCGGACAAAGACAACACAAAACCAAGCCCCAGCACTACCCCGCCGGGCCCCACCGAATCCACCACCCAGGGCATGTTGACCACGGAGCACATCGCCTACACCGCCGTCGCCGGGACCATCATCGTGGGCGCGACCAATGACCAGGACGCCGATCTTAACGCCGAGGGAAAGCCCGTCCCCGGATCGCCCGCCTCGCTCGTCAAAGACCCCAAGGACGCGCCGCCCACCGCCAGCATGTTCTACGTCGCCTACTTCAAAAAGGACGCCGACTCCGGCACCCGCCCCATCACCTTCCTCTATAACGGTGGCCCCGGAAGCTCGACCGTCTGGCTCCACATGGGCGCATTCGGCCCCAAGCGCGTGGCCACTCCCGGCGACCAGCATCTTCCCGCCGCGCCCTACAAGCTTCAGGACAACCCCTACAGCCTGCTCGATGTAAGCGACCTCGTCTTTATCGACGCTCCGGGGACCGGCTTTTCGCGGCTCTACGGCAAGGACGCATCGAAGGCCTTCTGGGGCGTGGACCAGGACGGCAATGCCTTCGCCCGCTTCATCGTGCGTTTCCTCGGCAAGTACAACCGCTGGAACTCGCCCAAATACCTCTTTGGGGAAAGCTACGGAACTACCCGATCCGCCGTGCTCTCCAACATCCTTGAAAATGACAAGGACATTGACCTGAACGGCGTCATGCTGCTGTCGCAAATCTTCGACTTCAATTCAGACATCGACGGCGCGAGAGAGAACCCCGGCATCGACCTGCCCTTTGAGACCGGACTCCCAACCTACGCAGCCACCGCCTGGTATCACCACAAGCTGCCCAACCAGCCCGCCGAGCTGGAGCCATTCCTCAAGCAGGTGGAGGCATTCGCCATGGGCGACTATGCCCACGCGCTGGCCCAGGGCACTGACCTTTCCGAAGCCGACAAAAAGGCGGCCGCGGAGAAGCTCCACGAATACACCGGCCTCTCCGTCGACTACCTCATGCGCGCCAACCTGCGCGTGAGCGGCGGCGGGTTCACCAAGAACCTCCAGATCGAGAACGACCTCACCACCGGCCGGCTCGACACCCGCTTCTCAGGCCCCAGCCTCGATCCCCTCAGCGAAGAAGCCGAGTATGATCCGCAAAGCTCGGCCATCTCCTCGGCCTACGTAGCGCTTTTTAACAACTACGTTCGCCGCGATCTGAAGTACGGGGATGGAATGACCTATAAGCCGGAAATCAGCCCTCGCAGCTGGGACTGGAAGCACCACGGCAGCCCCATGGGCCTGAACGTGAGCGCCGACCTCGCCACCGCCATGAAGACCAATCCCAAACTCAAGGTCATGGTCAACGGCGGCTACTTCGATCTCGCGACGCCCTTCTACGCGGCGTTCTATGAGGACAAGCACCTGCCCATTTCGTCCGACCTGGCCAAGAACATCCAGTACGACTGGTACCAGTCCGGACACATGGTCTACGTGCAGG
>JAICYR010000223.1 GCA_025934135.1 Acidobacteriaceae bacterium | reverse complement strand
CGAAGTCCAGCGTGCCGAAGTGGAAGACCAGCAGGAACATGGCCAGCAGGAAACCGAAGTCGCCGACGCGGTTGACGACGAAGGCTTTCCTGCCCGCGTCCGCCGCCGAAGTCTTTAGGTAGTAGAAGCCGATCAGCAGATAGGACGCGAGGCCCACGCCCTCCCAGCCGACAAACATCAGCAGGAAGTTTTCCGCCAGCACCAGCGTGAGCATGAAGAACATGAAGAGGTTGAGGTAGGCGTAGAACCGCCAGTAGCCCTCTTCGTGCGCCATGTAGCCGACCGAATAAATATGGATGAGGAAGCCGACGCCGGTGACGACCAGCAGCATGACCATGGAAAGCTGATCGAGTTGCAGGTCGAAACCCGCTTGGAAGACGCCGGTCTGGAACCACGTGCCCAGGCGCTCGATGTAAGGCAGGGAAAGCCCGTGGAAGTGGAACCAGATGTCCACCACCTGCGCGAAGGGAATGGCCGTGGCGACGAGCGCGATAGTGGAGACAAGCGCCTTGGGGAACTTGCGGCCAAAGATGCCGTTCAGCAGAAACCCGATGAGCGGGATGAGCGGAATCAGCCAGAGATGGAGGGAACTGTTCATAATTTCATTAAATCCACTTGGTCAACGTTCAGCGTGTTGCGGGCGCGGAACACGGCGATGATGATGGCAAGGCCCACGGCGGCTTCCGCCGCGGCGACCACCATCACGAACAGGACGAAAATCTGGCCGCCAACCTGGTGCCAGCGGTGCGCAAAAACGATGAACGCAAGGTTCACGGCGTTGAGCATCAGCTCAATCGACATGAACACGGTGATGATGTTGCGCTTGATGAGAAACGCCGCGACCCCGATGGAAAACAGGATGGCGCTCAGGATGAGATACCACGAGACGGGAACCACGGAACCGGAAAACACGATCAGTGCTCCTTTCTCGCCAGCGCGACCGCGCCCAGAATGGCCACCAGCAGCAGCACGGATGTCACCTCAAACGGCAGCAGCAGGTCGCGGAAGAGCGTCGCGCTGAAGACGGTGGGCACGACCCATGATGCGCCGAGAAGCGTGGGACCAAGCAGATCTCCGTTCGACAGAAAGATGTAAACCAGCGCCCCCAGCAGCGCCGCCGCTCCGGGAATTCCGATGGCATAGGCGGCCTTGCTGCCGTGCGTGCGCTCTTCGCGACCCGCGTTGAGCAGCATGATGACAAAGGTGAAGAGCACCATGATTGCGCCGGAGTAGACGATGACCTGTGCGGCTGCGAGGAACTCCGCGCCTAGCAGCAGGTAAAGCACCGCCAGCGAGCTCATCACCACAATGAGCGAGAGCGCGGAGTTGATGGGGTGGCGCTGGAACAGGAGGTTCAGCGCTCCCGCCACGCACAACCCGCCAAAGATAAGGAACAATACCAGATACATTTCTTCAGTCGCTCACTCGAGAAGAAAACCAGTGGTTGGAAATGAGGCCGGAACCTCAATTCTAAATTACGTTAAGCTGCGCGATACGCGAGGCAGAAGCTCGTCACAATGATGTTTGCAATCGCCAGCGGCATAAGAACTTTCCAGCCAAAACCCATCAGTTGGTCGTAGCGGAAGCGAGGCAGCGTGCCGCGCACCCAGATGTAGAGAAAGAGAAAACAGAAGACCTTCAGCACGAACCAGAAGACCGGCATGATGGCCGCCGCCCAGATTCCGCCGTAAGGCTGGAAGATGTGTCCGAAGGGGCTGCACCATCCGCCGAAAAACAGCAGCGTGGCCAGGCAGCCGACCGTGATCATATTGGCGTACTCGGCCATAAAGAACATGGCGAACTTCATCGAGCTGTACTCGGTGTGGTAGCCGGCGGTCAGTTCGCTTTCTGCTTCCGGCAAGTCGAATGGCGTGCGGTTCGTCTCTGCGAAGGCCGCCATAATGTAGATGAAGAAGGCGACAAACTGCCAACCTCCGAAGAAGTTCCACGAAAGGAGGCCGTGCGTGGACTGCACATCCACGATGTCGCGCAGCCGGAAGGAGCCTGTCCGCAGGATGACGCCGACGAGCGACAGCCCCAGAGCGAGTTCATAGCTGATGACCTGCGCGCTGGCGCGCAGCGCGCCCAGCAGCGAGTATTTGTTGTTTGACGACCAGCCCGAGAGCGCGACTCCATAAACGCCGATGGACGTGATGCCGAGAATGACCAGCAGCCCGATGTTGACATCGGAAATTTGAAACAGATCGACGCCGTGGTACTGAATGTTCGCGCCGAAGGGAATCATGGAGATGGAAATCAGCGCGCAGCCTAGCGCGATGATGGGCGCGGCGATAAACAGCGGCTTGTAGACGTTGGTGGGCATCAGGTCTTCTTTGAGGAAGAGCTTGATGCCGTCGGCCAGCGGCTGCAGCAGGCCGAACGGGCCCACACGGCTGGGTCCCCAGCGGTTCTGGATGCGGCCCACAACTTTGCGTTCGAGCAGCACCGTGTAGGCCACGGCGGTCAACAGAATCCCCGTGACGATGATGACTTTCAGAATGCTGATCAGTACAAAAAACCAGAAGCTGACTTCCACAAGGCCTTCCAAAAAAGAATAAATTCGTTAATCCGCCGCCGTTCCAGTTTCCGTGGGCTTCAGAACGGTGGTTTCCGAGGCCACCGTCTCATTGAGCTTTGCGCAGTACTGGCCGAGCGTGCCTGACGTGTAGAGGTCGTCATTCGCGGGCAGCACCAAATCGCGCCGCGCAGTGTTCGCATCAATCTGCGACAATTCCGATTTCACATGCTCGTCATTGCCGGTCAGCAGATTCAGGCGCGGCACGTTGTAAGCCGGCACCAGCCGCTGAATTTCATCGAACACGGCGAACGGATCGAACGGGCTGAGCTTCGGCTCCAGATGATTGGCCGCCAGCCACACGGCATGGCGGTCGGCCTCTCCCGACTGCGCTCCGCGCGTCTGTCCAAAGTCGGCGCGCACACCTTGGCCGAAGGGAACCAGCGCCTTCGGATTGACGCCCATCTTGTCCGCCAGCCGCACGATCAATTCAAGGTCGGTGCGGACGCCGGGCTTGTCGGCGGCTTTCTTCACCAGTTGCAGATCGCCGTAGGTATTGGTTACGGTCCCGGACTTTTCGTAGAGATTCGCGGCGGGGAAGACCACATCGGCGAGCGCAGCCGTCTCGGTCAGGAACATGTCCTGAACGATGAGGAACGTACTTTTGAGTGCGGAGGCGTCGATGCCGTAGCGGGCGATAGGGTTTGACCCGACGACATAGAGCGCTGACAGTTCGCCACGCCCTGCCGCATCGAACATCTGGACGAGGTCGAGACCGGGTTCGGTGGGTAGCGCGCCGCCGTACTCCTCAGCGAAGTGCGATGAAGCCGCGACCGGAACATAGCCCGGAAGCAGATCGGGCAGCAGGCCCATGTCCGCCGCGCCACGCGAGTTGGAGTAGTCGCCCAGGCAGGCGAACGTCGTGTTGGGAAGCGAGAGGCCAAAGTCCACCAGCGTTTGAATATCGCGTCCGCGCAGCTCGGAGCCAAAGACGATCAGCAGCGACTCTTCCTTCGTCAGAGCTTCGCGGAACTCCGCCGTCGCTCCGCTGTTCTCGAGTGCCGCATCGTTTCCAGCCAGATACTGAACGAAGGCGGCATAGCCGGTCTGCGGAATCGTGACCTCGGCCTTGGCCTGGCGGCGCAGCTTGATGTCGGCATGGTTGGCCACGTAGACGCGCGCGCGGTTCAGCCGCACATCAGAGCGGATCTGCCAGGCCAGCGCGGGATGCTGCTCGGTCGGGTCGTTGCCGATGAGCAGGATCGCCGGAGCATCCAGGAAATCGCGCAGCGAGGCCTCGCGTCCGGCATGGCCCTTCAGGGCTGCGGCAAACGCCGCGTAATCCGCCGTGCGGTGATGGTCGATGTTGTTGGTGCCCAGCACCGTGCGCGCAAACTTTTGCAGCAGATAGTTCTCTTCGTTCGTGGTGCGATTCGATCCGATTACGCCGATGGATTTGCCGCCGCGCTCGTCACGAATTTCCTTCAAGTGGCGGCCCGCAACTTCCAGCGCCTGTTCCCAACTTACGGGGGCCAGCTTGCCGTCGGCCTGCTGAACGAGAGGCTTGGTCAGCCGTTCCTCATGACTGGCGAAGTCGAAGGCGTAGCGGCCCTTGATGCAGAGGAAATCGCCGTTCACGCCACTTTTATCGCGGTTATTGCCACGAAGAATTTCGGTGCCCTCGGTCACGGAGCGCACGCCGAGCGTGGTCTTGCAGCCATCGGCGCAATGCGTGCAGATGGTGGCCACGTGGTTCATCTCCCACGGGCGGGTCTTGTAGCGATACGTGCCGGAGGTGAGCGCGCCGACCGGACACACGTCAATGCACATGCCGCATTCTTCGCAGTTCAGATGATCGCCGCTGTTGGGAGCAATCACCGAGCCCACGGCGCGGTTCTCGACCGCCAGCGCCCACACGTCCATGCCTTCGCCGCATACGCGCACGCAGCGGTAGCACATGATGCAGCGCGGCCGGTCAAAGAAGACAACCGGGGACCACTGCTGCTCCTCGCGATGCTCCTTGATTTCGACGTACTTCGAGATGCCTGGACCATACTTAAAGGTCATGTCCTGCAACTCGCACTCGCCGCCCTTGTCGCAGACGGGG
>JAICYR010000068.1 GCA_025934135.1 Acidobacteriaceae bacterium | reverse complement strand
CTCGAAAACGGACACTGGACTGTTTCCGAAGAGCGCGCCTACGATCCCGCCGCCGTGTACGGAGGTCAAAAGTGAAACTCAAACTCGGTATTCCCAAAGGCTCCCTCGAGAATGCCACCATCGACCTGTTTCGCCGCGCCGGCTTCTCCATCTCCACCTCCAGCCGTTCCTATTTCCCGGCGATTGACGATCCGTCCATCGAATGCATGCTCATCCGCGCGCAGGAAATGGCCCGCTACGTGGAGAAAGGCGTGCTCGACGTTGGCCTAACCGGCATCGACTGGGTCGTCGAAACCGGGCTCGAAGTGAAGAGCGTCACCAGCCTCGTCTACTCCAAGCAGAGTCGTCAAAAGGTGCGCTGGGTGCTGGCCGTTCCCGAGGATTCGCCCTACCAGAAAGCCGAAGACCTCAGCGGCAAGATCATTGTGACGGAGCTGGTCGAGGTCTCCAAGCGCTATTTCGCCGAGAAGAACGTTCCGGTAAAGGTCGAGTTCAGTTGGGGCGCCACCGAGGTCAAGCCCCCCACGCTGGCCGACGCCATCATTGAAGTCACGGAGACGGGAAGCTCGCTGCGCGCCAACCGCCTGCGCATCATCGACACCGTGATGGAAAGCGAGACGCGCCTCATCGCCAACTGCGCCGCCTACGAAGACCCCTGGAAGCGGCACAAGATTGACTGCCTCGCCCTGATGCTCAAGGCCGCCATTGATGCGCAGGGGCAGGTGGGCCTCATGCTCAACGCGAAAAAGGCGAGCCTGCCGACCATCCTCAACATTTTGCCCGCGCTCAATTCGCCCACCGTTTCGGACCTCAGCAACACCGAGTGGGTCGCTTTGAACACCATTCTGGAAGAGGGCGTTGTGCGCGAAGTGGTCCCGAAACTGAAGGCCGCGGGCGCAACCGGAATCGTGGAGTATCCGCTGAACAAGGTGGTGCTCTAGCCATGAAGCTAATCTCCACAGTGGGACGCGGCGGGCGGGCCGGACGCGAGAAGATCGACGCGCTGCTCGCCCGTCGCAACGCGGCCTACGAGCGCGCGCTGCCCTCGGCCCGGCGCATTGTGGAAGGTGTTCGCAAGGGCGGTGATGCGGTACTGCGCCGCTATGCCGCAAAATTCGACGGTAATTCGCAACCGGAATCGTTACGAATTTCGCCGGAAGAAATGCAGGACGCGCTGGAGGCGATTTCTCCGCCCGTGGAGCGCGCCCTGCGAACGGCGGCCAGAAACATTCGCGCTTTCGCCGAACGGCAAAAGCCCAAAGACTGGAACTTCGCTCCGACAAGCGGAGTGGTCGTCGGCCAGCGCATCCGGCCTATTGGTAACGTTGGATGTTACGTACCCAGCGGTCGCTATCCGCTGCCTTCCACGCTGCTCATGACGGCGATTCCCGCGCAGGTGGCGGGTGTTGTGCGCATCGTGGTGGTCTCGCCGCGCCCCGCGCTGGAGACCCTTGCCGCCGCCGCCCTGCTCGGCATCACCGAGTTCTACCGGCTCGGCGGAGCGCACGCCATTGCCGCGCTGGCCTATGGCACCGAGACGATTCCGCGCGTGGACAAGATCGTCGGCCCTGGTAACGCATTCGTCACGGCGGCCAAGCGGCTGGTCGCCTTCGACTGCGCCATCGACATGCTCGCTGGCCCCACGGAAATCGTCGTCACCAGCGAGCGGGGCGATCCCGACGAAATTGCCGCCGACCTGGTCGCGCAGGCCGAGCACGATCCTGACGCCCAGGCCATTTTCATCACCACCAGTGCGGCGCTCGCGCAGGCCGTAGTCGCAAGTGTGAAGCAGCGCGCGCGCACCAACACCACGGCGGCGGAGTCCATCGCGCGCAACGGCGCGGCCATTGTCGCGTCGTCCATCGAAGAGGCCCGCTCTCTCACCAATGCCATCGCGCCCGAACACCTCTCCGTCGACTCGACTGAGGACCTTGCCTGGGTGAAGAACGCGGGATCGGTCTTCATCGGCCGCTACTCCGCGCAGCCGCTCGGAGATTATGTTTCCGGCCCCAACCACACGCTGCCCACCTGCGGGCTGGCCCGCGTGCGCGGCGGCCTGAGCGTAATGGATTTTGTAAAAGTCATGACCGTGCAGGAATACACGCCGGAAGGGCTGCGCCGCCTCGCTCCCGCCGCCATCGCGCTTGCCGAAGCCGAAGGCCTGCGCGGCCATGCCGAGGCCATTCGCGCGCGATCTTTGGAAGTGCTGAAATGAACGATGCCATCATCACCACTCCGCAGCCGCGCGAATTGATTCGCCGCATGAAGGACTACCATCCTCCGCTGGGCGACCGCTCGGGCGTGCGGCTGGACTTTAACGAGAACACCTTTGCCTGCTCGCCCAAGGTTCTGGAAACGCTGGGCCGCATCTCGCGCGCCGAACTGACCATGTATCCCGAGCGCGAGCGCGTGGAGCGCATTGCAGCCGCGCACCTTGGCCTCGCGCCCGATCAGCTTCTGCTGACCAACGGCGTCGATGAAGCAATTCATGTCCTTTGTCAGACCTATCTCGGCCCCGGCGATGCAATGCTGCTGCCCGTCCCGACCTATTCCATGTACGCCGTCTACGCTTCGGGCACAGACGCAACGCTGGTTGAAGTTCAGGCGGGCGAAGGCTTTCGATTTCCGCTTGACGCGCTGCTTGCGAAGATCACGCCGGCCACAAAGCTCATCGCGATTGCCAACCCCAACAGCCCCACCGGCCAGGCCGTCCGCCGGGAGGAGATTCTGCGCGTGCTGGATGCGGCTCCCCACGCGGCGGTGCTGGTGGATGAGGCGTACTTCCATTTCCACGGCCAGACGGCGATGGATTTGGTTGGTCGCATACCCAACCTGATTGTCGCGCGCACCTTTTCAAAAGCCTACGGACTCGCCGGACTGCGCTTGGGACTGCTGGCCGCCGCACCGAAACAAATGCAGTGGCTTCGCCGCGTGATTTCGCCCTACAGTGTCAACTCGCTCGCGCTGGCCTGCCTGCCCGCCGCGCTGGAAGACCAGACATACATCGATTGGTACGTGAGCGAAGTGTTGGAAGCGCGCGGCGAATTGACGGCCGCCCTCGACCGTCTCGGAGTACGCTACTGGCCGTCGCAAGCGAATTTCGTGCTGACTAGCATCGGCCCAAAGCACGCGGAGTTTTCGCGCGCCATGCGCGAACGCGGCGTGCTGGTGCGCGACCGCTCCAGCGACCCCGGCTGCGACGGCTGCGTGCGCATTACCATCGGCACGCGCGAACACACGGCGCAGGGCATTCGAGCCATGGAGCGGGCCCTGAAAGAAATCGGCTGGACGGGAGACACCAAGTGACGAAGAAGCGCACGGCAACCATCGACCGCAAGACGGCGGAGACCGAGATTCACCTGAAGCTTACGATTGAGGGCTCGGGCCGGTACAAGGTTTCGACCGGCATCCGGTTCTTCGACCACATGCTAGAACTGTTCACGCGGCACGGCGCGTTCGACCTTGATTTGACCTGCAAAGGCGACCTCGACGTGGATCAGCACCACACCGTCGAAGATGTGGGCATCGCGCTCGGCGAAGCCGTGGACCGCGCCCTCGGCGACAAACGCGGCATCCTGCGCGCGGGTTATTTCCTGATGACCATGGATGAAACGCTGGGCCTCGCCGCAATCGACCTGAGCGGGCGCGCCGCGCACCTGGTCGATACAAAGGTAAAAACTCGACTCGTCGGCGACCTGCAATCGGAGTTGGTTGAGGACTTCTTCGAGGGCTTCGCGCGCGGCGCTCGCGCCAATGTGCATTTGAAGACGATGTATGGGCGTTCGAACCATCACAAAATCGAGGCTCTGTTCAAGGCCTTCGCGCGCGCACTGCGCGTGGCCTGCTCGCGCGACAAACAACTGGGCAAAATGCTGCCTTCAACCAAGGGGCTGCTGTGATCGCTGTCGTTGATTACAAGGCCGGGAACCTGGCCTCCGTGATGAAGTCGCTGGGCGCTGTTGAGGCAGACGCAGTTTCCACCGAGGACCCGGAAGTGGTCCGTCGCGCGGAGAAGATCGTTCTGCCGGGCGTCGGGCACTTCGCCGCAACAGAATTTCTTGAGCGGTGCGGGCTGAAGCAGGCGATTGCGGAGCGTGTCGGCGCGGGCGTTCCATTTCTCGGAATCTGCGTGGGCCTGCAATGGCTCTTTTTCGGCAGCACGGAAGCTCAGGACTGCGCCGGCCTCGGCGCGTTCAACGCGGTCTGCGAGCGCTTCGCGGAAGGGAAGAAGGTTCCTCACGTAGGCTGGAACTCGCTGGAAATTCGCGAAGGCTCGCGGCTGCTGGCGGGCGTTCCCACAGGCAGCTTCGTCTACTTCACGCACTCCTATCGCGCTCCGATCGTAAGCGAAACTGTCGCGGTGGCAAATTACGACGAGGACTTTACCGCCGCCGTCGAACGAGACAACATCATGGGTGTGCAGTTCCATCCTGAAAAATCCGGTGCGGCGGGCCTGCGAATCCTGCGCAATTTTGTGGAGCTGCCATGCTGACCCGGCGAATTATCGCCTGCCTCGACGTGAAGGGCGGACGCGTTGTGAAAGGCGTCCAGTTTGTGGACCTGGTGGACGCGGGCGATCCGGCGGAACTCGCTGCGCGGCACGCCGAAGCTGGTGCGGACGAGATCGTGCTGCTCGACATTACGGCAACCCATGAGGCGCGCGGAATCCTGCTCGACACGGTGCGGCGCACCGCGCAGCGGCTATTCATTCCTTTTACCGTTGGCGGAGGCGTGCGCACGCTCGACGACGCGACGGCCGTATTTGACGCGGGTGCGGACAAGGTCAGCATCAACTCCGCTGCGCTGCGCCGTCCCGAGCTCATCGACGAAATTGGGGCGCGCTTCGGAGCGCAGGCCGTCATCGTCGCCATTGACGCGCGTCGCAAAAGCACCGGAGCCGAGGTCTTCATCAACGGCGGCCGCAAGCCCACCGGGCGCGACGTGGTGGAGTGGGCGCGTGAGGCCGAGCAGCGCGGCGCGGGCGAAATTCTGCTGACCTCGATGGACGCCGACGGTACCCGCGCGGGCTTCGACTGCGAGTTGACTGCGCAGGTGAGCGAGGCCGTGCAGATTCCCGTCATCGCCTCCGGCGGGGCCGGCAACGCCGCGCACTTCTCCGAAGTTTTTCTGCGCGGCAAAGCGGACGCGGCGCTCGCGGCCAGCATCTTCCACTTCGGCATTTCCGACGCGCGCGCCCTTAAGCAACAGATCGCCCAATCAGGCGTCGCCATGAGGCTGCCATGCTGATTCCTTCCATTGATCTCATGGGCGGCCGCATCGTCCAGCTTGTGCAGGGCGAAAAGCTCAAGCTCGCCTTCGATGATTTTGAATATTGGATCGAGCGCTTCTCCGGCTATCCCACGGTGCAGTTGATCGATCTGGACGCGGCCATGCGGCAGGGCGACAACTCGGCCTTGATCGCTCAAATTGCGAAGCGGCTCCCCTGCCAGGTTGGCGGCGGCATTCGCACGGCACAGCAGGCACAGGCGCTGCTCGATGCGGGAGCGCGCCGTGTTATTTTCGGCTCCGTGCTGTTCAGCAGCGACGGCGTCGCGACTGACACCGCCGAGTCCATTTTCCGGGCCATCGCCCGTGAGCGGTTCATCGCCAGCATCGATACCAAAGCAGGCAAGGTTGCGGTGCGCGGTTGGAAAGAGAATGTGGACCTCACGCCAGAGGACGCCGTTTGCGCGCTGGAGCCTTACTGCGGCGCCTTCCTCTACACGCACGTCGATACGGAAGGCACTCTGAGCGGCTTTCCCATTGAGCGTGCTCGCACGCTGCGCGGCCTTACCTCGCGGCAGCTCATCGTGGCGGGAGGCATCCGCGAGCAGGCGGAAATCGATGCGCTCGACGCGATAGGCGTGGATGCTGTCGCGGGAATGGCCGTCTATTCGGGGCTGCTGGCTACCTGAGTTGTCTGCCGCGCGACCCCTTGGATTCGCGACCGCGATAAATAGCGCCGACCACCACAAATACCGCCGTTGCGATGCCGATCACCAGCGTGTTCAGGTTGTGATGGCGCATCACAAGATTGACCACCAGCAGCGCGAACCACGCGGCGGCCAAAATAAACCAGATTGTTGAGCGGCGCTGCATTTATTTCGGAGAATACCACGGATGTCTTAAGCTATTGAGTCCGGGCCATGGGGTGAATTTGGATTGAAGGGCAAAAGGCATGACGGCAAAGCGCAGCGGCTTAAGAGTGGCAAAACGGCTGGATGAGGTTGGCTTCTCCGACATTGTTCAAATCCGGAATAAGGTGCTGGAGTTGCGCGCCGCCGGGCAGACGGTTCATGCCTTCCACGGCGGCGAACCGTTCTTCGACACGCCCGAGCAAATCAAGTACGCGCTGATCAAAGCCCTGGTGGAAAACAGGACCCGCTACGCTCCGTCCTCCGGCATTGAGCCGCTGCGTGAAGCGCTCGCGAAAAAGCTTCAGGAAAAAAATGGAATCCCCGCCGGAAAGGACGACGTGATCGTGACCTCAGGCGGCGCGCATGCCCTTTATTCCGCATTTCAGGCGGTGCTCGACCCGGGTGATGACATGCTGTTGTTCTCGCCCTACTGGACGCCCATTCGCGACATGGTGACGGGTACAGGAGCGCGCGCGCTGCTGGTGCCCACGGCCACGGCGCGGCGCAATGGCATCGGCAAAACGCTCGAGCAGTTTTCGACCACATGCACCCGCGCCATTTACTACAACACGCCCCAGAACCCTTCCGGCACGGTGTTTACGCGCGAGGAAGCCGAGGAGGTCGCGGCTTTCGCAAAGAAGCGCGACCTCATTGTGATTGCGGATGAGGCCTACGAGGACCTGGTCTACGAAGGCAAGCATTTTTCCATCGCCTCGCTGCCCGGAATGGCGGAGCGCACCATCACCTGTTACACATTTTCGAAATCGTATGGCATGACCGGCTGGCGCGTCGGCTACGCTGTGGCGAAAGAGCCTTTCATGACCGCGCTGCGACAACTCGTGCTCTATTCCGTTAACGGGGTCTCCACACCCACTCAGTGGGCCGCGTTGGAGGCCCTTGCCATTCCGCAAAGCGCCATCGATTCGCGCCGCGAGGAGTACCGCGAGCGCCGCGATCTGCTGGTCGATGGCCTGCGCTCCGCCGGCCTCGAGTGCGCCACGCCAGAAGGCGCCTTCTACGCCTTCCCCGATGTACGGCACCTGAGCAAGGACAGCCGCAAGGCCTCCGCAATGCTGCTGGAAAAAGCGCACATCGCCACCATTCCCGGCGTCGTCTTCGGAGCGCAGGGCGAAGGACACGTGCGCTTTGGCTACGCCGTGCCCAAAGAGGCGATCTCCCTCGGTCTCAAAGCGCTGGCCGAATTCATGCGCAATTTCTCGCGAGCGGCGTCGAAGTAGTGCGTTTTATGAAAATCCGAATTTCCGGTCGAGGCTCAGCGCGCCGCCGCCTGAAAAAATCAGCATGATGGCCATGGCGGCCAGAGCGGCCACGTAGCTGTAGCTGTCGTATCCATGGTGAATCGCGACAGCAAACAGCGCCACAATCATGTTGATGCTTACAAAAATCGCGGCCACGCGAGTGAACAACCCAATCAGAATCAGGAAGGCCGAAACGTATCCCAGCCATCCCGGAACACCGAGCGTGGCAACGTAATGCGCAAAATGATGCAGCGCGCCGTACCGCGCCGCCTTCTGGTAGCCGGGATAGATGATCGACAGCGCGAGCGCAAGCCGTAGAGCAAGCGATCCCCACGACAGACCGCGATTAAGCCTTTGCAGCATTCAAAACTCCTCATGAAAGGTTAACCTGAAACCGCGCCGCGCGTCCCGATTACAATCCATGCAGCGCCATTCACAATGCGGGCCGCATCGCTTCTCCGGAATTCATGCACCTTCTCGCCTCTCACGCAGTTTGGATATGGATCGTTTCGCTGGCCGGCATTCTCTGCATGTTGCTGCGCCCGTGGCGCATTCCGGAAGCGGTCTGGATCAGCGCCGCCGCCATTCTGCTCATCGTCACCGGCCTTATTCCAACTGAACTGGCGAAGCGCGCCGCGGGCGAAGGCACAAATGTTTATCTCTTCCTCGCCGGAATGATGCTGCTGGCCGCGCTTGCACGCAATGAGGGAGTCTTCGACTGGATCGCCGATATCGCCATGCGGCGCTCCGGAGGTTCGGCACGGCGGCTCTTTCTGTTGATCTATGCCGCTGGCGTGATCGTTACCGCGCTGCTTTCCAATGATGCAACCGCCGTCGTGCTCACTCCCGCGGTACTGGCTGCCGTGCGCCGCGCCCGGGTCAATCCAAAGCCTTATCTGCTGGCTTGCGCGCTGGTGGCCAACGCCGCCAGCTTTCTGCTGCCCATGTCTAATCCTGCCAACCTTGTCGTGTACGGCAACCATCTTCCGCCGCTCGGCGCCTGGCTCAGGATCTTCATCCTGCCCTCGGCGGCGGCCATCGTAGTTACTTATCTCTGCTTGCGATTTCTCTCCAGAGAAGTGCTGGCCTCGGAGATCGTGCCCCCACAGGACGGCGTCGTTCTCCGTCCCGCCGGGCGCATTGCGCTCGCCGGACTTGTTCTCGCTGTGGTTGTGTTGCTTGTCGCATCCGCATTGCGCATTCAACTTGGGCTGCCCACCTGCGCGGCGGCTGTGGTCGCGCTCGTTGCAGTCGGCGTGAAAGACCGCGCCGTTTTCCAGCGCACGGCGCTCAAGGTTTCCTGGAGCATTCTGCCTCTGGTCGCCGGACTTTTTGTTTTGGTTGAGTCGCTGAACAGCGCGGGTCTGTTGCAATTGATTGCTGATTCTTTCCAGTGGCTGGGCCACGCGCCGAAGCTTGCGGCCTATTTTGCCGCGTCCGGTGGGGCCGCGCTTCTCTCCAACGCGATGAACAACCTTCCCGTGGCTCTTGCCGGCGGATCTGTACTCAAGTTCACCCCTCAACTCTCGCCAGCTGTCCTGATCGGCGTGAACCTCGGGCCAAACCTCTCCGTCACCGCGTCGCTCGCCACAATTCTGTGGCTCATGGCGCTCCGCCGCGAGCAGATCCAGATCACCCGATGGGAGTTTTTTAAGACAGGGCTCGTCGTTATGCCGGCGGCATGGCTCGTAAGCATTTTAGTTTTACGCTTCTGAAGGGATTCCAACTGTGGTGCGGGTTACATGACTAGTGCAACCCGTTCCAGTTCTAATTGAATGCACTCGTGCGAGCATCCAGGGCCTTCCAGCCGCAGGACAGCATCGCGCGCCTGCTCGGGGATAACACCGTAGCCGCGCCCCGCAAGGAAAGCCGACAGAACTTCGCCTGCCTGCCAAAGATCGATTCCAGACCGCGTCAGTTCGTCCCTGAGGCTGGTGAGCTCGTTCGCTGCGAATTTCTCGATCTTTACGGTTTCGGCCATCGTGTTTAACCTCCGTTCGTGGAAAACACTCTGCCAGATTAGACACGTACCAATACGTGGGTGTTGCTGTGCCAATTGCAATTTCTTTTTCACTGAAACTTTGCGATACATTGCAAATTGGGTTACGAGTGGATTTCTCGCTTCCGCGCGCGGAGGCTTTTCGCGGCAACGCGCCGCAATCACGCGAACACTTCATCCGCAAAATGCCTTAAGCTAAAGGGAGTTATGCCGGAGCAACCCCAAAATCATTCGTGGGCATTCATGTTCGCGGTCCTCATCGTTTTCCTGGCCGCCGCGTCCGCCATTGCCTATGGAATCATCTCCCAGTACTTCCATCATTGAGATTGGGACCGGAGCCGGAATGCGCGCGCGAGACCAGCAAAACGGGAATGCCGTCCACAATCGGATAACTCTTCCCACATTCCCCGCATCGCACTTCGCCAGCCGCCGAATCAAAAATCAGCCGCCCATGACACGCGGGACAAATAAGCATCTCCAGAATTTTTGCGACTCGGTCGACGTCCTGCATCCAGCCAGTGTATCCAACCCGGTCCGGAGAGCCTGAGCAATGCTGCGGGCGGGACTCACGGGCGGGCTCGGCAGCGGCAAGACCACTGTGGCGGAGATGTTCCGCTCACTCGGTGCGCACGTCATCCAGGCAGACGCCATTGGCCGCGAAATGATGTCTCCCGGCCACGCCGTTTATGACGAGATCATCCAGCGCTTCGGGCCGGAAGTGACTCGCGCAGACGGCTTGCTTGACCGCCGCGTGCTGGCCGACCTCGCCTTCCGGCAAAACCGCCTCGCGGAGCTGAACCAGATAGTGCATCCGCCCGTCATCGCGGCGCAGCAGCAATGGGCCGAGGAAATTTTTGCCAAAGATCCCGAGGCCGTGGTCATCGTCGAGTCGGCGCTCATCTTTGAGGCCGACCGCCAAGGTTCTGCGCCTGGCTGGCGGCAGCGCTTCGACAAAATCATCCTCGTCACCGCGCCCGTCGATCTGCGTATCGCCCGTTACGTGGACCGCATGGCGGCACTTCCCGGTGCGCCTTCGCCCGCCGAGCTCGAGGCCGACGCGCGGCTCCGCATAGCCGCGCAGATTCCCGATGAGGAGAAGATTCCGCTCGCCGACTACGTTATTCACAACCATGGCCCGCTCGCAGCCACGCGCCTTGAAGTCGAGCGCATCTTCGATGAACTCGCCCGCGCTTCCCGGCAGCAAGCGCAAAGCCTATAGAATCAAAGATAGCGGCGTTCCGCGCCTTATCCTCCGAAGCGAGACCCAAACCATGACTTTTCGCAGGATCGTGATTGTCCTCGTCCTCGTTGGCGGCTTCGCCTACCTCACCACCCTCAATTTCTCTCCGCTGCGGCAGCGCTTCGGAGGCCACGGGCCCATCGCGCATTTGTCCCTCACCGAGGCTCATGCGGCGCCGGAGTACACGCCCGACGAGCTGAACAACATGGCCGTCTACAAAAGGGCGCTCCCCTCGGTCGTCAACGTCACCTCCGCCTCGCTGGCGTACAACTTCTTCCTCCAGCCCGTTCCCCAGCAGGACCAGGGCTCCGGCTTCATCCTCGACAAGCAGGGCCACATCCTCACCAACAACCACGTCATTGCCGGCGGACAGCAGATCGAGGTTACGCTCTCCAACAAGCGTCGCTATAAGGCCCAGGTCATCGCCCGCGACCCCAGCCACGACCTCGCGCTCCTGCAAATCGACGCGCCCGACCTCGTCCCCGCCACTCTCGCGCAGACTTCGCGCAACCTTGTCGTGGGGCAAAAGGTCTATGCCATCGGCAACCCCTTCGGCCTTAGCGGAACAATGACCACCGGCATCATCAGCGCCATCCGCTCCATTCATGAGCCGCGCGGGCAGCTTATCGAAAACGCCATCCAGACCGACGCCGCCATCAACCCCGGCAACTCCGGCGGCCCGCTGCTTAACTCCCACGGAGAGGTCATCGGCATCAACACCCTCATCGCCACCAACCCCAATGAGAACATCGAGCAGAGCGCGGGCATCGGCTTCGCCATCCCCATCGACACGGCCAAGGCGGTCGTGGGAGACATCCAGCGTTACGGCCACGTCCGCCGCCCCTCGCTCGGCATCACCGATTTGTCCATCGGCCCCGATCTCGCCCAGCAGATGGGCCTCGCCGCCGACTATGGAGTCCTCATCCAGCAGGTCTATCCCGGCGGAGGGGCGGCCCGCGCGGGCCTGCGCGGCGGCAACCAAATCGCCTACATGGGCAACTGGCAGCTATACCTTGGCGGAGACCTCATCGTGGGCCTCGACAACCAGCGCATCACCAGCACGCAGGACATTAATGACTTCATGAATCGCCATCAGGTGGGCGACACCGTCATCGTCACCTACTATCGCGGACGCCACAAAGCGACCGTGAAGCTCACGCTGCAGGAGGCGCACGAGCGCTCCGACTCAGCTTGAGATGTGACGGACGTACCTTCGACCGATAATTTGGTACTCGCCCGAAACTACCCGGGCGATGCCTTCGGAATAGGCGATGTGCTCCTGCTCCAGAATGCGCGCCGAAAGCGTCTGCGCGTCATCGGCTTCCAGCACCGGAACGGACTTCTGTAGCACGATGACGCCGTGATCCAGTTCCTCGTCCACAAAATGGACGGTGCATCCGGCCACCTGCACGCCGTAAATGAGAGCCTGTTCCTGCGCGTCCAGCCCGGGAAAGGCCGGCAGCAGCGAGGGATGGATATTCAGGATGCGCAGCGGAAAAGCCTGCACGAACTCCGGCGAAAGCAGCCGCATGTATCCGGCCAGAATCACCAGATCGACCTCGTGCTCACGCAGCGTGGAGATCATCTCCGCGTCGTGTTCGGCGCGCTTGCGCCCTCGCGCCTCAATCGCCACGGCCTTCAGCCCGCGCTCACGCGCAATGGCCAGCCCGGCGGCGTCGACCTTGTTGGAAATCACAACCGCGATCTCGCAGCCCTTCAGCCGCCCCTGCGCGATGTTTTCCGCGATGGCCGCGAAGTTCGATCCGCGCCCGGAAAGCAGAATGCCTAGACGCATCATGGAATAATTCGAGCCTTCCTATTGCAATCAGTTCGCACATTGACGAATATGTCAGACGAGAATCCCATGGCAAATAAGAATCCGATCCGTTGGAAAATCGTGCTGCTGATGAATCTCTCGATGCTTGGAGGTTGCGTTCTTGCAGCATTCACCCTTCCTCCAACCACCCGCCTTTCAATCTTTGGTTACAGTTGTCTCGCCGTCGTAATCACGATGAACGTATGTCTCTATTTCAAAGGTTACCGCCCAGCAGAGAAAGCACCTTCAGCCGATAGTCCTGAAGCCAGACAGAAACGGCAAAAACGAATTGCTATCTTCTCAATTATCTGGGCACTCCTGCTTTTCGAAATCGGTTGCCGGTATTGGTGGAAATGATCCACCATCCGCTTCAACTGTAGACCACCTTGCGCTCGCCCTTTGCCGTGCGCCCGATCACGTGGAACTTCTCCTCGGCGCGGTCCAGCACGCCTTTCGCCCGCCGGAACTTCTCCGCCGGAATTACGGCGATCAGTCCGACGCCCATGTTGAACGTCCGCAGCATCTCGTCCCGCTCCACGCTGCCCAGCTCGCGCAGATGCTCAAACACCGGCAGCACCGGCCACGAGCCCAGTTCCACGTGCGCGCAAATACCTTTTGGCAGAATCCGCGGCAGGTTTTCCGTGATGCCGCCGCCGGTGATGTGCGCCATGCCCGCCACCAGCCCGCCCGCCGTCAGCTTCCGAATCACGCTCAGGTAGCTGCGATGGGTCTTCATCAGCGCGGCCCCGGCCTTTTCTCCGAGCGCGTTCACGTACTGGCTTGACTTGTAGCCGGCCTTCTGAAAAAACAGCTTGCGGGCCAGCGAGTAGCCGTTGGTGTGCAGCCCGGTAGAGGGCAGCCCGATGAGCACGTCTCCGGCCTTGATTTTCGCGCCGGTGATGAGCTTCTCCCTTTCGACCGCACCCACAATGAATCCGGCCAAATCGTATTCGCCGTCAGCATAGAAGCCCGGCATCTGCGCCGTTTCGCCGCCGATAAGCGCGCAGCCGTTCGCGTGGCAGGCGTTGGCAAGCCCCTCCACAACCTGGGCCATCACCTCGCCGTCGAGGCGGCCCGTCGCCAGATAATCCAGGAAGAACAGCGGGGTCGCGCCCTGCACGGCGATGTCGTTCACGCAATGGTTCACCAGATCGGCGCCCACCGTGTGGTGAATGCCCATCTCGAAGGCGAGCTTCAGCTTGGTCCCAACGCCGTCCGCGCTTGAGACCAGCACGGGCTGCTTGAACTTCGCCGTGTCCAGCTTAAAGAGGCCGCCGAAGCCGCCGATTTCGCTGAGGACATTCTTCGTGAAGGTCCGCTGCGCCAGATACTTGATGCGCTGCTTGGCGCGGTCGCCGCTGGTAATGTCCACGCCTGCATCGGCGTAGGTGGCGGGAGCGCTGCTTTTCTTTGCTTCAGCCAAAGGAGTTTCCAGGAGTGTGAGATAAGGCGAGAGATCAGCCGGAAATCCAAGTTTATAGCATTGGGCGGAGGGCGCTAGCTTTTTTCCGGGCCGTTTCCGCCGCCCATATCTTCCAGTTGCCGCCGCCAGTCGAGCGACTCAACGAACCCCTGCGACTCGCGCCAGTTCTCCTTCACAATCACGTGCAGTTCCAGGAAGACGCGTGTGCCCAGCAGCGATTCGATTTCCTTGCGCGCGCCAGTGCCGATGGCTTTGAGCTTGCTGCCGCCCTTGCCGATGAGGATGGCCTTTTGACCCTGCCGCTCGCAGTAGATGGCGGCGGCGATGCGCGTCAGCGGCGACTTCTGCCCGGGCTCCGGCTCCTCGAACCGCTCAATGACGACGGCGGAGGCATACGGAACCTCCTCGCCGGTCTCCATGAGGATGCGCTCGCGGATGAGTTCCGCGACGAGAAACCGCTCTGGCTGATCGGTGAACTGGTCTTTGGGGAAATACCGCTCTCCTTTCGGCAGCGCCTCGATGAGCTTCGCCAGCAGCCGGTCGAGCCCGTCGCGCTTGAGCGCGGAGATGGGAATCACTTCGGCAAAATCGTAAAGCGACGCCAACCGCTGGATCAGCGGCAGAAGTTTCGCGCGTTCGATGCGGTCAATCTTGTTGATGAGCAGAAACACCGGGCAGTCGAGCTTGCGCAGCAGCTCGAAAACGAAAGCGTCTTCGCTTTCCTGCCGCGTTGCGGGAGTCTTGCCCTGCGGCCCGCCGGAATCGTCGGGCAAATCGAGCCTCCGCGTCGCGTCCACAATCAGCAGCACAGCGTCGCGCGCCTCCAGCGCGTCGTGGACCTCCTGCATCATGCGCCGGTCGAGCGAGCTTCCCGGCTTGTGGACCCCCGGCGTATCCACGAAAACGATCTGCGCCGCAGGATGCTTGCCCTTCATTGCCGGGACATCGAGCACGCCGTGGATGCGGGTGCGGGTAGTCTGCGGCTTGGCCGTGACAATGGCCACCTTCTCGCCGACAAGGGCGTTGATGAGGGTGGACTTGCCCGCATTTGGACGTCCGATAATGGATACGAATCCCGATTTCAAAATGGACCTCGACTCATTCGCCGCAGCCCCGACCTGCTTTGGGGCTGCGGATTTTACAAACAAAAAATCCAGACAGCACTACAACTGATTCATTCTATTAAGTTTTCTGAAAAGCAGGTTGCTGTATTTTGTTGACTCTAAAGAATTTTCCGGCAGCTTCTTTGATTGCAGTAATTTGCCGGAGAATTTCAAGCATAAAGCGAAACGGACCGCCCGGAGGCGATCCGTCCTGATTCTCTCTCTATTATTAGTTTACCAATTTCAGATCAATAACCGAACATTTTAGGACAAGACTTTATGCGGTTTGCTCGCCGTTCTCCGCGTGTCTCACGCGCAGCCGCTCAATGCGGCGGTCGGTCGAGGCCAGAATCTCAAACCGCACGCCGTACCGCTCAATCACCTCGCCGGCCTGGGGAATCCGCCCCGCTACCTCGCTGACCAGCCCCGCCACCGTCGTCGCCTCCGACTGCTCCGGAAGCTCCGCGTCCAGCAGCTCGCCCATGCGGTCCACTTCCAGATTTCCCGGAACCACCCACGACCCATCCGGCTCCCGCGTCATGGCCTCGGCTTCCTCGGTCTCGTGCTCGTCGGTAATGGCCCCCACGATCTCCTCGATCAGGTCTTCGATGGTCACCAGCCCGGCCACGCCGCCGTACTCGTCAATCACAATGTCCATGTGCTGCTTTGCGCGCTGCATTTCGCGCAGCAGTTCGTTGACCCGCTTGGTCTCGGGAACAAATGCCGCCGCGCGCTGAATATCCGCCACGGTCCGCGTGCGCGCCTCCTCGTCGCGAATCCGCAGCAGGTCGTGCGCGAACACGATGCCCGTGATGTGATCGAGCGACCCCCTATAGACGGGCACGCGGGAGTAGTCCTCCGTCTCCAGCATGCGCAGAAAAGCCTCCAGCGTAGTTTCGCCCGGGACGGCAAACATGCGCGGACGCGGCGTCATCACCTCGCGCACAAGCTTGTCACCGAATTCCACTACCGAGCGCACCAGCTCGCGGTCGCTCTCTTCCAGAATCCCCTCTTCCTCGCCCGCCTCAATCAGCGCTTCCACCGCCTCCAGCACGGTTTCGTCCTGCGACTTCGGGGTGCTTTCCGCCAGCGCGGCAATCGACAGCAGAAACCCCAGAAAGAGCGTCACCGGGGTCATCAGGTAAAACAGCACCATCAGCACGCCGCGCCAGCGCAGAATCCACTCGCCGCGCGTGCGCGTGAAAAAGACAAAGGGCAGAAACTGGTTGCAGAACAGAATCACCACGATGATGCCCAGCACCGCCTGTCCTATTTCCGCCGCCAGGCTTTGTGCCGCCGCGCGGTGATAAAAAATCAGCACGCCGAACAGCAGCATGACGCAGCCGAGCGAAAGCTGCGTAAGGATGGCCGCCGAGAGCCGGATGTGCTCGCGGCTCAGGCCCAACCGCGGCTCAACCCGCTGCTCCCAGGCATCAATATTTTCCTCGAACTCGCGGGCCAGAAACTTGCCCATTTCCGAATACAGCCGGTCCACGTAGGAGGCCAGCGTAAGCACAACCAGCAGCAACAGAATCACAACCGCCACCGCGATCCTCATGGCTTTCGACCTCGATGGTGGCCGTTTGTCCGCGCAATCAAGCCCTGCGCCAGTCCCAGCTTCCTGCGCAGCGTCTCTTCCTTACGCGCCATTTCGCCTGAGTCGGTCTCATGGTCATACCCGGCCAGATGAAGGGTTCCATGCAGCAGAAGCACCTTCAGTTCCAGTACGAGCGCATGCCCGAGCCGCTGCGCCGCGTGCGATGCCGTTTCGACCGAAATCGCCAGATCGCCCGCAGTTCGGCTGCGGCCCGCGTTTTCTCCGGCGGGGAACGACAGAACATCCGTGGGTTTGTTTTTACCGCGAAACTCGCGGTTCAGCCGCTGTATCTCAGCGTCACCGGTCAGCAGAACGGACACCGCACCAGCCAACCCCGCCGCGCGACGGGCTTGGGCCAGAAAGGTTTCCAGGTCTTTCTTCGTAAAGTCGGAGCGCCCGTATTGGGCGCGTATCGCAGGTTCGACGAGAATCATGAACGTGGGCAAAAGCGAAGGAGGGCCAAAAGCCCTCCTTCTCTATGGTATAGCAGGGACTGCATTAGCTCACCGGCCTCTTGACCGCTTCGCCGGATTCTCCCATCTCCAGCGGAAGCTCCGGCTGCACGCGCCCGAAGCTGTCGTAAGCCTGAATGATGCGCTGCACCAGATGGTGCCGCACCACGTCGCCGCTCTCGAAGTGGACAAAGCCGATTCCGTCCACTCCTTCCAGCACCGTCTGGGCCTCAATCAGTCCGGAACGGCGCGGGTTGGGCAGATCGATCTGGGTGATGTCGCCCGTGATCACCGCCTTCGAGTTGTTGCCCAGCCGGGTCAGAAACATCTTCATCTGCTCGCTGGTGGTGTTCTGCGCCTCGTCCATAATCACACAGGCGTCGTTCAGCGTGCGACCTCGCATAAACGCCAACGGAGCAATTTCAATGGCGTTTTTCTCCAGCATGCGGTCCACCCGCTCCGGCTCCAGCAGATCGTAGAGCGCGTCGTACAAAGGGCGCAGGTAAGGATCAACTTTTTCCTGAAGGCTGCCCGGCAGGAATCCAAGCCGTTCGCCCGCTTCCACCGCCGGACGAACCAGAACAATGCGGCTCACCTTTTTGGCCAGCAGCGCCGACGCCGCCATAGCCACCGCGAGATACGTCTTCCCCGTACCCGCCGGGCCTATGCCAAACACCATGTCGAGTGAGTCAATTGCGTCCACATAACGCCGCTGATTCAGCGACCGTGGCTGCACCATTCGCTTAATGCCCGCCGAGCGCTGGCGGCCTGTTTCCACTAAGCTCCGCAGCGTAACGGAAGGGTCGGCAACCACCAGCCGCAGCATCCCGTTCAATTCGCCGTTTTGGAGGGTGACTCCGGACCGGCGCAAAGCTTCAAAGTCGCTGAAGATGCGCTGCACTCGCGCAACGTTCTCCTCCGCGCCCACCACTTCCACGGCGTCCTGCTTCATCTCGATGCGCACATGGAGCATGTCTTCCATGAGCCTCAAATTTTCATCGCGGGTCCCGAACAGGGGCTCAAGATTTGGCGTGATGTCGAGCGCTTTTGT
>JAICYR010000169.1 GCA_025934135.1 Acidobacteriaceae bacterium | reverse complement strand
TGGAAGATGTCGTCGTTCTCTTCGCAGGGTTCGCACATGCACCCCACCGCGCAGGCGATGAGTACGGCCACAGCCAGGGTGATAAGCACCGCCGGCAGGTAATCGGTCAGGCTTGAGAGGCGTGCCAATATCTCGTGAAAGTTCAGGATCCACATAGCAAGTCCAAGTCCTTCCTCCTAGGTATGAAGAGGAGATCCATCGCCGGGGTTATCCGCGGATGGCATTGAACTAGACGTAAAAATGACGCTGTTGGCCACCTTAGCCCATCCGGACAGGGAGGGCAAGCGGGCGCGGCGTCCTGAAGTGGATCGAATTGTGGAAAACTCGGCAGGGGTTTTTCAGCCCCCGCCGGAGGTCATTAGCTACGTAACTACTTGCTCTGCAACAGCTTTCCTCGGCTGGTAGGTACCCGGCTCCGTGCGCGACGCGATGGAAAGCCGGTTCCAGGAATTAATAGTGGCGATGGCGAGGGTCAGGTCGGCCAGTTCCTTTTCCGTGAAGTGCGGCTTCACCTGTTGGTACACGCCGTCGGGGACGTGCCCGTTGGCGACGAGCGTGACGGCCTCGGTCCAGGCCAGCGCCGCCCGCTCCCGGTCGGAGTACCACGGGCACTCGCGCCAGGCGTCGAGCGAATAAAGCCGCTGCTCGGTTTCGCCTATGGCCCGCAGGTCCTTCCAGTGCATGTCCAGACAATAGGCGCAGCCGTTGATCTGCGAAGCGCGCAGCTTGATAAGGTGCAGCAATCCCTCTTCGAGTCCGCTGCTGTGGAGATATTCTTCGAGGCCGATCATCGCCTTGTAGGCTCCCGGCGCGGCCTTGTATCCGTTAAAGCGAGGTTCCATTTTGCGAATTCCCTCCGTTCTTTTGTCTACCCATTCGATGGAGCAGGGCGCGTCCCGGCGTCAGATAATTTGCTGAATCGGGACGTCAGATAAGTTGCTGAATCCTCAAGTGCTCGGGGCGGGTGGCATCCAGCCACGCAATTTGCGGCATCGAACCGCGCAACTTTTCCCTTCATCTAATGTTAATAACCACAGGCCCGGCAGCGGACCGGGGCAAACCAGCCCGGCTGTCCGCGCGGGTCGCGCCGCTCCGGAGCAAAGACCTCCGGGGCCGGCGAGGGAGGTTCAATCATGCGCTTGCTACGCTCACTCGGATTGGCGACTATGTTGGCTGGAGCTTTGGCGCTCGTGCCTTCCGCCGCGCACGGTCAGGTTTCTGTTGCAATCGGTCTCGGTAGCGTCTATGCCTATCCCGCTCCGGTGTATGTGGCCGGCCCGCCGGTCTGCGAATGGGGATACTACTCTTATTATCCTTATACCTGCGCGCCCTACGGATATTACGGAGATGACTGGTTTTATGACGGCCTCTTCATCGGCGCAGGCCCCTGGTACACCGGGTGGTACGGGCGTCCCTGGGGATGGGGCTATAGCAGCATAGGCTATTACGGCTGGCGCGACCGCGGCTGGTATGGACGTGGATATTACGGCGACCGCTACGGACGCTACGGACATGGATATTACGGTCGCGGCTACCGCGATTATGATGGACGCGGTTATCGCGATCATGACGGACGTGGCTACCGCGATCGTGACGGACGCGGCTACCGGAACGGCTATAACGGCCGGCAGGCGATCCGCCCCTTTTATGAAAACCGCGGAGGACGCAATTACTCCAACAATGCCGGACGCAATGCCTATCGCGGACGGACGTCCATCCAGGGCAGGTCGAACTATCGCGGCTCCTTTGGCCAGAACGGCTCCCGGAACTTCGGTACAATTCGCCCCTTCAGCGGCTCGCAAGGTTCGCGCGGATTCAGCGGCTCCCGCAACTTCGGCTCGCAACCGTCGCGTAATTTTGGCGGCTCCCGCGGATTCGGAGCCCAGCCGTCGCGTAGCTTTGGCGGTACGCACACCATCCGCAGCTTTGGTTCCCAACCCTCCCGTAGCTTCGGCGGCGGAGGGCACGCTTCCGGCAGCTTCGGCGCGGCCCGTGGCGGCGGTGGCTTCCATGGCGGTGGCGGCGGCGGATTCCACGGCGGCGGTGGCGGTGGCTTCCACGGTGGTGGAGGCGGTGGCTTCCATGGCGGTGGCGGCGGTCACGGTGGCGGCGGCCACGGTGGACACCGGTAAGACCGATTGCTGTTCTTCAGGCCCGCTCTTCGGAGCGGGCTTTTTTCTGTTCCTCGGCGGTAGTTTGTTCACGCGCTCTTTGTTAGCGCGCCACGCTCGAACATTCTCCCCGCAATCCCGTCCTCTCCTCGTTTACACTGATATTGATCGCTGTTTTCCATCCAAACCTGCCTGTGATGCAGGCAAATAACGCCTGGCGACAGGCTAGAGAGCAGGAGAACCAACAATGTCTACCAAGCTTACCCCCGGCAAATTGGCCGGGATGAAGGCCGTGTCTGATAAGCGCGGCGTGATTGCGGCGGCCGCCATGGACCAGCGCGGATCGCTCAAGAAGTCGCTGGCCAAGGAGAAGGGCGTGGCGGACCTTCCCGATTCGGCGCTGATCGAGTTCAAGGAACTGGTGACGGAGGTGCTGACCAAGCACGCCTCGGCCATTCTGCTCGATCCCGAGTACGGCCTGCCCGCATCGAAGCGACGCAATGGGAAGGGTCTGCTGCTGGCCTATGAGAAGACCGGTTACGACGCGACCACTCCCGGCCGCCTGCCCGATCTGCTCGACCTGTGGTCGGTGCGGCGGCTCAAGGAAGCCGGAGCTGACTGCATCAAGATTCTGCTGTACTACACGCCGTATGAGAAGTCGGGCATCAACGACCTGAAGCAGGCGTGGGTCGAGCGCATCGGTGATGAGTGCCGCGCGAATGATATTCCGTTCTTCCTGGAACTGGTGGGCTACGACGTCCACGGCGAAGGAGAGAAGACCCTGGCCTATGCCAAGCGCAAGCCCGACGTCGTGACCGGATCGATGGAGGAGTTCGGCAAGGACCGTTACGAAGTCGACGTGCTGAAGGTCGAGGTCCCCATCCAGATGGAGTTCGTCGCCGGCACCAAAGCCTTCAAAGGCGAGCAGGCATACACGCGCGCCGAAGCTCTGGAGCACTTCCGGGTGTCGGCTTCCTCGACGCACAAGCCGTTCATTTACCTGTCAGCGGGCGTCAGCAATCCCGTGTTCATTGAGACGCTGGAGCTTGCGGCGGAGAGCGGCACCAGCTTCAACGGCGTCCTCTGCGGACGCGCCACCTGGAAGGACGGCATCGCCGTCTATGCCCAGAAGGGCGCGAAAGCCTTCGAGGAGTGGCTGAGCACGACCGGCGTGGAGAACATCAACAACGTGAACCGCGCGCTACAGGCCGCCCATTCCTGGTACGACAAGGTGGACGCGGCGGAGCCGGTTACAGCCTAAAACGAACCTTAGCTAGACAGAAGCGCCGTGGCCCCAAGCTGCGGCGCTTTTGCTTTCGTGGCGTCCGATACCGGACACCGTTTTTCGATTCCGGACGGTAGGTTCCCGGCGCGGTCGACCCGATCAGGCGCTAAGGGAGGAGTGAGGGCGGATTACAGAACTTTGAGAACGACGATGGTTTCGTCGTCGAAGTGTTCTTTGCCGTGCTGGAATTTGCCGACTTCGGCGAGGATGGCGTCGGCGATTTTTGAGGCGGGCTTCTGGTGGTTCTTCTGGACGACGACTTTGAGGCGGTCGTCTCCGAACATTTCCCCGGCCTCGTTCTGCGCGTCGGTGATGCCGTCGCTGAAGAAGAGCAGCGAGTCGCCTGGCTGCGTCGAGAGGGTGAACTCCTCGTACTCGACGTTGGGGAAGAGACCGAGCGGGAAGCCTTCCGCCTTGATGGTTTCGACCTCGCCACCGCGACAGATAATCGGCTGGGTGGCTCCGGCGTTGGCGACCTGGAGGGTGCGGTTGGCGTCGTTCCAAACGGCGTAGAGCATCACCACATACTGTGAGTCGAGCTTGCGGTCCTGCAGGGAATTGTTAAGCGAGCGCAGCAGGGCCGAAGGCGAAAGGGCGAGGCTCGCAGCGGAGCGCATGATTCCGCTGACCAGCGCGGCGTAGAGCGCGGCGGGCGCGGCTTTTCCGCTTACGTCGCCGAGGGCGATGGCGGATCGATTGGGGTCGTACTGGATAAGGTCGTAGAGGTCTCCGCCGATGGTGCGCGCCGGAATGAAGCGCGCGGAGAACTCGGCATTGGTGTGTGTGGGTTTGATGGGCGGCAGCAGCCGTAGCTGGACCTCGCGGGCCATGGCCATGTCGCGCTCCAGCCGCTGCTCCTGCTGCGTGACGCGCTGGTAAAGGCGGGCGTTTTCGATGGAAATGGCGACCTGTCCGGCAAGCGTCGAAAGGGCGCGCTCGTGGTCCTCGTTGAAGGCCTGCGCGCGGGTGTGTTCAAGGTCGAGCACGCCGATGACCTTGCCTTTGTAGACGAGGGGCACGGCCATTTCCGAGCGCGTCTCGGGATTGATTTCAACATAGCGCGGGTCCTTGCGGACATCGCCGACGCGGACGAGGCGGTGGGAGGCGATGGCGGCGCCCACCAGGCCAACGTCGAAGGGAAGCTTTTTCTCCGGATGAAAGCGCTCGCCAAAGCGCAGCGCGAAGCGGTTTTCAAGGACGCCCTCGTGTTCATCGACAAGCCAGATGGAGAATATCTGAAAGTCGATGATGCGGCGCAGGAGCTGGCTGATGCGCTGCAGCAATTCGTCCGGGTCAAGGATGGACGTCAGGTCGCGGCTGATTTCGTTCAGCACCTCGAGCGTCTGCGCCTGGCGCGCAACCCGGGTGTAGAGGCGGGCGTTTTCGATAGCCTGCCCAATGCGCGAGGCGGTGAGCTGGAGCAGGTGCAGATGCTCGGGCTTGAAGAAATCGAGGTGCTCGGACTCGATGTCGATGACGCCGATGAGGCGGTTTTTCACGATCAGCGGGACGGCCAGCTCGGAGCAAACCTGGGGGTTCGCGCTGATGTAATTTGGAGCCTTGCTCACATCGTTGACGAGGAGCGCCTGGCGCTGCTGCGCGACCTGGCCAACGATGCCCTCGCCGAGCTTGATGCGCTTGCGTTCGATGTCCGAGGTGTGGCCGGTCTGGAACCTCATGCGGAGGTCGTTGGTGCGGTCGTTGATGAGCAGGATGGCGAAGATGCGGTAGTCAATGACGGCGCGGACCAGGTCGGCGGTGCGCTTGAGCAGGGTCTGGAGATCGAGCGTGGTGTTGAGCGCATCGGCAATGCGCATGAGAAATTCAAGCTGGAGCGGATCGACGCGAGGAGGCGCGGGCGCGGCGGCGGAAGATGTGGGGCGGTAATCGCCCTCGAAGCCGTCGTGGGTTTCGGTGTGGGTTGGGTCGTTACTCACGGGTTCATGTTTAGTTTACAGGGGCAGGAGCGAGCGGCTTTCTGAACCCTGAGCGCCGACCGCTGAACGCTGGGTCCCTAGCTGGGTCCGGAGCCGTTTTTGCCGCGCTCGTCCTTGTGCTGCTCAAAGTACTCTTTCTGGCTCTTGTAGAGTTTCTCGGCTTCGTCATTAGCGCTTTGGGCGGCTTCAAGGGCGGTCTTGCGAGAAAAGTCGTCGAACTGACCATTGGGAGCCTGCTTGTTCAGAACGGCGACCCACTTGGTGGTGGCGGGAACAAGGTCCTTGAGGGACTTGCGGATGTCGGCGTGGGCCTGGTCGAAGGTGTCGAGGTTGTCCTGAAGCTCGTCTGTGATGTGGGTGAACTCCTCATACTTGGCGCGAAGGTCGGCCTTCCGGTCGTCCGTGGCGGGGTTGGGGCCGATGGATTGGATGGAATCGATGCGCTCCTGAAGAAACTTCTGGAAGAGCTTGACCCGGTCGTTGGGCTTGTCGCGCAGGTTGGCAACCTGGTCAGCTTCCTGATCGGTGAGCGGGTCGCGGTTGCGCTGGGCGTGGAGCGTAATGGGGAGAAACGGGGTGATGAGGAAAAGAGCCGCCAGAAAATTGCAGCAGAGTCGTCGCATGGGCCTGTCCGTACCTTTCTGCCTTGCTTTGGATGGTAACGCGGCAGGGTTTGGGTGTCTGGGTGACACAGGGGCCAGAGTCAGGAGAGCAGGGGCCAAGCGGTCAGGGATGGAGTGTTAGCCCGCGTATTTGGCTTTGTTGCGGACGATGGCGGCGCGGGCCTCGCGGTCGGCTTCGCGGCGGCGCTCGGTTTCCCGTTTGTCCCAGTCCTGCTTGCCTTTGGCCACGGCCAGCTCGCACTTCACGCGCCCCCGGCGAAAGTAAAGCCGGGTGGGGATGAGCGTATGCCCTTTGATTTGCGTCTGTGAGGATAGCTTGCGGATTTCCTGCTGATGCAGCAGGAGTTTCCTTGTCCGCAGCGCATCATGATTGCTGGAGTTGCCGTGAGAATAAGGCCCGATGTGGGCGTTGAGCAGGAAGGCCTCGCCGTCCTTGATGATGCCGTAGGCGTCCTTGAGATTGGCCTTGCCTTCGCGAATGGACTTAACCTCGGTCCCGCGCAGGGCCACGCCGGCCTCAAAGCGGTCGAGAAGGAAATAATTATGCCCGGCGGCGCGGTTCACGGCGGCGTCCCGCTCGCCGGATGCGACGGGGTCGCGCGGCTTGTTTTTTTGCGGGGCCTGAATATTGGAATGGGAGCTTTGCCGGGGCATGGGCGGGGTTCCAGAAGTCAATGCTAGCAGGAAAAAAGCAAGCGTTCAGCGTTCAGCGGTCAGCGGTCAGGAAAGGCCAGTGTTCAGTGTTCAGGAAAAACAAGGACTAAGAACTGGTACAAGATTGGAAATTTGCTCTTTGGAATGAACGAAATCAAAACATGCGACTGATATACTTAAAGTGCGTCCCGCGACAGGCGGCAGCGAGTGGAAGTCACGGCTGCGCGCGGACTTCGAGCATTTTAGGACGCCTCCAACCCCAGCCTGCCGGAGTTTCATGAACAAGCAACGTTTGAAGTGGGCATCCTGCGTCGCGCTGGTCCTGATGATGGGGCTTTCGCTTTTTTCCTTTATGCCGCAAGCGCTGGCTGCTGACGGGCCTTCGGCGTCCAAGCTCTACAAGCAGGGGCAGGCGGCCGAGGAGCGAGATGACATCTCGGCGGCCTACGAACTTTATTACCAGGCCTACAAGAAGAAGCCCGAGGAC
>JAICYR010000065.1 GCA_025934135.1 Acidobacteriaceae bacterium | reverse complement strand
GCCGCCACTCGCGCGCCACCAGCAACAGGAATTGCGTGTTTCCAATCAGGTATCTTCGCCACAGCCGCCGCGGCTCGCGCGCCAGCCGGTAGAGCCATTCGCAGCCAATGCGGTGCGTCCATTTGGGCGCGCGTTTGCGCAGCCCGGCTTGCGTGTCGAGCGCGGCGCCAACGGAAATGGCCGCGCCAATCGGCAGCGTGGGGCAGGTCTCGCGCATCCACAACTCCTGCTTGGGAGCGCCGAAGGCCACGCACAGCAGGTCGGGCCTGGCCTGCGTGATGCGTCGGCGAATGCGCGCGCACTCGAACGGATCATTCTCGAATCCGGACGGCGGGCAGTAGGTTCCCGCAAGCCGAAATCCGGGACTCGCGTTCGCGAACCTCCGCGCCGCTCCCTCCGCCGCGCCGGGAAGCCCTCCCAGGAAAAACACCGAGAGCGCGTGTCGCGCGGACTCAACGCAAAGCCGCTCCATCAACTCGCCTCCCGGAACGCGCTCCGGCACGGGATGCCCCAGCAAACGTGCCGCAAGCACCACGGAGATTCCGTCCGGGACTGAGAGATCAGCCGAGCGCAGCGCTTCAGCGAACTTCGGCTGCCGTGCCGCGAGCGTCATCAGTTGCGCGTTCGGCCCCATGATGAGCAGCGGCCTGCCCAATGCCTTTGTTTTGATCGTGTGGAGCACCCACGCGGCCGCATCGTCCAGCGAAACTCGATCGATGGGAATTCCATTCAGGAAAAACCGGGGCAGCCGCGGCACGGCCAGACTCGATACGTGAGGCCCAGCCAAGCGCGGGCTGGACGCGAGGATCCCCGGCGACAGGGAAGGAGCTATTGCCATAAAGCCTCCTGATGCCGAAAGAAAAGCTGTGGCGCGATTCCATTCATAATGGGAGCGCCGGTGCGTGATGGCGCGCATTCATCGCGCAGCCGTTCAAGCAGATACCCCGGTGAGGCCAGCGCCGACGCAGCCAGTGCACCGGCCGCGCGGATACGGCTTCTCTGCGCGAGCCGGATGTTGAACTCCCGCAATCGCTCCTTGGCGCGCAGTCTTCCTGTGGAGAGAAATCCCTGAAGATGCGCCCGCACCGCCGCGAACGGACACGGTGCGCGGCCCGTAAGGTGCGAAATCAGCAGGTACTGCACGTAAATTGACGCCAGCATTTGCCCGGCAAGATTGCGCGCGCTCACGCTTGCCGCGTTCTGCCGGAACCCGACCAGCTCCTCTGGAATGCAATGAATTTCATGCTGCAGAGCCATGCGCCACCAGAGATCCGCGTCCTCGTTATGCAGGCCAATGCGATAGCCGCCCAGCGCCAGGGTCTTCTCCACGTTCAGCGCAACCGTAGGATGGCAAATCGACAGCAGATAACCTTTGCGAACAATCTGGCGAAGCTGCACCGGACTACCGCGCGAGCACCGGAAACGTCCAACAGCCCTTCCGCGCGGATGATAATTGGCCAGCGAGTAGAACATGCCCGCATCCGGTGCGGCCTCAATGGCCGAGAGCAGCCGCCCCGTCCGCTCCGGATGGGAAACATCGTCCGCATCCTGACGAACCAGCCATGGCGTGCGGCACTCACGCAACATCCGGTTCAGCGTTGCCGTAACGCCCTGGTTCTCCTGCGTCAGAATCCGTAGCCGCCTCCCAATCCTCGGCCTCGCTTGCAGCGAGCTCAGATACTCAAGGCTTCCATCGGTCGCTCCATCCACAATTGCCAGAATCTCGAACCCTGAGTACTGCTGCGCCAGCAGGCTTTCCATTGCCTCCGGCAGATACGGCATCGCATTGTGTACCGGAAGGCCTACGGTGATGAGCGATTGCTGCAACAGCATCCTCCTCCAGAAGCGTTAAGCTCATCAGGCAACGCATGCGCTCGGAGCGTCAATCTCAAACCGATACATATTAATAACTTAAGTAATCTGTTTCATTTTGGGTCGAGGTGGTACCGTTGCGGAAAATCCAGTCATATTTCTAACTCTGGACTTAGCACCACCTTTACCCAGCTATGCGCGAATGCATCCCGAACGGCGGCGACACAAGCGTCTGCATTGTAGGCGGAGCCGGATTCATCGGCAGCCACTTTGCCGATGCGATGCTTGCTCTGTCCAACACCCGCCGCCTCACGATCTTCGATAATTTCTCCTCCGGTCGCGAGCAGCACTTCGCGCATCATTCCGGAGATCCACGCCTGCGAATAATTCGAGGCGACGCAGCCAATCTCCAGGTTTTGACGACCGCAATGCGCGGGCACGGCCTCGTCATTCACCTCGCCTCCAATCCTGACATTGCGCGCGCCGTCACCGAGCCAGAAATCGACTTCTACCAAGGCACGCTTCTCACGAACAACGTCGTGGAAGCCATGCGGCGGGCAGGAGTCAACAGGCTCCTTTACGCCTCTGGCAGCGGAGTTTACGGCGAGCGCGGCGAGACATTGCTCAACGAAGATTCGACGCCTCTCCAGCCGGTTTCAACCTACGGAGCCAGCAAACTCGCCGGAGAAGCTCTCATCGCCAGCTACTGCGCCATGTTCGGCATCACCGGCTGCGCGTTCCGCTTCGCGAATGTCGTGGGCGCGCGACAAACGCACGGCGTCGGCTTCGACTTTTTGCGCCGCCTGCGACAGGACCCGTCGCGGCTGCGCATTCTGGGCGATGGACGCCAGAGCAAGAGCTACGTGGATGTGAGCGACGTTGTCAGCGCGGTGCTGCTGGCAAATAAGCAGACTGAGTCCGGGTTCCATGTGTGGAACGTGGCGACCGAAGACGCTATAACTGTGACGGAAATTGCGGAGCTTGCGGTGGAGACGCTCGGCATCAACCCTTCGCCGCATTTTGACTACACAGGCGGCGACCGCGGCTGGAAGGGCGATGTTCCCGTCGTCCGGCTCGACTCATCCCGCGTTCGGGCGCTGGGCTGGACTCCGCGATTCGACAGCCGCGAAGCGATGCGGCGATCTTTGAACACTATGGCAAACGATCTCAGGAAGGAGCGCGTCGATGACTGCGTGCCCGCCTGACCCAATGCCACCGCTGGCCCTGCTCGCCGGAGGTCTGGCCAAGCGCCTCGGCGCACTCACCGAGCGCGTCCCCAAATCGATGCTCCAAGCCGCGGGCGAGCCATTCATCGCGCATCAACTTCGTTTGATTGCAGGGCAGGGAATTCAGGACGTCGTCATCTGCTGCGGGCACCTCGGCGGGCTTATCGCCGAATTTGTTGGAGACGGCTCCCGCTTCGGCTGCCGCGTCCGTTATTCCTACGACGGCCCGCCGCTGCTCGGCACCGGAGGCGCGATTCTGAAGGCGCTGCCGCTGCTTGGGCCGCGTTTCTGGGTCATGTACGGAGACAGCTATCTCACGGCGGAATTCGCCCCAATCCTGCGCACCTTTGAGGAGTCCGGCAAGCGCGGACTCATGACGGTCTTTCGAAACGAAAACCGCTGGGACAAAAGCAACGTTGCATTTACGGCCAACAGAATCCTGCGCTACGAAAAAGCCTCGCGCGACCCGGCGACGCGGCACATCGACTATGGCCTCGGCCTCTATTCGGCGCAGGCATTCGCGGGCCTGCCGCAAGGCTCGGAGTTTGACCTTTCAGAAATCCAGCGCGACCTGATCGCGCGCGGAGAAATGGCCGGGTTTGAAGTCTCCGAGCGTTTCTACGAAATCGGCTCTCCGGCGGGCCTCGCTGAAACCGATGCCTTTCTGCGCGGGCGGCTGCTGCCGGCGGGAGTTCCGGCATGATTATGACTCGCACTCCGCTGCGGATCTCGCTCGGCGGAGGCGGGACCGACCTGCCTTCCTACTCGCGCGAGTTCGGCGGATTCGTGCTCTCGGCGGCCATCACCAAGTACGTCTACATCACGGTGAACCGCAGTTTTCTCCCCGGCTATTTCCTCAAGTATTCCGAGATGGAGCATACCGCGACCCGGTCGGAAATTCGGCATCCGCTCGTACGCGAGGTGCTGGAGATGCACCAGGTCCCTGAACCGTTCGAAGTTGTGAGCGTGGCCGATGTTCCGGCGGGCACCGGACTCGGATCATCGGGAGCGTTCGGCGTCGGCCTTATGCACGCGCTGCATGCCTACAAGCGCGAGCCTGTCTGCGCGGAAAAGCTCGCCCGCGAAGCCATTGAGGTTGAGATGACGCGCCTCTCTGAACCCGTCGGCAAGCAGGACCACTACATCGCCGCTTACGGCGGGCTGCTTTGCCAGGAGTATGCGACCGACGGCAACGTGCGCGTGGCTCCGCTGCAAATGCCCGAGGACCGCGTCCGAGAGCTGCGCGATTCGCTCATGCTGTTTTTCGTCGGCTACACGCGGCAGGCTTCTGCATTGCTTGCCGACCAGAAGACGCGCTCGCTCACCCATGACGCGGCCATGCTCGACGGCCTGCACTTTACCAAAGAGCTTGGCCGCGAAATCAAGAACGTATTGGAAGCTGGAAGCATCGCCGAATTCGGCCCGCTGATGGACGCGCACTGGCGGCGCAAGCGCGAACGCTCGCCGGGCATGACCAGCCAGCGCGTCGACGAACTCTACGATCTTGCGCGCACCCAGGGCGGCGCAACCGGAGGCAAGCTCGTAGGCGCGGGCGGCAGCGGCTTCCTGCTCTTTCAAACTCAAGACCGCCGCCGCCTGCGGGACGTGATGACCGCCGCCGGCTTGAGCGAAATGGACTTCAGCTTCGACTTCGACGGTTCGGTCGTGATGGTGCGAAACGGATGAGCGGCCTTATCGAACAACGGGGACGCGTGCTGGAGGCGAGCGGCCTGTCAACTCCTGTCCATCACAAGGAATGGACCCTCGGCGAGTTGCTGACCATTTTTCGGCGGCGGCGCGGGACAGTGCTCGTCAGCGTAGTGGCTGCCATGGTGCTGGCGGCGCTCTACTGCCTGCTCGCCACGCCGCGCTACATGGCCACCGGTCAGATCGAAGTACAGAGGAACAGCCCAGGCACGCTCGGTCTGGACCGCAGTGTGACAGGAGGCGAGGCATCCTCCGACTCCAACGCTCTGGACACCAGCATGACGCTGCAAACCGAGGCCGAAATCCTGCAGTCCAATGCGCTGGCCCTGAAGGTCATCCACGACCTGAAACTGGAATCAACTCCGGATTATTTTCCGCGGCACAAACATGGCTTCGTCAGCCATCTTTTCTTCTGGCGCAAGCCGCTGGAGCCGTTGAACGTCCCGCTTGCTCAGGCCCCAAACCGCCGCTACGCCGCGCTCAGGATATTTGCCAGTCATCTGAAAGTCGAACCGGTAACCGGAACTCGGCTGATTGGCGTCAGCTATTCGAGCCGTGATCCAAACACCGCATCAGCGGTCGTGAACAGCCTGATCGCCGCTCTGCGTGAGTACACTTTCGAGTCGCGTTTCCAAGCGACCGAGCAAGCGTCGGAATGGCTTTCCGGCCAACTCGCCGGGTTAAAAAAGCAGACAGAGGATTTGCAGAAAACCGCCGACCAGCTCGAGCAGGGGACGGGAGTCTATGGCGGCGACCCCTCGCAGAATCTGGTGCTGACGCGACTGCAGGGCCTGAGCGGCGCGCTGGAGGCGGCCGAGTCCAACCGCATCCTGAAGCAGGCCATCTGGCAGGTCGCGAAGCAGGGCGATCCCGATCTCATCTCAGGGCTCGCCGGGAACGCGGCTTCCGGAGCCAGTCCCGCCATGACGAATTCGCTCGCGCTGCTGCAAACCCTGCGTGCAAAGCAGGCCACGGTGCGGGCGCAAATCGACCAGGACAGCGCGCGCTATGGCAGCGCCTATCCGGAGATGGCCGAGCTTCACGGTGAGCTGAATGGCCTCGACAAATCCATCCAGCAGGAGATTGCGCGCATCGGCGCACGCGCGCATACCGACTACGAAATTGCCCAGCGTGCGGAGGACGCAGCCCGCACCGCCTTGGAAAAGCAGAAGGATGTTGCGACAGCCGCGCAGGACCGCCTGGCGGCCTATCAGTTGGCCAAAGAGGAGGCCGACGGCAGCCGCGACTTGTATCGCAACCTTCTAGGCAAGCTCAAAGAGGCCGGGGTGCTCGACAGCCTGCGCGCCACCAACCTGACCATCGTGAGCGCGGGAATGGCCCCGCCTCCCGACCATCCGCACAGCCCCAATGTTCCGCTCTGCTTCGCGGCGGCGCTCGTGGGCGGACTCTTCCTGAGCTGCGCGGGCGCGCTCGTCCGTGAGGCCGCCGACAACAGCGTGCGCTCCATCGAAGACCTCGAACGAACGCTGGGCATTCCCCTCGCCGGGGTGGTCCAGAAGTTCCCGCAAGCTCGGCGGCTACGGCTCACGCGAAAACGAAACCACGCGCCCGCGAACGGCCCCACACTGGATACTGTCCGCTCCTACGCACTGCCGCCGCGCGGAGCATCGTCTCAGGTTGTGCTCATTACCAGCGCTGCTCCGGGCGAAGGAAAGAGCCGCCTCGCGGCTTCGCTCGCAGTGTCGCTCACTCGCTCCGGCTCGCGTGTGCTGTTGGTCGATGCCGACCTGCGTTGCCCCTCGCTGCACACGTTATTCGGTGCCAAGCCAACAACGGGGCTTGCGGAAGCCCTTGCTTCCGGCGCTCCTCCCGAAGCCTATGCGCGTGGGCCGAATCTCTCCGTCATCTGGGCTGGCAAAGCGGGCGCGGACTCCGCCGACCTGCTCGCCTCATCCCGCTTCGACGCGCTGGTGCGCGAGTGGCGCTCCCAATATGACTTCGTGCTGCTGGACAGCGCGCCGGTGCTGCCCGTTCCCGACGCGGCCAGGCTGGCGCATCTTTGCGACCGGACCCTGCTGGTTGTTCGCTACGAATCGACGACCCTCCAGGCGGCGCGCCGCAGCTATCAGATGGTGCGGCGGAATCTCCCCGTGCAGGCTGAATTGGATGTCGTGATGAACGGAGTCCCGGCTAATTCGCCGGACTACTTCGCCTACTACGGCTACAAAGTTTCGGGCTATGAAAGGGCAGCGCGCCATGCTTAGAACCAGCGTGCTCCTTACTCTCGCTCTCGCCTGCTTCGCAACCGCGTCAGCGCAGCGGTTCGAGCCGAAGGCGCTGCCTCCTGTAAAGGACGCGCCCGCCGTGGGTGGCTCGCTCGCGGCCAACGGCGTCAAGGCTCCGGCGAAAGAAAGCCTGCTGATTGGCCCCGGCGATCTGCTGCACGTCACCCTCCTGCGCGAGCCGGAGTTGGAGCAGCACGCCCGCGTGCTCGACTCCGGAGATGTAAGCCTGCCGCTCATTGGCGGCGTCCATGTGGCCGGGCTTGATCCGGCGGCGGCTTCTTCGACCATCGCGGCGAAATATCGCAACGGCAATTACCTCAAGCACCCCAACGTTTCCGTTTTTGTCGAGGAGTTCGCCACGCAGCCCGTCTCCGTGCTCGGACAGGTAGAGAAGCCCGGCACTTACAAGATCACCACGCCGCGCACGCTGCTCGATCTGCTGGCCATGGCCGGCGGGCTCACTCCCATTGCCGACCGCCACATCATGATCGAGCGCGCGCCTGGAGCGAAGCAGCGCGAAGAGCGGGTGTTTCTCTCCAATCGCTCTGGCGATGCGCTCATGGCCAACGTCACCGTCGATCCCGGAGACACGATTCTTGTTCCCAAAGCGGGCATCGTCTATGTGCTGGGCGACGTGGGCCACCCCGGTGGTTACACCATGGAAAACGAGTCGCGCATGACCGTGCTACAGGCCATTGCGCTCGCGGGCGGTGTGAGGCACACCGCGAAAGTGAAGAAGGCGAGCGTCATCCACAACGTCAACGGGCACCTCGACGAGGAGCCGCTGCCCCTGCGCGAAATCGAAAAAGGCGAAGCTCCCGACGAGTTGCTGCACGCCGATGACGTCATCTACATCCCGTTCAGCCTTGCCAAAAACATTGTTCTGGGGACCAGCGCCATCGTGGCATCGGCCAGTTCGGCCCTGATCTACGCGGGTCGCTGAAATGGCCGAGCATAGTCCGAAGGATCGTGGCACCACCGGCGAAGAACTCTGCTGCGCGGGCATTCTCGCGTTTTTTGCCGTGCAGGGCGCCGTCCCGTTCATTGCTCCCAACCAGGCTCTGGAGTCAACCGGAAGGGAAGCCACCCGGCTCATGTTCTACGGCGGCATCGGCTCGCAGCTTGTGGTCTACTCCGCCATCGCGTATCTGCTGCTGCGCCAGGCATCGCGCGTCTTTCGCTGGCTCGGCGCAATGCAGTGGACTCTGCCACTGGCGGCTCTGGTTGTCGCGTCAACCTTGTGGTCGCAGTTTCCGATGGACACCATGCGCCGCTCCGTGGCCTTCGCGTCGGCGGGAATTTTTGGACTCTATCTGGCCATGCGCTTTCCTGTCCGCCGCCAGCTTGCGATTCTACGCATTACGATGTTGGTCCTCGCGTTGGGAACCGTCGTTATGGCGCTGGGCTTCCCGCATCTCGGGCTGGACGCCTCCGCCGGACACCACACCGACTGGCAGGGCGTCTTCACGCAAAAGAACGCCTGCGGACGGATGATGGTGCTGGCCACCGCCGTCTTGCTTGCCGACTGGAAGCCCTCCTGGCAGCGCATCGCGAGCATGATGCTGTTTCTGTTCGTGATGTACATGAGCGGGTCGCGCTCGGCGTGGCTCATCGAGGCCGCGCTGCTTTTGTTGTGGGCCGGGCTAGTGGTCGCGAAGCGTCTGGAGGCCCGCACCCTCGTACTCGCCGCGCTAGCCGCCTTCTGGTTCACGGCGGCCTCGGCGGTTGCGGCGTGGCTCTGGCTGCCTGCGCTGCTGCATTCGATGGGCCGCGACGCGACGTTTTCAGGCCGAACGCTCATCTGGAAGCAGACCTAGGATCTTCATTCTTCAGCGCCCGCTCGCCGGCTGGGGATACGACGCCTTCTGGCGCGGCATTCAGGGCGAGGCGTTTCGCGTTGTCGCGACGGTCCACTTCATGGTCTTCCACGCGCACAACGGTTTTCTTGAGATTTGGCTGGAACTCGGCGCGGCTGGGCTGCTGCTGTTCGCTCTGAGCTACTTCCGCGCGTGGCGGCGGCTATGGACGTACTTGCGTGCCGGGCAGGTGGACCGCATCGTCTGGATGGTCTTCGCACTCGCGCTCATCCTGCTCTATGACCTCGATGAAAATTCGCTTCTCATCTACAACGGAATTTTCTGGCCGCTGTATGTGGCGGCTCTGGCGAACGTCGAGTTTCTCGCCGTTGAGGACGGGCTGGCCACCTCGATTGCAGAAAGGAGCGTGCATGAAGCGAGTGCTGTTCTTTCGCACTGAACTTTTGCCGCCGTCCGAAACCTTTATTGCCGCGCAGGCTGTGGCGCTCCGACGTTACGATCCGTGGTTCGCGGGACTGAAGCGTATCCCGGGCGGCGTCGCACTCGATGAGTCTCGCGTCATCGCCCTGGCCGGAACTAACTCACTGCGTGACAAAATCGCACGGAGGATTTATCTCCGCACCGGCTTCGCCCCCGGCTTCCTGCGACGGGTTGAATCGCTCAAGCCTGATTTGATCCACGCCCACTTCGCTACCGACGCTTGTGCCGCGCTGGCGCTCCAGCAGCGGCTGCGCGTTCCCATGATCGTCACGCTGCACGGATACGACGTAACCAGCACCGACGCGGGCTTGCATTCGTCACCCCTGGGTCGCGCATATCTCCACCGCAGGCATGATCTGTGGGAGCGGGCGAGCGCGTTCCTCTGTGTCTCGGAGTGGATCGGCCACAACGCGCTCAAGCGCGGCTTTCCCCCGGAGAAGCTCCGAGTGCTTCCCATCGGCATTGACGTGGAATCCTTCTGCCCGCCTGAGTCTCGTATTAAAGAACCGCTGGTTCTGTTCGTAGGCCGGCTCGTGGAGAAGAAGGGCTGCGTTCATCTGCTGCGCGCCATGCGGATGGTCGAAGCACAAATGCCCGAAGCCCGACTGGTTATTGTGGGCGACGGGCCGCTGCGCTTTGTTCTCGAAGCAGAAGCCCGCACCTCGCTGCATCGATACGAATTTATTGGCGCAGTCTCGCCGGAGTGCGTTCGGGATTGGATGCGCCGGGCTTCGGTCGTCGCGGTCCCCAGCATTGTTGCCGCAAACGGCGACTCCGAAGGGTTGTGCCTGGTCGTCTGCGAAGCGCAGGCCATGGGGCTTCCCGTAGTTGCTTTTCGCGGGCCGGGAATCGAAGTCGTGGACGGCGAGACCGGGTTGCTGGTTCCGCAGCGCGATGAAAACGCGCTGGCTTATGCGCTGCTCGCTCTCCTGCAAAACGAACCGCTCGCGGCGCAAATGGGCGCGGCTGGCCGACACCGAGTCGAGCGGTTGTTCAACCTTCGTCGCCAGACGGCCCTGCTTGAAGAGCAGTACGACAAGGTGCTGGGCCACGTTTCGGCAAAGGTCGGGCCATGAGTGAGAGCCTCCGTTGCGGCTCGGCGTGGATGATCGGCGGGCAAATGGCCGCGCTCGGATTCCAAGCCGTCTACTTCGTGCTGATGGGCCGCACGCTGGGCAGCCGCGAGTACGGCGCGTTCGTGGGCGTGGTCGCGCTGGTCGCCGTGCTCAACCAGTTCAGCAGTTGCGGCATGGAAATGATTCTGCTGCGCAACGTGAGCCGCGACCGAGCTTCGTTCGCCGCAACCTGGGGATCGGCGCTGCGCGTCTCGGCCATTGGCTTCGTCGCGCTGCTGGTTATCGCGCTTTCGCTGGGCCACGTATTCCTGCGGCCCAGCCTTGTTTTGCTGGTCCCGTGGATCGCCGTCTCCGACGGCTTCTTCGGCAAATTGGCGCAACTCGCCGGGCGCGCGTTGCAGGGAGCGGGCCAGTTGCGCGCCATGGCCAAGCTCACGGCGGCGATGAACTGTGGACGCGCGGTGCTCGCCGTGGCCGTCTTCGCTTACGCGCGCTGGTGGGGAGGCCATGCTGACGCACTGCTCTGGGCGCGCATCTACTGGATCGCTCCCATGGTCGTTGGCCTCGGCGCGTTCGCGCTGGTCACCGCGCGCTTCGGATGGCCAAAGTTCGGGCCGATGCGCCGCCGCGACTGGAGCGAGGGCTTCAGCTTCTCGCTCTCCAACTCCTCCATCTCGCTCTACAACGACATTGACAAGACCTTTCTCGTTAGTCTGGGAAGCACCTTCGCGGCTGGCATCTATGGAGCCGCGTATCGTGTGGCCGACGTTGCTTCGGCCCCGCTCTACAGCATTTACGCTGCGGCCACTCCGCGTTTGTTTCGCGAAGGGGGTGACAGCGTGGAACGCGCGCACTCGCTTTCGAACCGCATCCTGCGGCGTACCTCGCTTTACGGACTCGCCTCCGCAGTCGCGCTTTACTTCGGAGCGGGCCTGCTGCCTTTGCTATTCGGGCCATCGTTTCAGGAATCCGTAACGGCCCTGCGCTGGCTCTGTCTGCTGCCGCTGCTGCGCGTCCTGCATTACGCCTGGGGAACAACCATCACGACCTCGGCCTCGCAGTGGTATCGCACGGCAACGCAGGCCGCAGCCGCTGTATTGAACCTTGGCTTGTGCGCCTGGATGATTCCGCTCTGGTCATGGAAAGGCGCTGCCTGGGCGAGCCTCCTCACCGACGGCTCACTGGCGGTGTTGAGCTGGGTGGTGCTACAGCGGATTAGGAGCATTCAGCGAACCGGCTCCCACATCTCAGAATCGAGATGTGGGGCACCCGCGAGCGCTCAGGGCGCGACTTCTAGCTGACGGATTAAGAAGGCGTAGTCGAACGCGATTTCCTTCAGGTAGTCGTACCGACCGGAAGCGCCGCCGTGCCCGGCGGTCATGTTGATGTGCAACAGCAGCGGATTCGCATCCGTCTTCAGCCGCCGCAGCCTGGCTACATACTTCGCCGGCTCCCAGTACATCACTTGGCTGTCATAGAGCGACGTCTTGACCAGCATCGCCGGATAGGAACCAGCTTTCAGGTTGTCGTAAGGCGAGTAGCTCAGCATGTACTCGAAGGCTTCCGGCTGGTTGGGGTCGCCCCACTCCTCGTACTCCGGCACCGTCAGCGGAAGCGAAGCGTCGAGCATGGTGTTGATCACGTCCACGAACGGAACATGCGACACGACGGCGCGAAAAAGTCCCGGCTCCAGGTTCACGACCGCGCCCATCAGCAGGCCACCCGCGCTGCCTCCTTCGGCGGCGACGCGCGCGGGGTCGCCGTAGCCTTGGTCGAGCAGGAAGTGCGTGGCGGCCACAAAATCCGTGAAGGTGTTGCGCTTGTGCATCAGCCGTCCCGCGTCGTGCCAGGGCTTGCCCATGTCTCCGCCGCCGCGAATATGCGCGTAGGCCAACACAAATCCGCGGTCGAGCAGGCTCAGTCGGTTGCTGTTAAACGCAATCGGCAGCGAGTAGCCATAGGAGCCGTATCCGTAGACAAAGAGCGGGTTCTTGCCGCGCTCGAATTTGTCTTTGCGATACACCAGCGAGACGGGGACAGGCGTTCCGTCGTTCGCCGCCGCAAACAGGCGCTCCGATGCGTAGCGGTCCTTGTCGAAATCCCCCAGCACCTCAACCTGCTTCAGCAGCCTCGACTCGCCGGTCGCAACGTCGTACTCGAACACCGATCCCGGCGTCACCAGCGACTGGTACCCGTACCGATACTTCGTCGTGTCGAAGATGCGGTTGGTGTGCGGATGCGCCGTGTAGGCCGGCTCGGGAAAGGCGATTTCGCGCGATACGAGCGAAACCGATCCTTCGGCCCCGAACTCGGCCACGCGCAGATGCGGCAGCCCCGCCCATCGCTCCACCGCGACGTAGAACGTGGCGAACAGGTCCACATCTTCCAGCATCACGTCCGCGCGGTGGGGAATGATCTCCGTCCAGTTCGCGCTTGACGTTGCAGAGAGGGGCGCGGTCACGAGACGGAAATTGCGGCCCGCGTCGTTCACGCGAATGTAGAGCAGCCCCTTGCGATGGTCGGCGTAATACTCAATGTTGTCGCGGCGCGGCTCAATCAGCTCCCACTGGGCTTCCGGCGTAGCCGCGCGCAGAAAGCGCTCCTCGGTGGTGGTGTGGCTGGAGCACTCCAGCAGCAGGTACTCGCCGTCGCGCGTGCGGCCCGCGCCAATGTTGAACCGCTCGTCGGTCTCCTCGTAGATCAGCGCGTCTTCCGAGTGCGGCTGACCAAGCGTGTGCCGATAGAAGCGGTACTGCCGCTTCTGGATCTCGTCTTCAATCGTGTAGAAGAGCGTCTGGTTGTCGGCGGCCCACACAGTCGATCCGGTGCGCTCCACGCGCTCCGAGAGAAGCTCTCCGGTGCGAAGGTCCTTAACCTGAAGCGTGTACTGGCGAAAGCCGGTGTTGTCGATGGAGAAGGCCAGCAGGTTGCCGTCGTCTGACACCGTGAGCGAATGCACCGCCATATACGGCTGGTCTTTCGCCAGCTCGTTCACATCCAGAATCACCTCTTCCGGCGCGGAGTCGTCAATGCCCTCTGTCTGCCGCCCAGGCAGCCCGGGCTTGCGGCAGTAGATGGGATATTGCAGCCCTTGTTCGGTGCGCGAGTAATACCAGAAGCGGTTTTCGCGGAAGGGAACTGAAACGTCCGTCTCCTTGATGTGGCTCAGCATCTCCTTGTAGAGCGTTTCGCGCAGCGGCCCGTCCGCCGCGGTCACGGCGTTCGAGTAGGCGTTCTCGGCTTCCAGATAAGCGACGGTCTCGGGGTTGTCGCGGTCGCGCAGCCAGGCGTAATCGTCAGTCAGGGTACGGTTGTGGATTCGGGTCTCAACGGGATGAACGGGAGCGACGGGCGGGATAAGGTCGTTCGGCATAGTCTTCAGGATATTCGATGCGTCGCTGTACTCTCTTTATATGGTGCTGGAGATATTTCCCGTCGGAATGTTGCAGTGCAATTGCACGCTGCTGGGCGATGAGACAACGGGCGAGTCCATGGTCGTGGATCCGGGCGACAACGTGGCCCATATTCTGAAGCGGCTGGCTGCGCACAAGCTCACCCTCAAGCAGATCATCGTGACGCACGCGCACATCGATCACGTGGGCGGCGCGCTGCGGCTCAAGCGCGCTACCGGAGCGCCCATTCTGCTGAATGAAAACGACCTGCCGCTGCTCGACATGATGGATGTTCAGGCCGGATGGCTGGGAGTGGCTCCGCCGGAGGTTGCCCCTCCGGACGAGAACGCGCGCGAAGGCATGGTGGTAGGTATCGGCAACCACAAGGCCCAGGTGCTGCATACGCCGGGACACACGCAGGGCAGCATCAGTCTGCACTTTGCTCCGGAGAAGTTGCTGCTCGCCGGCGACACGCTTTTTGCCGGGTCCATTGGAAGAACGGATCTGCCGGGCGGCGACCAGAGGCAGCTACTGTTCTCGATTCATGACAAGCTGATGACGCTGCCGGATGAGACGCGGGTGGTTCCGGGGCATGGGGCCGAAACGACAATCGGCGTGGAGCGGGAGACCAATCCGTGGTTCAAGGGCTGGAATTGAAGCGCCAGTAACTCACCACGTGCTACGACAATCAGCGGATAGACTGTTGGCTATGAGCCGCATCGCGAAACTTGTCCTCCTAACTATTGCGGGGTTGTGTGTCTTTGTTCCATTGGCAATGCTCGGTCATGTTCGATTCGCGGCATTTTTCTTCTTAGGTTGGATTGTGATGGCAATAACTGTCTTTCTAAGGATGAAGCCAACGCCCGCGGACCTCACACCGTTTAGAAAGGCCGGACAGACAAAGACCATCAAACGCCTTCAAAGAACCGGCTACTTCTACGTCGTTGCACTTATCCTCGGCCTTTGTCTTACCGATTATCGGAATCTACTTTGGTGGCCTACTCTGACGGGCATAGCAATCAGCGGTTTTTTCATCTGGTGTACGTTTCGGGCCGCAAATCGACTTAAAAATATGTCTTCCGAAGAGTGGGAGCGCCGCTACGGCAAGTAGCTGATCTCAATGCACCGGCAGGATGAACATCTTGCCCGCATCCTGCTTGTGGGCCAGGCGGATGATGTGGGGCGTGATGACGATGACCAGATTGGAGAAGTTCGTCTGGGTCTGCTTGTTGGTTGTGGACTGAAAGCCGGGAAGCTCCGACAGGCCGGGCACTCCGCTTACCGCCTGCGAATCCTGCTTGCTGAGGGCGCTGACCACCATGGCGCTGGCCCCCTGGTCGAGCGTGGTGATGGCCGTGTATTCCTGGCTGCTGAGGATGGGAATGTTGTTCAGGCTTTGGCCTGCGAGGGATGTGATCTTGAGGGCGATGTTCAGCGTCACGGTGCGGTTCTTCTGGATGGAGGGTTTCACCTTCAGCGACAGCCCCAGGTCCTGATATTGCACCTGCGGAATCGTCTGGCTCAGGCTCGACTGAAGCGCGGCGGGATTGATGCCCAGCGCCGCAAGCTGGCTGGAAAGCCCCGCCGACGAGAGGCCGGGAATGCCGAGGCTGGAGCCTCCAAAACTGGAGTAGCTGGAGGTCATAATTGGGTATCGTTCGCCGGCCTTGATAGTCGCCTCGTCCTGGTCCTGCACGCGCATGGTGACGTTGTCGATCACGTGCGACTCCGACGAGTTGAAGGCGAGGTTGCCGGTGATGCCGCTGGTGGTGATGCCTGTCAGCGTAAGGCCTCCGCCAAAGTAGGCAAAGGGCTGCGAGAGGATCGACGATCCGCCCACCTGTCCCGAGGCCAGCAGCGCGAGCGCAATGGCCCCAAGGTCTCCGGGCCGCGCCAGTCCCGAGGAAATGATCTGCTGCACCAGCGACTGGTTCTGCGAGATGAAGCTGCGAAGCTCCGATGGGATATTGAAGATCGTGGACTGCTGGGGCAACTGCACGCCGATGTTCCGCGCCTTGGTCTTGGCAATTTGGTAGAGCCGGACATCAAGTTGGATGACGCTGTGGCCGTCGAGCATTTCCGCGAGGGTCCCGTTCAGCGCGGCAAGCTCGGGCTGCGGTGCGCGGATGGACAGCGTAGAGTTCGCCGCCGAAATGGTCGCACGAGGCGCGCTGAAAACATTGTGCGCGATGATCCCCATGTCTGTGATTTCCTTATTGTCGAGGCCGGGGAAGTAGACCGTCTCATACGCAAGCCGCTGATACTTGTCGCGGTTCTGCTTCGTGTCTTTGGCCACCAGCACGCGCTTCGGGTCCAGCGGGACGAAGAAGGTGTCCGTGACCATTCGAACCATGCGAGCCGCGTCCTTGAAGCTCACGTCGGTGACGTCCATGCGGGCAAGGCCGTTCGATACCGAACTGTCGATGGTGGGCGTGATGCCGTAGGCACTCAGCACCTGCTTAATCAGTTCGCCGCCACTGGTGCGCAGGTGAAAGCTGTGCATGCCCGTTTCGGGGACAAGCTCCACCGGTGGCCCCGCCGACTCGTCCTGCGGATGAAGCTGCGGCTCGGGCTGCGTGGCGTCGGCGGTAATTTCATCCATGTGCTGCGCGATCATCGGGTTCTTCGGGTCCAGATGATAGGCGAGCAGAAGGTCTGAGCGCGCTTCTTCCGAGTGGCCGAGGATGCGCGCCTTCTCCGATGCCTCGATCAGAGAGGTGGCGCGATGGCCCACCATCAACTCGCGCGCGGCCTGGTACTGCGGATTCGCTGGCTCAAGTCCGGCGGCCTTGGTAAAGTCGGCCTCCGCCGTCAGGTAGTCCTTCTTTTCCAGCGCCTTTGCGCCCGCCAGATATTGCTTGCGAGCCGCATCGGCATTGTTGTCCTTGGCGTGCGCGCAGGGCAGCGTAACGGCGAGCACCGTCAGAACGAGCAGGGAAGTGAGTGGGCGGCGAATCATTGCGGCGGCTCCGACTCCAGCAGCGCCAGCAGGCTTGAGGCGCAGGCTTCCGGCTCATGAGCCATGAGTTGATCGAATGTGTAGTTGCCGGTGGCCACTGCGATGGTGCAGAGGCCATTGGCGCGGGCGGCGGCAATGTCCGCCGGAGTGTCGCCCACCACGCACACGGTCGCCTCCGGGCCGGCGAGCGCACGCGCCCCGCGCGCGGCCTCGGCAATCATGTCCGCTCGCAGCGGATGCCGGTCGCTGAATCCGCCAAAGCGAAACCACTCGCGCAGGCCGAGAAACTCAATCTTCAGCCAGCCAATGGATTCCAGATTTCCTGTCGCCACGCCCAGCGTCGCGCCCTTGGCATGAAGATGCGCTAGAGCCTCATCGACGCCGGGCATTTTATCGATCCGGAAGTCGGCCCGCCGCGAGGCCACCTCGCATCGCATCTGCTCCAGAATCTCCTCCATGCGCGGCTCCCAGTGGTTGGCGTCAAGGCCGGAGAGGCGAAAGGCGTCGCACAGAATTCCGGGATCGGTGTTGCCGCTCAGCACCACGCCGTCAAGCGTGAATTCGCGCCCCATGACCGCGCGGGCGCTCGACAGAAACGCATCAATATGGATGCGGTCGCGGCAGCGGAGCAGCGTGCCGTCAATGTCAAAGAGATAGGCGTTGTGCGCGTCCCAGCGGAAGCCCTGGCGCTGAAAGACGCTTGGTTGGGTCTGGATGGATGCCAATCTGCTCTCGATGCCCTCTCTTCAGGATAAAACAGGGCGCGAGCGGTGATGCGATCGGCTTCGGTAGTGCCAGCAAACCGCAGATCCTTCGACTCGTTTGGCTGCGCCAAACTCGCTCAGGATGACATCCTCAATAACGATGACGTCAGCGCGCGACCTGTCTTACTTCAAATACAGGACGTTCGCCCCGGCTGGGACGCTTGAGGCCGCGGCGAATTTGCGCCGGATCGATCTGAAGCTCGGTGATGGTGCGGCTGAGCGTGTTGCGGTGCATGCCCAGTTCCTTGGCCGCCTTGCACTGGTTGCCCCGGTGATGCGCCAGCACCTCGATGAGGTAGCGCTTCTTGAATTCGCGCACGGCTTCGTCATAGGTAATGCCGCCGTCGTGCATTTGGGTCACAAGGCTGTCCAGTTCACGTCTCACTCGAAATCCCTCTTTCTTATGCGCGGGTTTGTCCCGCTTTTGTTTCTGTCCAATGCACCATGGCCGCGGGCTTCGCCCAATCCGGCCCCGAACTCCGCAGCATGTCCACGCCCCTGCGGATTCGCTTCTCAAGCCCCTGGGGGGCCGCAACTGAAACCTCGTGGGCCGCGCTCAGAAAACACGGCGCAAACCGCGAGTGGCGGAACCACGACGCTTTGGGGAAGAACGCCGCGATGACCAGCACGCCGACGGTGACCAGCACAAATCCCTTGAGGAAGCCGAAGCCCGCGCCCAGCAGGCGGTCCAGCCATCCGAGCCCGATTGAATGCACCGACCATCGAACCACCCTCCCCACAATCGCCGCCAGCAGCATGATGCCCAGCGCGATCAGCAGAAACGACACAGCCTCGGCGGCCGCCAGCGAATGGATCCATTGCGTGAGCCACGGCAGCAGCCTCTGATAGTTCCAACTCGCGACGACCAGCCCGATCAGGATGCCGGCCAGCGAGAAGACCTCCAGAAAAATTCCATTCTTTGCGGCGGAAAGCACCGAGACCAGCAGAACGACCACGATGAGCCAGTCAACAAGCGCCATCCCCATTCCTACAGCGACAGCGAAGCTCCGGTCAAGAGCCGGAACGCTTC
>JAICYR010000178.1 GCA_025934135.1 Acidobacteriaceae bacterium | reverse complement strand
GCCGTTCTGCCGGTCGAAGTGTACCTACTGCAATTTCGCATCGGGCGTGTTTCCGGCGAGCTACTTTGAGCGATACGTGGCGCGCGTGGAGGAAGACGTGCGCGGCGCGCGGGCACGGGTTGCGGGCTGGGGCGCGGCGCTGCCGGAGCGCGTGGATTCAATTTATCTGGGCGGCGGAACGCCTTCGCTGCTACCCGCGGAGTTGCTTGAGCGGCTGTTTGCTGCAATTCGTGGCGAGTTTGCCATGGAGCCGGATGCGGAGATTACGGTGGAGTGCGCTCCGGGGCAATTGGAGGACGAGACGCTAGCGGCGATGGCCGCGTGCGGCGTGAACCGCGTGAGCTTTGGGGTGCAGTCGTTTGTGGATGACGAGGCGCGGCGGGCTGGCCGTCTGCATACGCGGGCGGTGGCGCTGCGGGATGTGGAGCGGGTGCGCGAGGCGGGCGTCGGGCGCGTGAATCTCGACTTGATTGCGGGGCTGGCGGGGCAGACGCGCGGGTCGTGGCGCGAGTCGCTGGAGACATTATGCGGGGCGGAGCCGGACCACGCGAGCGTCTACATGCTGGAGGTAGATGACAACTCGCGGCTGGGGCGGGAGATTGGCCAAGGCGGGCAGAAGTATTCGGCGGCGCTGGTTCCGGAGGACGACGCGATTGCGGAGATGTATGGGGAGGCGGCGGAGTTTATGGAGCGTCGCGGGCTGGCGCAGTATGAGATTTCCAATTTCGCGCGCGGCGGCGGGGAGTCGCGACACAATTTGAAGTACTGGCGTCGGGAGCCGTATCTGGGGCTGGGTCTGGACGCGCATTCGATGCTGCGCGACGAGGCTGGGCGCGCGCTGCGGTTCGCGACGACGGACGAGTTGGAGTCGTTTCTGGAAGCTCCGGGATGGGCGGAGCCGCAGAGGTTGACGCGCGAAGAGGAGTTGGAAGAAGCGTGGTTTCTGGGACTGCGGCTGAATGCAGGCGTCGAGTTGGCCAGGTTACGGGATGAGTTTGGGGCGGAGGCTGTAGGGAGGTTTGATCCGGTGACAGCGGAGATGGTTTCGGATGGGTTGATGGAGCGGGCAGGCGATGCGGTACGGCTGACGCTGCGCGGTCGGCTGTTGTCGAACGAGGTGTTTGAAAGGTTTATTGGAACGCCGGTGAGTGCTTAAATGGGGCATGGCTCAGGAATGGATTGGACGCAGATGATTGATCTGCGCAGCGATACGGTGACGAGGCCGACCGACGCAATGCGCGTGGCGATGGCGGCGGCAGAAGTGGGCGATGACGTTTACGGCGAAGACCCTACGGTGAATCGGCTGGAGGCGCGGGCGGCGGAGATTTTCGGGCGCGAAGGGGCGATGTTTGTCCCCACGGGAACGATGGGAAACCAGATTGCGATCCATATGCACACGCGGCAGGGCGATGAAGTTGTCTGCGAGTCGCGCGCGCATATTTTTGATTGGGAGATGGCGATGGTCGCAGCCTTCTCCGGCTGCCAGATTCGGACGGCCGTGGGCGAGCGCGGGATTCTGACCTGGGAGCGGATCAAGGCGAAACTGCTGAACGGCTCGGATTTCCGGCCCAACACAGGGCTGATTGCGCTGGAGAACACCCACAATATGGCCGGCGGAACGGTGACTCCGCTGGAAGTTTACGACGAAATATGGGCGGGCGCGCGGGAGTTGGGGATTCCGGTGCATCTGGACGGCGCGCGGATTTTTAATGCCTCGACGGCGTTGGGGGTTCCGGTGGCGGAGCTGACGGCGGGATTCTCAAGCGTGATGTTCTGCCTGTCGAAAGGGCTGTGCGCTCCGGTGGGTTCAATGCTGGTGGGCAGCCGCAAATGGATTGAGCGGGCGCGTGGCGTGCGCAAGATGCTGGGCGGAGGGATGCGCCAAGCCGGGGTATTGGCGGCGGCGGGGCTGGTCGCGCTGGAAGAGATGCCGAATCGGCTGGCGGAAGACCACGCGAACGCGCGTCTGCTGGCCGAGCGCATGGCGGAGTTGAAGCAGGTGGAGATTGATCTGGCGACCGTGCAGACGAACATTGTGATTTTCAAGCTGCGCGGCAAGAGCGACATGGCTCCGGTGCTGGCGGCGATGAAGAAGCGCGGCGTGCTGGCGGGAACAGCGGCTGACGATCAAATCCGGTTTGTGACGCACAATGACGTGGACCGCGCCGCGTGCGAGATTGCGGCCAGGATCGCGGCGGAAGTGATTGCGGGAGATTGCTAGTTCTCCAGGACGCCGGTCTTTATCTTTCAAAGCGAGGAAACCGGGGTTCGGGCGGGAAAAACCTCACTTATTTCCATCTGCTTCCGTTTCCACCCAATATGCCTTCCGGGCGTTCAACCGCAGCTCCGGCCTGTCCTTGAGCCGCAGGTTCAGTGCATGAAACCCGGAGTGCGGCGACTGCGGGTGAAAGCTCAGGACATAGTAATTTGGTACGTCATTTGCGATGGATACCAGCCTTCGGCTGAGGGTCTTTCGGTTTTTGAAGGCGAAGTACTCGCCACCGGTTAATTCCGCAACCGACTTCGGAACATTACGTGCCAGTCCATCCTTCGCAGCGTCGTAAACCATCCGTGCCAGTCGCAGTGGAGGAAGCAGGTCGCTGGCGCAATCCAATGCCTGGATGCTGCGCCTGCCGTGCGCCTCCGGATCGGCATCCGGGTCGTGGCTCATGCACCCGCCCGGCGGGTAGGGCTTATCCGAGTAGGGGCTGCCTCCCGGCCTCGGCAGCTTCGATACTTCGTGACTCATCGCCGCTCTCGTGCTCGAAAATCCAAAGCTGTAAATCGCAGTATTTGTGTCATCGACCGCGCGTATCGCATCCTCAAGACTTGTGCGGCTGCCGCTGTCAATCGTCTCGCTGAACAGCAGTACCGCGCGCCGATACTCCGGCGGCTGTTTCGACAGGAGACGAATCCCGAAGCTGAGCGCATCCAGAATCGCTGCGCCACCGTCGCCTGCCTGCAGGTTGGCAATCGTCCCGGCTGCCGCATCTGTGTTGGATGTGAAGGCGTGTTTGAGATGAGGCGTACTGTCGAAGGCCACCACCGCGACACGATGCGGCACTCCACCCACAATGGAGTCCAGCACGGCATCAAGGCCGCGATAATCATCCAAGTGCAGCGCGCCCAGGCCGCCGGTCTGCACAATCACCGCCAGAGCCAGCGGCTGCGAGTCGGTATCGGTCTCGATTCGCACCGGCTGCGAAACACCATCATCGGTCAACGCGAAGTCGTCAATGGTAAGCGAGAAGACAATCTCGCCGGATTTGGTCTTCACCAGAGCAGGCACGAGGACCAAATTCGAGCGTACTGTGACGACCGGGACCTGCGGGCTGACCGGCGCATGCTCGCGGCTTTGCGCAGTTCCCACCGCCGCGAGCAAGAACCCGCTCAACATAGCAGCCACACTGGCGGAAAGCATATTCATATTGCCTGACGATCACTTCATGCGAAACGCACACCGGCCTCTGTTCGTTGCGCCACTGCTCTCACCCCAGCAATTCCGCTATTGCCACGTGGCCGCGCTCGCGGGCGTAGTCGCAGGGCAGCTTGCCCTGGTCGCAGCGGGAGTCCTTCTGAGCGCCGCGGTCAAGCAGCAATTGGACGATTTCCTGCTTTCCAGCGGCGGCTGCCTGATGCAGCGGAGTAAATCCCCCCGCCTGCGTGGCGTTCACATCCGCGCCCGCGTCGAGCAGCAGCCGAATTGTCTCCGTTGAACCGCCCAGCGCTATGGCCGCATGGAGCGGCTGGTTTCGCTGCGGATTGCGCGAAACCTGGTGCTCGTGCGCGCCGTGACTCAGCAGCAACTTCACGGTTTCCGGGCCTCCAAAGGCTGCAGCCAGATGCAGAGGGGCCCATCCGTCCGCCGAAACGGCCCATACCTGCATGGCATCGTCCGCCAGAATTGCGTGCAGCCGCACGCAGTCGCCCAATGCCGCAGCCTCAAACACGTCCAGATCACCGGCGGCGGGACGAAGGCAATTCACGATGTCGGGCTGGCGCGTGTAGATGGACCACATCAGCACGGAAACACCCTGCGCATCGCGTGCCCGCGCCGCTTCGGGAGATTCCGCGACGATTGCGGCAAGCTCCGCCGCCTGGCCACGGCGAATCATGTTGAGCAAGAGCTGACTCATGAGGTAAGTCTAAGTTAGTGTCCGACGGAAAGAAAATGGCCGCCCTGGATCTGGCGGCCATCAACAATAAGCAAAAGCGAAAAATAAGCCTAGCTGGCAATCGGCAGGAGCAAAAGATCGATATGCTCGGCGGCCTTGATCGCCGGCATCTTCACATCGACATAGCTGCCGTTGGCGACTTCGCTGAAAACGCGGTTGGTTGTGTCTTCCACGCGGGTCGAATTGATATGCAGTTTCCGGACGGCATTCATCGCCACGGTTGAAAGTAAAAACCGATTCGATATTTGGTTACCGGCTGAATAGACCAGTTCTGAGCGCATTTTATTCTCGTTTCTATGTGATTGTATTCACAGGCCGCGCTCAGAGAACGAGAAGGACCGAAGGGGTCGAAACCCGACGGCGTCCAAAAAATTCCGCAAAACGCCGCTAGTTCAAGCATACGCGCAAACGCTCTTTTACGCCGGGAATCGATAGGCACAAAGGCTTTAACTTAAATGGCCGATCGCGCCGCCTTCGCCCTCCGCCAGCGGATGAATCGCCCGCCATAGATCGCCAGATTCAGCACGCAAATGGCCGCGCCCACCGTGGTCACAATCCACCACGGGAGATTGGGATAGATGAGCTTGTCGAGATAATGCATGAGGAAGCTGCCCTCGTATGGCTGCATTCCGGCGCGGGTTTCAAAATACTGCTCGGCCAGTGTGAGTGGGCATGAGACCGGGGCCACTTCGACGATGATTCCCCAGATCAGCGATGCAACATGAAGGCTGCTCCACACCGGGCGCCCGCGCGTGAAGGCTGCCCCAAAAATGACAGCCAAAATCCACAGCAGATGGATGGAAAGGATGGTTATTGCGAGAAATTTCATAGCGGCGCCCGCCGGAGGGCCGCGCTCATCTTTGCGCTCTCATTTGCTGCGAGTCCGGGCCTTCCCCGGGAAATTGCCGATCAGGATTCCCGCTGATGGCGGTCTTCATGAATTCCATCCAGATGGGCAGCGCGACGCGCGCGCCGGTTTCCTTATCGCCCAGCGAGTGGCGGTTGTCGTAGCCGCTCCAGACGCCGCAGGTGATGGATGGCGAAAAGCCGATGAACCACGCGTCAGTGAAATCGCTGGTGGTCCCGGTTTTTCCACCGACCGGAACACCCAGCGCCGCTGCCGCTGATGCGGTCCCGCTACTGGTGACGGCGCGGAACATGGACATCATGGCGCGCGCGGTCTTCTGGCTGGTCACTTCCTTGACGTCCGGAGTGGACTGACTCAGGGGCAGCCCGTCGGCGGTTGTGACTCTGCGGACCAGGCGCGGCGCGACCCTGACGCCGTCATTGGGAAAGACCGCGTAAGCGGCAACCTGCTCCTCCAGCGAAATCTCGACCGCGCCGAGCGCGATGGGGAGATAGGGCGGAATGTTGGACGTGACGCCGAAGCGGTGGGCGGTTTCAATGACGCGCTTGATGCCCACGCGGTCGGCCAGCCGCACGGCGGGAATGTTGCGCGAATCGGCGAAGGCTTTGGTAAGCGTGATGCTGCCCAGATAATTGCCTTCGTAGTTGTGCGGAATCCACTCGCCGAAAGAAGTGGGAGTGTCCAGCACCTTGCTTTGCGGGGTTTCCCCGGCCTCAATCGCAGCCGTATAGACGTAGGGCTTGAAAGATGAGCCGGTCTGTCGCTCGGCCTGCGTGGCGCGATTGAACTGCGAAAGATTGAAGTCGCGCCCGCCGACCATCGCCAGAACACCTCCGGTGGCGTTGTCGATGGCGAGCAGCGCGCCCTGGGCACCGGTATCTTCTTCCAAAGTGGCGTTCAGACCGCCATTGTCCTCGGCGGTGATGTGAACGTAGATGATGTCGCCGACGTGGAGGAATTCATCCGCGGTCTTGAAGCCCGTCCACGCCCAGTTGTCGGGGGTAAGCAGAAGTTGCTTCTGACCGATGCGCGCCGTCACCTGATACGGCAGCACGTTGGTTACGAGCGCGTGCATGTAGCTGCCGGGCGTTGGAGGCTGGCTCCAGTCGGGATGCTTGAAGTCGTCAAGCGAAATTCCGCCGGCGATGACGTTGAGCAGGCGGGCGCGCCAACCTCGGCTGCGCTCATAGGCGGCCAGACCGTCTTCGACCGCCTTGTTGGCGGCCTGCTGAAGGTTCAGGTCAAGCGTGGTATAGACCTTAAGCCCCGCCTCATGCACGCGGTCGGAGCCGTATTCGCTGACCAGCTCACGGCGCACTTCCTCTACAAACCACGGAGCGACGCTGTTGGGAGGCGGCTCAATGTGCAGCCCGAGCGGGGCGGTGCGGGCGGACTCGGCCTGCGCAGCGGTGATCTCTCCGTCCTCCAGCATGGCGTTGATGACGGTGTTGCGGCGGCGAAAAGCGCGGTCGGGGTTCAGGATGGGCGAATACTCATTTGGT
>JAICYR010000222.1 GCA_025934135.1 Acidobacteriaceae bacterium | reverse complement strand
CTCTCTGTGACTTCGTCGAAGAAGCAAAGTTCGACTGGATGGGCGTCTTCGGCTACTCCGATGAGGAAGGCTCGCGCGCCTTTACACTCGGCGAAAAGGTGCCCGCTCGCACCATTGAGCGCCGCAAACGCGAGTTGATGAAGCTCCAGCAGCGCATCAGCAAGCAGGCCAAAGCCGCCTGGGTCGGCCGCGAGGTCGACTTGCTGGTGGAAGGCGAATCCGAAGAGACTCCGCTGCTCTGGGAGGCCCGCTCGCCGCTGCACGCGCCAGAGATCGACGGCACTGTCTATATCAACGACTTCGGTCCGTATGATTCGCTCACTGCGGGCCTATTCTATCGCTGCGAAATCACCGAGGCGCACGACTACGATGTGGTCGCCCGCGTGATCGCCCGCAGCCGGGAGGAATAGCATATGCTCCCCAACAATGTTCTGCGCTGCCCCACCTGCCGCGCACTGGTCACCAAAGATGACGAGTATTTCCCCTTCTGCAGCGACCGCTGCCGCCTGATTGACCTCGGCAAATGGGCCAGCGGCGAATACAGAATCTCCTCGCCCATTCTCGACCCTGAAGTATTGGAGGGCCTGAGCGAAGAAAACCGACGCCCGAAAAATGAAGATGACGACGACTGAGAAGACCTCATCGCACGCCAGTCAGACCCGCACCAGAACCGCGTGGGCGTGGCTCACCGGCACGTTCCTCGGCATCGGACTTCTGCCCGGCGGCCCCGGAACGTGGGCGGCGGGAGCAACCGCCATCATCTGGTATTTCGCGGCGCGCGGCGCGCATACAAGCCCCACGGCCCTCACCATCGGGACGCTCATCGCGCTCGCCGCCGTCACGCTTGCCGGCATTCCCGCCGCCTCGGTCGTGGAGCGCGAGAGCGGCAGGCAGGACCCCGGCCATGTCGTCGTTGACGAAGTCGCCGGCCAGCTTACGGCGCTGCTTCTCGTCCCGTTCGACATTGGTCACGTCCTGCTGGCCTTTGTTTGGTTCCGGTTCTTTGACATTCTCAAGCCGCCGCCGGTGCGCCAGCTTGAGCGGCTGCACGGCGGTCTCGGTATCATGGTGGATGACATTGCCGCCGGCATTTATGCGCTCCTTGTCGGCCTGATTGTGCATCATTGGTGGTAAGCGAAAATCATGCCCGTTCTGCATAAACCCGAATCCGGCTCCGCGCCCCGCATTGATTCCGTGGAACCGAACGCCGCGCTGCCGGGGGGCGAAATCGAGGTCTTCGGGACCAATCTCGGCCCCATCGCCTTCCGCAGGCCTGTGGCCATGCTCGGCGACCTGGCCGCTTCTGTCCTGATGAGCCGCGGCCGCCGCATGGTGCTGCGCATCCCACAGGAGGCCGCGAGCGGCAAACTCCGCATCCTGCAAAACGGAGCACAGAGCAACGCCGTAAACATCGAAGTGGCCAATATGCTGGCAACCGGAGTCCATGCAGTCGCCAACCCGGCCGTTGACTCCAAAGGCAACATCTACGTAACGCTCTCCGGCACTCGCGGTCAGGAGACTCCGGTTTCGGTCTTCCGCATTGACAGCACGGGTGAGACACGGCCATTTCTTACCGGCATCATGAACGCCACCGGGCTCGCCGTCGATGAAGCGGGAAATCTTTATGTTTCTTCAAGGAACGAAGGGACTGTCTATCAGGTGACGCCCGCTGGAGCGGCGAAAGTCTATGCCGAGGGTATGGGGGTCGCAACGGGAATCGCCTTCGACGCCGAGCATAACCTTTATGTAGGCGATCGCAGCGGAACCATCTTCAAAATCGCCCCCGACCGCCAGATCTTCGTCTTCGCGACGCTCGAGCCGAGCGTCGCCGCTTATCATCTGGCCTTCGGCATTGACGGTACGCTTTACGTCGCGGGGCCGACGACTTCAAGTCACGAAAGCATTTATGCCATTGCTCACAATGGCGACATCAGCGTGTTCTATCGTGGCCTGGGGAGACCGCAGGGGATCGCGGTAGACATTTCGGGGGCCGTCTACGTTGCCGGTACGCTGGCCGGGCGGCGGGGCGTAGTCCGCATTTCCCAGTCCGGCGAAGCGTCGCTGGCCATTGCCGGATCGGGCATCGTGGGGCTGGCGTTCGTTCCCGGAGGCAACGCCCTGGTGGCCACCGCGACCAGCATTTATGACGTGGCCCTGGGAGTGGAAGGCTGGCGCATTTTCTCGTAAATGACCATGATTGATAGGACTAAGACCGGAGACCGATGAACGCGGAGATCATTGCTGTTGGCTCCGAGATGCTGACCCCTTGGCGACAGGACACCGATTCGCTGCACGTCACCGAGCGACTGAACCAGCTTGGCGTGACAGTTCGGTTCAAGACGATCGTTGGGGACCGTCCCAAAGATCTTGTGGATGCTGTGCGGAGTGCACTTCGACGAGCGGACGTCATCGTGACAGTCGGCGGACTCGGCCCCACGGAAGACGACCTGACCCGCGAGGCGGTGGCCGAGGCGCTGAAGGTCGGCATCAAGCGCAATCCCGAGTTGATCGCCCACATGTACACGCGCGCCGCACAACGCCGCGCCACCATGTCCCGTAACAACGAGAAACAGGCGGATATTATTGAGGGCGCGGAAATTCTGGAAAACATGAATGGTTCCGCTCCGGGACAAATGCTCGATACAGCATATGCTGGGCACCGCAAGCTGGTCCTGCTGCTGCCCGGTCCTCCTTCAGAGCTAAAGCCCATGTTCGACGAGCAGTGCATGTCGCGCCTGCGGGAGACACTGCCGAAACGGCATATTGCCACGCGGGTGCTGAAGGCGGCACTTATTGCCGAGTCGGTGTGCGATGCGCGCATTGCTCCTATCTATAAGCAATTAAGCGACATAGAAACGACAATCCTGGCCCACCTGGGGGACATCCAGATTAACCTGATGTGCAGCAAGCCCGCTTTGGACCTGGCGCAGGCGCGGGTGGATTCACTGGCGAGCCGGATCGAGGAGGAACTGGACGATCTCGTCTACTCCTCGCAAGGCGAAACGCTGGAGCAGATCGTTCTCTACTATCTGGAGATGAAAGGGGCCACGCTCTCCGTAGCCGAAAGCTGCACGGGAGGCATTGTTTCTGAAAGACTTACGAGTATAAGCGGAAGCTCGCGTTCGTTCGTGGGCGGCGCCATCGTTTACTCAAACGAGCTGAAATCCGAATTTGCCGGAGTGCCGCCGTCGGTGCTGGAGCGGTACGGGGCTGTGAGCAAGGAGACGGCGCAGGCGCTGGCTGAAGGCATCCGCGAGCGGTGCGATACTACTCTAGGAGTTGGAGTTACTGGCATTGCCGGGCCCTCAGGGGGCACGGCGGAAAAACCCGTTGGGCTGGTCTACATCGGCGTGAGCGATAGCAAGACCACCGACGTGGTGGAGCGGAGGTTCAGCGGTGACCGCATCCGCATCCGCGCCTACGCGGCCCAGACCGCGCTTGATCTTGTTCGCCGGAAGTTGATGTAAATCAGTAACTACACCGGGGTGATGATTCCGCCGACCGGAGTGCGGCGCGGCCAGGGCCGGCCGGAGGGGTGTTGGTCGGGGGCAGCTTCCTCTCGCTCAAGATATGGCTGGGCGGCGTCCCGGAGGAGCGATTCGGGCGAGGTGTGGCGCGCTTCGGCGAGCCGCCTGAGGCGGGCTTCAGCTTTGGGATCAAGTTCAATCACCAGCCAGCACCTTCCCTCAATTCAAGAACATGGTGCGATACAGCGTGTCGCGCTGGACGGGCCTGAAGCCGGCGTCGCGGATGATGCGGCGAAGTTCCTCTTCGGTGGTGCAGTTGGAGGTGCCGGCGGCCTTGACGACGTTTTCCTCGAGCATAACGGAGCCGACGTCGTTTCCGCCGAAGCGGAGGCCGAGTTGCAGCACCTTGAGGCCCTGCGTGACCCAGCTTGACTGGACGTTTTCAATGTTGTCGAGGTAGAGGCGCGAGATGGCCAACACCTTGAGGTATTCGACGGCGGTGGCCTCGTCCCAGCCGCGTCCGCCGAGGGCGGTGTTGTGGGGCTGGAAGCTCCAGGGGATGAAGGCGGTGAATCCGCCGGTTTCTTCCTGCAGGCGCCGGACCTGCTCGAAGTGGTTGACGCGCTGCTCGAAGGTTTCGCCGACGCCGAACATCATGGTGGCGGTGGTCCTCATGCCAAGCTGGTGGGCGGTGCGGTGGACCAGGACCCAATCGTCGGTTCCGCACTTGAGGCGGGCGATGCGGTGGCGCACTTCGTCGTCGAGGATTTCGGCGCCGCCTCCGGGGATGGAATCGAGCCCGGCGTCGCGGAGGCGCGCGATGGTGTCGCGCACGGTGAGGTTGCTGTACTCGGCGATGGCGAGGATTTCCGACGCGGAGAAGCAGTGGAGCCAGATGCTGGGAAAACGCTGCTTGATGCCGCGCAGCAGGCGTTCGAACCAGTCGATTTTGAGGTCGGGATGGAGGCCGCCCTGCATGAGGACTCCGGTGCCGCCCATCTCGAGGGTCTCGGCAATTTTCTTGTAGATGGTCTCGAAGTCGAGGATGTAGCCTTCGGAGGCCATTTTGCCCTTGAGCGGGCGGTAGAAGGCGCAGAAGGTGCAGTACTCGGTGCAGAAGTTGGTGTAGTTGATGTTGCGGTCAATGATGTAGGTGACCACG
>JAICYR010000067.1 GCA_025934135.1 Acidobacteriaceae bacterium | reverse complement strand
CTGCGCGACCGCCTGCTCATGCGCACCCACACCTCGCCCGTGCAAATCCGCACCATGGAGCAGCAGCCGCCGCCCGTCCGCATCGTCATCCCTGGCAAGGTGCACCGCAACGACGCCGCCGACGCCACCCACTCGCCCATCTTCCATCAGGTCGAAGGCCTCTGCGTCGATACCGGCATCACCTTCAGCGACCTCAAAGGCACGCTGGACCACGCCATGAAGGAACTCTTCGGCTCCAGCGTCAAGACGCGCTTCTTCCCGTCATTCTTCCCCTTCACCGAACCCTCCGCCGACGTGCAGATCAGTTGCCCCTTCTGCGGAGGCGCAGGCTGCCGCAAGTGCAAGCACTCCGGCTGGATCGAGCTGCTCGGCTGCGGCATGGTCGATCCCTCGGTTTTCGGATTCGTCGCGCAGAAGCAGCCCGCCTACGACCCGAAAAAGATCAGCGGCTTCGCCTTCGGAATGGGCGTCGACCGCATCGCCATGATGAAGTACGGCATTACCGACATCAGCCTCATGTACTCGGGAGACCTGCGCTTCCTGGAGCAGTTCGCATGAAGATCCTCACCTCCTGGCTACGCTCATATCTTCCCGGCCTCATCGCCTCCGATCGCCAACTCGCCGACGATCTCACTCTGCGTGGCATCGCGGTCGACGGCGTATTCGATCTTGGCCCGAACGGCTCGCTCTTTGAGATGGACATCACCACCAACCGCGTCGATGCCATGAACCACTACGGCATCGCGCGCGAGGCGGCGACCATCTACGGACTGAAGCTCAACCCGCTCGAAGCCTCACTGCCAGCCGCAAAGTCCGGCCCCGCGCACGAAATCCGCATCGAAGACCCCGCCCTATGCGGACGCTTCACCGCGCGCGTCCTGCGCGGAATCAAGGTCCAGCCGTCCACCGGAATCGTCGCCGAGCGCTTCCGCCTGCTTGAGCAAAAGCTCATCTCCAACGCCGTCGACGCGACCAACTACATCGTGCTGGCGATGGGACATCCCACGCACGCCTTCGATCTCGACAAGATTGAGGGCGCCATCATCGTCCGCCGTGCGCGCAAGGGCGAGCGCCTGAAAACGCTGGACGAAATCGACCGCATCCTCGACCCCGAGGACCTCATCGTCGCCGACGAAAAGAAGCCCCTCGCCCTCGCCGGAGTCATGGGCGGATGGGACTCCCGCATCACCGCCGAGACGAAGAACGTCCTCGTCGAAGCAGCCTGGTTCGACCCGGTGAGCATCCGCCGCTCTTCGAAGCGGCACCTGCTCCACACCGACGCCTCGCATCGCTTCGAGCGCGGAGCCGACTTCAATGCCCCGCCCGTCGCCTCGGCGCTGGTCAGCCAACTCCTGCTCGAATCCGGAGGCCATCAGGTCGGCGAATTTGTCGATGTCGTGATTCCCGAAGCCGCAGCACGCACAGCGAAGCGACCCAGCATGTCCTTCGCCGTGAGTGAAGCCCGCCGCATTCTCGGCACGACCGAAGATCCTGAAGGCATCACCGCCGCCACCGCTGAAACGATCCTCACCGGCCTCGGCTGCCGCCTCGAGGCACGCGGCGACGAGACCTATCAGGTAACGCTCCCAAGCTGGCGGCTCGACCTCGAGCGCGAAATCGACCTCATCGAAGAGGTCGCGCGCGTCTACGGATACAACCGCTTCCGCACTACGCTCCCTTCCTTTGCCGGATCAGTCATCGAGCTGCCCTGGGCCGCGAAGGAATCCACCATGCGCACCGCGCTGCTGGCTATGGGCTGGACCGAGGCCACCTCCTCCACCTTCTGCGCCGCTCCAGACGCCGCGCTCTTCGCGCCGCAGCCCAATTCGGCCGTGGCTATGGGCAATCCCCTCAGCGAAGAAGCCGGAATGTTGCGCCCGTCACTGCTGCCCGGCATGGTTGGAATGCTCGCGCTGAACCTCAACCGAGACGTCGAAGACGCAGCGCTCTTTGAAGCCGGAACCGCCTTCAGCGGCAGCCCCGAAAAAGTAGACGAACGCCCCGCCCTGGCCATTGGAGCCACAGGACGCCCCTTCGGCGAAAACCCCGCCGATTTCTACGACCTCAAGGGAACCGTCGAAGCGCTGCTCGCGAAGTTCTCCTCGCGCTCCGTCTATTTCGATAACCTTCTGCTCCCAGCGTGGCTGCATCCCGGCCGCGGCGCGCGCGCCGCCCTTGACGGATCCACCGTAGCATTCTTTGGCCAGTTGCATCCCGCCGAGGCCGAGCGCCGCAAGCTGAAGCAGCCCGTATTCATAGGCGAAATTTATCTTGACCGCCTCTACCGCCAGCCTCTGCGTCAACCCGCCGCGCGCGAACTTTCGCGTTATCAGGCGGTACGGCGTGATTTCTCGCTTCTGCTCCCAGACCCCACTCCCTACGCCACCGTCGAAGAGGCCATCCGCAATCTGAACATTTCCGACCTGCGCAGCTTCGCGCCCAAGGAAATTCTGCGCGAAGCAAAATCCATCCCCAGCGGGCATTTTTCTCTGCTGCTGGGAACCGTCTTCCAGTCGCAGGAGCGGACGCTTCGCGAGGAAGATTTGCAGGAGTTTTCCCAGCGGATTATCACGGCCATGGAAGGCATTGGCGGCAAGTTGCGGACAAGCTGATTTGCCCAAAAACATTCGCATCATAAAATGATTGCGGGGAATCCAATCCAAAGGGCTTATTTCTGTGCGGCGATTCTTTCTCCTTCTCATCATCGCAGCGGTCATTGCTGGCGTCGCCTATTGGGCAGTCGCGCCCTTCGGATCCTCGTCAGAGAAATTTGTGGACATCGCCCCCGGCACTCCCTCCAGGCATATCGCGGCCCAGTTGGAACAGAATGGAATCATCCGCAACAAATATCTTTTTGACGCCATGCACGCCATCAAAGGTGGAACGCTGAAAGCCGGCGAGTACCGCTTCGACCATCCGCTGAAGATGTCCGAGGTGTACGACCGCCTGAAGCGTGGAGATGTTTATACCGTCAGCCTCACCATTCCCGAAGGCTCGAACCTTTTTGACATTGCGCAGCGTATCCAGAAGGCGGGGCTTGGCTCAAAGGAAAGCTTCATGACAGCCGCCCATGCGAACGTGAAGCTCATTGCGGACCTTGATCCCAAGGCGACCACGCTGGAGGGATATCTTTTTCCGGATACGTATCACTTTTCGCGGCACATGACTCCGCTGCAGATGCAGGAGGCGATGGTGCGGCGGTTCCGGCAAGTTGCGGCGCAACTCGGTCTGAGCGGAGACGACCACCACATTGTGACACTGGCCTCGCTTGTCGAGCGTGAAACGCCCATTCCGGAGGAGCGCCCGCTCGTGGCGAGCGTCTTTGTCAATCGCATGGCCAAGGGAATGCCGCTGATGACCGATCCGTCGGTGATCTATGCGGCGCTGCTCGATGGCCACTATCGCGGCGCCATCTACGCTTCGGACCTGCAATCGAATTCCCCTTACAATACCTACAAGCACACGGGGCTACCGCCTGGGCCAATTTGCTCGCCCGGCGCGGCGTCGCTGAAGGCGGCCATGCACCCGGCGCAAACGGACTATATGTACTTCGTAGCCGCGAGCGCCAACCCGTCCGGAAAGTCGCGATTTTCGGCGACGCTGGAACAGCACGCGCACGACGTGGCTGCTTATCGAAAATCGCTTCACCAGGCAAGTTCGCGATAATAGATCGAGGAACTCGCAATTTTTATTTAGGACGAGCCGGACGTATTGATAGAAAAGTCAAAAATCAGCGCGCTTTGCCTGCTGTTGCTGCTGCCGCTCCTCAACGGCTGTCTTTGGCATACCCGCCGCGTTAAGCAGGTAAAACCGCCCACAGTTGTAATGACGTCCACGGCGGAAGACCTGGTGAAGCTCATCAACGACCGGTGCAATGAAATTCATTCATTGAGCGCGACGGTCGAATTTACGGCAACCGTCGGTGGGCCTAAGAAGGGCAAAGAAAAGACCTACACCGCGTTCACCGGATACATTCTGCTGCGCAAGCCGGAATCGCTCCGCGTGATCGGGTTGGTCCCGGTGCTGCATACTCGCGCCTTCGACATGGCGAGCGACGGGACAAATTTCAAGCTGTGGATTCCGCATGAGAACAAAGTCTTCGAGGGCCCGAACACGCTGACGAAGGAATCTCCAAACACGCTGGAGAATTTTCGCCCCAATGTATTTTCGGATTCCCTGCTTATCAACTGCATCGGCCCCAATGATCTGGTGACGCTGACGTCCGACACCGACACGCAAATGGATCCGGAGACGAAGAAGCTAGTGGTCCGTGCGGACTATGATTTATCGGTCTTGCGGAAGAAGGCGAACAGCCAGGAACTGATTCCGGAGCGCGTCATCCATTTCGACCGGACGAACCTGCGGCCTTACGAGGAAGACATCTACGATTCCAAGGGCGCGATCCAGACTCAGGCCATCTATGGCCCCGAGCAGACATTCGGCAACGTGAAGTTTCCCGGAACCATTACGATCAAGCGCCCGCTGGAGGAATACGAGATCGTGATTACGTTTGAGAAGCTAAGGACGAACCTGACACTGAACGATGACCAGTTCGAGTTGAAGACTCCTGAAGGCGCAAGGGTGCAGGAACTGCACTAAATCACGCCAGTCCGGCCCGCTGCGCGTGTTCCGCAATCGCCTGATTAATGGCCAGCGCTAGCGCCAGCGCGGCCCGACCGTCTTCCGCGGAAACCTGAGGCGCATTGCGCGTGCGGGCCGACTCCAGAAACGCCTCAATCTCCAACCGCAGCGGCTCGGCCTGGCGCACCTGCGGCTTGTTGAAAGCAAGTCCCGCTGGCGGGTTTGCGGCTGCCGCTGCTGATCCGGGAATTCCGTTCACGTCGATGACTAGAACATCTCTGCGCGCGTAATCAATCGAGATATACTCGCGCGGCTGAAAGAATCGCAGCTTACGTACCTGCTCTGTGCTGACCCGGCTGGCCGTGAAATTGGCCACGCAGCCGGAGTCGAATTCCAGCCGAACATTGGCGATGTCGATTTTGTCCGACAGAATGGGCAGGCCGACGGCGCGGATTTCCCGCACTGGCGACTGGGCAAAACTCAGCACAATGTCCAGATCGTGAATCATCAAGTCCAGCACCACGTCTACATCGAGTGCGCGCGGGGTGAAGACGCTCAACCGATGGGCCTCAAAAAACATCGGCTTGTTCAACAGTGGCTTGACCGCGAGAACCGCCGGATTAAACCGCTCCAGATGGCCCGGCTGAATCACGCGGCCATGCTGGCGTGCCAGCGCGATAAGATCGTCAGCCTCAGCGGTGGTGGCCGCGATGGGTTTCTCGATCAGAAGATCAACGCCCGCCCTGAGCAGTGGGGCGGCCACGGCATGATGCTCCGAAGTGGGCACGCATACAGATGCGGCATCAATCGAAATCTCGCCACGGTCGCGCGCGGCCAGCGCTTCTTCCACAGACGAGAAGACGGGGACTTGCCATTCCTTTTTAAGAGCAGCGGCCCGTGCGGCGTTTGATTCAATAATGGCGGCGAGTTTGACGGTCTCACCATCGCGCTCCAATTCACGATAGACGCGAAGATGGTTGCGGCCGAACGCCCCGGCACCGCAGACGGCCGCGTTAACGGCCATCGCCGGAGATGGTCTTGAGGCAGCGGGCGTAGAGCTCGAGCAGATGGTCCACCTGATCTTCCGGCTTAGGTGCGGACGCGGAGGTAAACCCAGTGGACGGCGCGGTGGCGCGGCCCGTGCCCGTCACGCCGGTGATGAACTTGAAGAGGTCGAGGGCGATGTCCTCATTGCGGCGCGTGCCGGCGGGGGCGTTCTGGGGCTGGTCCATAATGATCCTCCGGGATTCTCCAACTGCGATACTTTCGACGTTTTCCGAGTCCGTGTGCGGCATGGCGCGCTCCTAGGTCCTGTTTGCCAATTCGCTCTTCACAATTTCACTTACGGTACGCCCATCGGCGCGAACTCCGGCGGACTGAAAGCGCGACTGAACAGCCTTCATCACTGCGCCCATGTCCTTGGGGCCGAGCGCCGTGCCCGTTGCCTCCAGTCCACTCATCGTCTGCCGCACGTGGACGCGAATCTCGTCTTCGCTGGCGGCCTTGGGCATGTAGGTCTCGATCAGCGCGATCTCCGCGGTCTCTTTCGCCGCGAGTTCCGGGCGATTGCCTTTGGTGAACTGCTCGACTGACTCACGCCGCTGCTTCACCAGCGTGGTGAGTATCTGCTGCCCTTCGGAATCGGTGAGCGGCTGGCGCTTGTCAATTTCCTTGTTCTTGAGCGCGGTCTTGACCATGCGCAGAGTGCTGGTGCGCTCGGCGTCGCGAGCTTTCATCGCGGCGATAATGTCCTGATCGATGCGGGCTGTGAGGCTTGCTTCTGTCATTTCTTTCTGTGGGTAACACGGCGGTCGGCGGTTTTTTGACCCAAACCTCCATTATAGAAACAAAGCGCGGCGCTTGCCTGCTCGCTAAAATAAAAGCAGAAATCAACCGAAAAGAGGATCCCCAAAGATGATCCGTAAAACTCGACTTTTTACTCCCGGCCCAACTCCTCTACTTCCCGCGGCGCAATTCGCCATGGCGGCCGCCGACATTCATCACCGCACCGTCGAGTTCCGCGCGCTCTACCAGCGCGTGCTTGACCAGCTTAAGGAATTCGTGGGCACCCGGCAGGACGTCCTGCTGATGGCCTGCTCCGGGACCGGCGCAATGGAGGCTTCCGTCTCCAACCTGACCTCGCCCGGCGACCGCGTGCTGGTGCTCTCCGCCGGAAAATTTGGCGAGCGGTGGCGCGACATCGCCAAAGCCTTCGGCTGCCAGGTGGACGTTGTCAACGCGCCCTACGGCGAAACGTTTCTGCTGGACGACGTGCGCAATGCTCTGAAGCCCGATACCCGCGCCGTGCTGATGCAGGCCACGGAAACCTCGACCGGCGTGCGGCACGATGTGGAAGGTGTGGCCGAGCTGCTGAAGGAAAGCAAGAGCGGCGCGCTGCTCGTCGTGGACGCGATCACTGGCCTCGGCACCACGCACCTTGACGTGGATGGATGGGGCGTCGACGTGATTATCGGCGGCTCGCAAAAGGCGGTCATGATTCCTCCGGGTCTGGCCTATCTTTCGCTGAGTGACCGCGCCTGGGCCGCGGTCGAAACCTCAAAGAGCCCGCGGTACTACTTTGATCTTCGCAAGGAGCGCAAGAACGCGCAGAAGGGCGAGTCGTCCTATACGCCTGCCGTTGCGCTGGTTGCCGCTCTCGGAGCGTCGCTCGACTTTATCGCTTCCCAGGGCGGAGGCGATCTGGCTGCCGGTCGCAAGGCCTTGGTCGAGAACGCCGAAACTTGCGCCGCCATGACGCGCGCGGCTGTCGAGGCGCTTGGCCTCAAGCTTTTCGCGCCGGAGTCGCCCGCCGCTGCCGCCACCGCCGTCTACGCGCCGGAGGGTCTCGACTCGGGCGTGATCGTGAAGGACCTGAAGACGCGCTTCGCCGCCATCGTGACCAACGGCCAGGGCGAGATGAAGGGAAAGATTTTCCGCATCGCGCACATCGGGTTGTTCGATTACATGGACACCATCGCGCTCATCGGCGCGCTGGAGCAGGTTGCGGCATCCACGCTCAAAATACCGGGTTTCGAGTTCGGAAAAGCCCTGGCCGCGGCGCAGAACGTCTACGCTGAGCGCACAGGCGCGAAGAAGCCGGTTGCCGAAGGGGCCCTGGCGGCGCGCTAATCCATATCCGTCTGGGCCTTGTTCGCACAAGGCCCGGATGCTTTGATTCATTTTCACCAGTGCAATTTTCCGGGCCAAAGAATTTCTCTAAGGAGCAAAATGAAGATCGTTCTCGCCGAAAAAGTCTCTCCCGCAACCCTCGCCGTCTTTCAGGCCGAGCCGGGATGGAAAGTCGTCACCCATGACCAGATCAAGGACGGACTTGCGACGGAAATCGCCGATGCCGATGGACTGGTCGTCCGCTCGGCGGTGCAGGTGGATGACGCGCTGCTCTCCTCCGCGCCGAAGCTTCGCGTGATTGGGCGGGCGGGCGTGGGCGTGGACAACATTGACGCGGGCGCGGCGACCCGGCGCGGCATTGTGGTGATGAATACGCCGGGCGCGAACGCCGTCGCCGTGGCGGAGCTTACGCTGTGCGACATGATCGCGCTGGCGCGCAAGCTGCCCAAGGCGAACTCCAGCCTCCACGCGGGCAGTTGGGAGAAGAAGTCGCTGCAAGGCGTGGAACTGCGCGGAAAAAAACTGGGCGTGCTGGGCCTGGGACGCATCGGACTTGAGGTTGCGCGTCGCGCTCGCGCCTTCGGCATGGAAGTCATCGGGCACGATCCGTTTGTCGCCGCTTCCATCGCGCGCGAGAACGCGATCACGCTGGTCAGCACGGAAGAGCTTTTCCGCAACGCCGACTACCTCACGCTGCACGTGGGACTCACGCCGCAGACCGCCGGCATCATCAACGCCAGCACTCTGGCCATCATGAAGAAGGGCGTCCGCATTGTGAACTGCGCGCGCGGCGAGCTTGTGATTGAGGCCGATCTGGCCGAAGCACTCAAGAGCGGCCATGTGGCGGGCGCTGCGCTGGACGTCTACCAGAAAGAGCCGCCGAAGGAATCGCCTTTTTTCCCGCTTGATAACGTCATCCTCACACCGCACATTGCCGGATCAACCGCCGAAGCGCAGGAAGCCGTCGGCGTGCAGATCGCAATGCAGGTGCGCGAATATCTGAATCATGGTGTTGTGCAGAACGCGGTAAATCTCCCATCGCTCACCCACGAGGAGTATGTGGAGATTGCGCCCTACGTCACGCTGGCCGACCGGCTGGGCGCGTTTCTGGCACAGTTTGCGGACGGCAATTTCGAGAGCGTGCATATTTCCTACAGCGGGCGCATCGCCGAAGGAAAAACCGATTTGATTCGCAATAGCGCCATTGTGGGCATCCTGGGCCATGCGGAAGGCGTGAATCGCATCAATGCGGCATCGGTCGCGCAGGAGCGCGGGCTGCGCATTCACGAGGAGAAGAAGGCCCCGGCCTCAGGCGGCGCGGGTAACGTGCTCAAGTTCACCATTCACACGCGCTCCGGCGACGTGACCGCCAGCGGGACGGTGCTGCATGGATGCTCGGCGCGGCTGCTGCGGCTGAACGGAATCGACATTGAAGCGCCGCTCGAAGGCACGCTGCTCACGCTGCGCAACCAGGACGTTCCCGGCGTGATCGGGCGCATCGGCACCATCCTTGCGGACTACAAAATTAATATCGCGAACTTCGCGCTGGGCCGCGAAGGACGCATTCCGCAGGGGACCGCTCTGGCTGTAGTGCAGGTAGACGGCGACGTAACCGAGGATGTGCTGAAGGCGCTGCGCGCCGTCGATGCCATCCACGAGGTACACTTGGCCAGCCTTGGCGCAAAGCCCCAGCCGGTAGAATAGTAGTTTCGGGAAGAAGGAAGCAATGCCGCTCTACGAGTATCGCTGCAAGAAGTGCGGGCACCAGTTCGAGAAAATCCAGAGCTTTAGCGCGCCGGACGAAAAGGAATGTCCGGAATGCAAGGGCGAGGTGGAAAGGCTCATCTCCGCTCCCTCCTTTCAGTTCAAGGGAGCGGGCTGGTACGTAAACGACTACGCCTCCAAGGGCAATAAGTCCGCCGCGAAGTCGTCGGACGGAGACGGCAAGTCCGCGGCGTCTTCCGAAAGCAAATCATCGACGCCGTCCGACAGCAAGCCCGCCGCTTCTACCGCTCCCGCATCTTCCACCACAAAGAGCGGCTGAGATTTCCGGCTGAATTTTCTACGAAGACTTTTTCTTCGGGACCTTTGCGCCTGACTTGCGCGCCTCCGACAGTCCGATGGCGATGGCCTGCTTGGGATTGGTCACTTTCTTCCCGCTGCGCCCGGACTTCAGCTTTCCTTGCTTCATTTCGCGCATCTCGCGTTCCACGGCTTTACCCGCGGCTGGACTGTATTTGCGCGAACTCGATGACTTCTTCGACGCGCTCTTTTTCGAGGAACTCTTTTTTGCCGAAGAAGATTTCTTTGCCGAAGACGACTTATTCTTCGACGAGGAAGACTTTTTTGATGAAGATTTTTTCGAACTCGACGACTTCTTTCCGGAACTCTTTTTCTTTGTTGGCATAGCGCGTTCCTCCACGCTGGTTGGGACGCGCGCATAAACAAAGGGGTTGCCGTATGCTCGCAACCCCATCACGAATCCAACGCTGTTACCTATTGCTCTATGAGCGAAGCCATATCGATCACGAAGCGATATTTCACATCCGATTTCAGCACACGCTCAAAGGCTTCATTGACCTTCTGGATCGGAATCACTTCAACATCGGAAACGATATTTTTCTCTGCGCAATAGTCGAGCATCTCCTGCGTCTCCGCCATTCCGCCAATGATGGAACCGCTGAGGGCGCGCCGCTTAAACAGCAGATTGCCCATGTTGATGACCGGAGGCCGATCGGGCAGTCCCACTTGGCAGTAGACACCGTCGCGCTTCAGCAGCGGCAGATAAGCATTCAGATCATGCACCGCTGACACGGTGTCGAGAATGAAATCGTAGCTGAACGCTTCCTTCTTCATCGCGTCCGCGTCTTTGGAGATTACGACTTCATCCGCGCCCAGGCGCTTCGCGTCCTCCACTTTCGACTCCGACGTCGTGAACTGCACCGTATGCGCGCCGAAAGCATGGGCGAACTTCAATCCCATGTGGCCGAGTCCGCCGAGTCCAACGATGCCGACTTTTTTTCCCGGCCCCACCTGCCAGTGGCGCAGCGGCGAGTAGGTCGTAATGCCCGCGCAAAGCAGCGGAGCCACGCCGGCCGGATCGAGCTTTGTCGAAACCGAATGGACAAAATGCTCGTCCACCAAAATGTTGTTTGAGTAGCCGCCCTGAGTCAGGTCGCCGTATTTATCGGGAGCGCCGTAGGTCAGAGTCGTGCCCACTTCGCAGTACTGCTCCTCGTTGTTTTTGCAGCTCGCGCATTGGCGGCAGGAATCGATAATCACGCCGACGCCCACCCGCTCACCGACTTTGAATCGACTCACCTCATTGCCCACGGCCGTAACGCGGCCAATAATCTCATGCCCCGGAACCATGGGATAAACGGCGTTGCCCCACTCGTTGCGCGTCGAGTGAATGTCCGAGTGACACACTCCGCAGTATTCAATTTCGACAACTACGTCCCGCTCCTTTGGATCGCGGCGCGTAAAGCTGAACGGGGCCAGAGGCGTGGTGGACTGCTGCGCGGCGTAACCGCGAGATTGGATCATGAGGAATGCTCCTTGCTTTGCTTCAGGAAAATTCTGGCGGAAAGCGTTTTCTAAATTATAGATTCGCGCAGACGCCCGGAGGGTGCAAACTTCCGCTCAACCCTGGACCGAAATGCCGGAGAAATAGAGCACCGCGATACCGCGCACCGGTTCGCCAAAAACGTGTGCGGGTTCAAATACGCTGAACAGCAGGAGATTTTCAATCTGCGCCCGCGAGGCCGAGGTGTCCGGCCCGGAGATGATGCGGTAGTCATATACGCGGCCTTCGCGGTTCACGTAAGCTTCCACCACCACGGGGCTGGCATGTTCCACCGTTCCTGGCACGCGCGTACTCACGTCGCGTGGTCCGGCGGGTCCAGCATTGTAGGTTCCCGGCGCGCTGGAGCCGAGCGCCGAGTACAGAAAACGGGGGCTGGTTGTGGCGCTCGCCGCAACGTCGCGCGCTTCCACCGGCTCCGGCGTGGCAAATGCTCCCACCAGTACGGCTGCTGTTCCCAGCAGCAGTACCGCCGAGGCAACTCCCGCCGAAGCGCGCAGTAGAAACGGCGCCAGGGTATTTTGCCAGCGCACTTGCCAGCGGGCCAGCACCTGCTTCGGGCGGCGGGCCTGCTCCTGCGAAATCGCCACGCGCAGCCGAAGCGCCAGGTCAGCGGGCGCTTTCGCCGGACCAATCTCGCCGAGCGCGGCCTGCATCGCACGCCAGCCGGCGAACTCCCGCTTGCACTCCGCGCACAACTCAAGGTGGGCCGCCGTCTCCCGCATGGTCACGCCGGTCAAGTCGCCGTCAAGATAAGCGGAGAAGCGTTCACGGATGGAGTTGCACTGCGTCATCATGCCTCCTCCGATGCCAGCCGCGACGAGGGCTGCCTGCGTTGGTCCGCGACATAGGGGGCCAGTTGGGCTTTCAGGTGGGCGCGTCCGCGCATCAGACGTGACTTCACGGTGCCCAGGTTCACGTTCAGAATTTCCGCAATTTCCTCGTAGGCAAAGCCTTCCAGATCGCGCAGCACCACGACCGCGCGGAACGCCTGCGGAATCTCACGCAGAGCGGCCTCGATGTGCTCGCGCATCTCGCTGTGCGCGGCCATGTCGAAGGGCGATTCGTGCTCATCGACCAGCGTGTCTCGGATGAGGAGCGGCTGCCCCTCGCGCGATTCGCCGGCTTCGGCCTCGATCGTCACTTCCTGGCGGCGGTGCCGCGTCCACCAGCGGCGCTGGTTCAGCGCCTCATGTAGCGCTATGCGGTAAATCCAGGTGCGAAGGCTGGCGTCGCCGTGGAAACCGGAGATGCCGCGATAAACTTTTACAAAGACTTCCTGCGTAATATCGGCCGCATCAGAACCAGCGGGAATGGTGCGGGCGATCAGGCTGTAGATGGGCTGGTGATAGGTGGCGATCAGCCAGGCAAACGCTTCCTCGGAGCCTGCCTTAAGCTGAACGATCAGCGCAGTCTCTTCCGAACGGATTCCAACGACGCTTGCCAGATTACCCACGGCTGTTCCCGCTTGCATCGAAGATGCTCCTCCTACCTTAACAGGAAGCCAACCCACTCCGCGAGTGAACGGGTACAACTGCCGCCGGCGGCCGAGTGTCTCGCTCACTCTATCTTCTTTAGACACCACGGCAAGCCCATAGGGTTCCGGCTTTTGGGCGAAATCTTTGCCCAGCCTTGGTACACTTCCGGCCTGTTCAGGCGGCTTGGGAAGCATGTTCCAGGACCTTGGAAGGAAGCGCAAAGCCCAGCGTCGGGACGGGCTCCGATGGCCAGAGCTGTTTGTAGGCCTCATCACCGCGCAGCAAATCGATGGCTTCGATACCCTCGTCCGCCGCGCGCTCCATTGCAAACGCGAGCAGCAATGTGCCGGGACGGAGTTCCGCATGGTCCGGCGAATAAGTGTGGAGATAAAAATACTGCGCCCGGTGCGGGCGCGACCCGCCATCGGCCAGCGAATACGCCACCGCTATCGGAATGCCATCGAGAAGAAGCGCGCACAGCCGCAGCAGGCCCGCCTCCAGCAATTGCGGAATCGCCTGCCGATGCCATGCCTGCACCCGTGCGCTGGCCAGCACTCCGTCCGACCCGCGCTCGCGCCAGTGCGCCGTATGCTGCTCAGTCAACGCATTAAAATAACTCACCCAACTCGACGCATCGGCCATCCGGAAATCCAATGTTCCGCGCCGCTCGGCCCGATTCCGGTAGTACATCACGTTGCGGCGAAGCTTCGCCGGCAGGTCAGGAATGCGGGCCACCGGAATACGCCAGCAGCGCTCGCCGTGAGACTTGCGCGCGGATGTGGCAAGCAGGGCCTGAGCAAGCAACGATTGAGGACGAATCTGCGTGACATTCATGGTGTCCCATTCACCGCCCTCGCGGAGAAAATGGATCGCCTTCGACACGTCCTGCGAACCGCATTCCGGAGCAAAAACGCCGTCCAGATAATCCGTTGTGCTGGCCCCAATCATCAGCAGCCGGCGCTTGCCTGAATCCGGCTCCTTGTAGATATAAAAGGGAAGAAACGCGACCGCCCCTCCATCCCTGCGCAGCACCACCGCCCTCGCCTCGTCCTGCCCAAAACAGTGCCACCAGGGCAGCAGCCATGCCGGATGCTGAAACGGCGTCGCGTTGGGGTCTTCACTCCACAGCTTTTCCCATTCGGGCCTGAACGACTCAAGCTCGCTGGTTGTGCGAAGAATCTCAGGCATAGCGTTTCTCCTGCACCGCGCCTTCCGTCATCACGGAATAAAGCTGGAAATAATCCTGGATCATGCGTTCCCGCGAGAACCGCTGATGGGCCGCCGCACGGCAGTCTTCCGGCCGAATCTGGTCCACGTGATCAACGGCGATCGCCATCTCCTCAACATCATGGACAAGAAAGCCCGTCACTCCATCATCCACAATTTCCGGCAGCGCGCCGGATGGATACGCGATCACAGGCGTGCCCGCTGCCAGCGCTTCCATCGCGACCAGTGAGCTGGTCTCGGGAGCGAGCGTGGGATGCAGCAGGCATCGGGCCTGACCCAGCAGTTGCTGCTTCCGCAGCGGAGCAAGTGGCCCCAGAAATTCATGCAGAATCGAGTCGTGCCCATTGAGAAGCGGCATGATCCGCTTATAGAAATAGATCCTGTGGTCCTGATAAGGAAACACCTGTCCGCCCAGAAGCACGCGAACGCCCGCCCGCGATCCGGCCTCCAGCGCCTCATGCTGGTTTTTTTCCGGGCAGATTCGCCCCAGCGCGATGGCGAAGTCAGACTTGCTTTCCGTGCACGCGGGCAGCGCCACGCCGTTCAGGATCACGGGTGCATCCCGCAGCTCCGGCGGGCAGGAGCGCCGTTGCGTCTCCGACACGCATTGGAACTGAACATTGCCTGAATACCTTCTCCATATCTCCTGCGGATACCATGACACCGGCAAATGCAGCGTCACCAGAACGGGAACATCCGGCGGAAGCTTGTATTCATGGAAATCCAACCCGTGCATGTGGATGAGATCGACATCATGCTGCGACAGAATGCGGTCGAGGCAGGCCTGCCTCTGCTTGCCGCTCCAGCGCCTGCTGTCCGCGTCGTACAGATCGCTGCCCAGCAGCGGAGTGGAGAAAAGCGTGCCCGCAGCCTGCGAACCTTCGCAAGCCAGCGCCAGAGAAGTATGTCCGGCGGCGGTCAGCGCGCCGTCGAGTTCCGTCAGAATCTGCTCCGCTCCGCCCACGGCCTTAGGCCCCACAGGCGCAAAGGCGAAGGCCACACTGAGCACCGTCATTGCCATTCGGCCAGCTCCTCATCGGCGGCCGCCGCCAGCGTGCGAAACCGCTCCGAAGTCATTCCCCACGGATGCTGGTCGTACAAAACCCGCCCCTCGTGCGGCGGCTGCTGGAAATCATATTGTGGCGCAACGCGAAAACGTTCGTATTCGAGCGGAAAGCCGCTCAGCGTCTCGCGCTGCGTCACAAAGCAGTCGAGCAGCGCTTGCTTGTGCCGCCGCTCTTCACCGGACAAGAGATACTCCACCTGCTCTGTCTCGGTGGAGTAAGGCAGGAACGCCCCGGCTTCGCCTCCCCGCGGTCCAGCGTGATAGAACGGAGCTTCCAGAATCACCGGAGTCGCGGCACCGCGCGCCTTCAGCAAGGCCACCGCCTTGTGGACCGCGAAGGCGCAGGCGTCATGGTCTGGATGTCCACCCTCATAGGGATGCGTAAAGACGATCTCCGGCATACACTCCACCATCAGTCTTTCGATTCGCCTGACCAGCCACGCCAATTGAAAACTCGCCTCCTGATCAGGAATTCCAAGCCGTTCGCGGTGAACATCCTGCAGGCCCGCCGTCCCCAGCGCCCGGCCCAGTTCCGCCTCCCGCGCCCGACGATAGTCATCCACGGTCGCGAAGCCGTGCGCCCGGCTGTCCTGCCCATTCTTTGGAGCGCCATCCGTCACATGCACAAAACGGGCCGAGCGGAAGCGCCCCAGCCGCGCTCCTAGGCCGACCACTTCATCATCGGGATGCGCAAAGACGAGCATGGCGCGAGGCATCGGAAGGGGTGAACCCTCCTGTGCCGTCGCCTGCGACAATAAACTCCAACTCACGCCGCCCTGTCCGTGTCGCGGCCGCCTGCCGCAAGCTGCTCGGCCAACCGACGCAGGCGTCCAGCCACACCTTCGGCGGAGAGCGGCTTTCCATGCCCCGGCGCTACCACCAACGGGTCCAGTTCCGCCAGCCTCTGAATTGAGCGCGATGCGGCCCCCCAGTCCTGGGTGAAGTAAGCGGGCGGCCCGTGCAGCTCTGGAGGCTGCATGATCGCCGCATCGAAGAACGACTCAGGCTTGGTGGTGCAGAAGGCATCGCCGGCAATCAGCATGCGGTCCGAAGGCCGGAAGAAGGAGACGTGCCCAGGCGTATGGCCGGGCGTGTGCAGATAAACCCAGCCCGGCAGCGCCCTCCGGCTCACCGCCGTTTCCTCCATCGGCAGCGGGCGCAGACGCTCACCCAACTGCACCGGCCCCTTGGGATAAAGAGGAGAGAGCAGCGACATAAAACCGCCGCCTGCTCCGAAGTCGGGCGCGGGGTACTCCCGCTCTCCGTTCAGATAGGGCAGCTCCTGCGGATGCGCGTAGATATGGGTGTTCCACTTGTCGGCAAGCTCGCGCGCCGCGCTCACATGGTCAAAGTGTCCGTGGGTAAGAAGAATCGCCGTCGGGGGCACGCGGAAATTATTCTCCGCCCAATTTTTTATATAACTGGCAGAAAGCGGCAGCCCTGCGTCAATCAGCGTCCACGAACCGTCTGGATTTGTGACCGCAAAAACGTTGACGAAGCCCAGGCGCAGACCTGTGACTCCATCCGCAATCTGGTCCATCGGAACGACGTAGCTTTCGGGAATGGAGTTCTGAGCCATGCTCTCTCGCTCCTCCTGCGGCGTGGACGGACGAAGAACAGCCGCCCGCTTCCGAATAGGAGCGCGGTTTCAAAAACCGAGTTGCTTGAAGAAGCCGGGCTTCAAGTTGCAGAAAAACTCGATCTTTTGAAGGGTACGGCCTTTAGGCTGTCCGTTAGGTCATTCCAAATGATTGGGGCTTTGGCTCCTGAGGGAGCGTTTCTTCCTGCCGCCCCTTCATCCGCTCCCGCAGCCTTTTCGTCGCCTCGCGATGACAGCGCAGACACAGCGTCTGAATGTTCTCGAGATCGCATTCGCCTCCGCCCTCGGCGACCGGAACAATGTGGTCCGCGTCCCATAAACTCCTGCGAATGCGCGTCCGCAGTCCCCAATACGCCAGCAGCGCCTGCCTGTTCTTTCCGCGCGAATAGCGCAGCCGCCGCTGCTCCCGCGCCGTGTCGATGCAGCAGGCCGCACATACGCCCTTGTCTCGAAGAAAGACCTGCTCGCGCAGATACCCTGGCTGCGTGCGCAGCTTCCACTCATGCACGCAATACTGTGAGCAAAACGTGAACCGCCTCGGCGGGACCTCAAGCGAGCACCAGCGGCACAGGCCGCGTCCGTTCGGGCCCTTCGGAATATTCTTCCGGTCCACCCATCCGCCCCTCATCTTCCGCTGCTGGCTCATGTCTTTTTTGTAATGGATGAAAGATTCGGGTGTGAGTCCCGGAACCAGATGAGTCAAGAAAAAAGCGCAGAGCCGAAGCCCTGCGCTTGGTTTACTAGTCGTCGTGAAATTATTCCGCTGGTGCGGCTTCCACTTCTTCGCCCTTCACCGTGACGGCCACATGCGCCGTGACTTCGCGATGCAGCTTCACAGGAATGTGGAACTCGCCCACCTGCTTCAGCGGCTCATCGAGCTGCACCTTGCGGCGGTCGATGGTGAAGCCCTTGGCTTCGAGCTGCTGCGCGATGTCCGCCGAGGTGACGGAACCGAACAGGTGCTCGTTTTCGCCCACCTTGCGCACAAAGACCAGCGCCAGGTTGTTCAGTTGACCGACCAGCGCCTCGGCTTCCGATTTCTCCTTGGCCGACTTGCGAACGGCTGAGGCCTTCATCTGCTCGATGACGGACTTGTTGGCGGCGGTGGCCTGCAGCGCGAGCTTCTGGGGCAGCAGGTAGTTGCGGCCGTATCCGTCCGCCACCTTCACCACGTCGCCGCGCTGGCCGAGGTTGTTGATGTCTTCCTTAAGAATCACTTCCATGTTGCGTCTCCAGTCTAGTAGCGGGCCGCGAACGGCAGCAGGGCGATATTGCGGGCCTGCTTAATGGCCCGGGTAAGGCGGCGCTGGTGCGTGGTGCAGACGCCGGTCAGGCGGCGGGGCACAATCTTGCCGCGCTCCGCGACAAAGCCCTGCAACAGGCGCACGTCGCGATAGGGAATGGCGTCGATCTTCTCCGTGCAGAACTTGCAGACTTTCTTGCGGCGGAAGAACTTGCGTCCGCCGGGGCCGCCCGTACGAGGGCCACGAGGTCCGGATGAGGACGCTCCACCTTCGTGGGACCGTTGCGGCGCTCCGCCTTCGTGGGACCGTTGCGGCGCTCCGCCTTCGTGAGACCGCGGTGCTCCGCCTTCATGAGAGCGTTGCGGCGTGCTT
>JAICYR010000004.1 GCA_025934135.1 Acidobacteriaceae bacterium | reverse complement strand
CGGTGGTCCCTGATCCGAGGGAAATGACCAGCGCCCAGAACTTGGCGACAGAAATGCCGAGCATGTTCCCGACGGTGAGCCGGTCGTTGAGCATGTCTCGGATTGTGTCGTAGCTGGTGCCCAGGACTTGGGGATAGAAGTAGGCGATACCGCCGAGGATGAGGCCGCCGATGGCCGGGGACCAGATGAGGGCGCGCTTGATGGGCAACTCGTCGAAGAAGTCTTCAAGCCAGGAAAGCACGCGGATCATAATGACTCCGATGATGCCCATGAAGATGCCGAGAAGGGCGAAGAGCCAAAGCTCGTTCATGCCGGTGAGCTTGTAGGCGGGGGCGGGGAAGAGGGGCTTCCATCCGACGAAGTAAATGCGGACGCCGGTGGCGACGGAGGCCGCGAGCGCCACGGGAATGAAGGAGCGCGCGCGCAGCTCAAAAAGCAGAAGCTCGATGGCGACGAGAATTCCGGCCAGCGGAGCGGTGAAGGTGGCGGCCATTCCGGCGGCGGCTCCGGAGGCCAGCAGCACACGGCGGTAATAGGGGGAGAGTCCGATGGATTGCCCGAAGAGGGAGCCGACGGCCGCGCCTGTCTGGATGATGGGGCCTTCCGCGCCGAACGGGCCGCCGGTGCCGATGGCGAAGGCGGTGGCCAGAGGCTTAAGGATAGCGACGCGAATTCTCATGCGGCTATGGCCGAAGAGGACGGATTCCATGGCTTCGGGAATGCCGTGGCCCTTCAGGGTGGGTTCCCAGAAATAGACCATGATGCCGACCAGCAGGCCGCCGATGGGGGGAATAAGGATGGCCCATGCGCCGAGATGGTGGTGGGCCGGGTTGGTGATGGCGAAGGAAAACTTGCCGTAGTAGAAGATGTTGGTGAAGAGGTAGATGAGTTCGAGGAGGCCCTGGGCAACGAGTCCGCCGATGAAGCCGACCAGCACGGCGCAGCCGCAGATTTTAATGACTTCCGGCTCGAGAGCTACGCCGAACTGTCCTTTTTTGTTGGACTGAGTTTCGGGAACCGACGCGAGCTCTGAAATCGGGAAATCTGCCATGAACCCTCCTTGCACCTTTACGATTGCCTAACAGCCGCAATGGTAGAGATGCGTGACCGTCATTCGGCAAGTACGCTACTCAACTCCAAAGGCACGTCTCTTCTAAGTTTCAAGGTTTGCAATATATCAGTTTTGGTGATGATTCCCTTCATGTGCCGGTCGTCGGAAACGACGAGGAGCATGGGCTGTTTGTGTTCACTGAGCAGCAGTCGCGCCGCCTCCGAGACGTCGCAGTCGGGGGAAACGGTATGGATGCGGGGATCGATGAGGTCGCGGACGGTGGTGGTTTTCCATTGTTCGGAAGGGACGCGCACCAGGGACCAGAGCGACATGGCTCCCAGCAGCTTGGCCCCATCGAAGACAGGAAAGGCCTCGTGCCGCGAATGAGGCGCGAGGGTCCCGGCGAATTCGTGGAGAGTGAGAGAAGCCTGGACGGAGATCATCTGGCGCTGCATGACTTCGCTGACCGGGATGCCGCGTAGGTCGCGGAGCTTGACTTCCTCGTGGAGGCGCTGGTCGCCGGAAGCCGACGCATCACCCGAGACCAAATAGGCGACAGCCGCTCCGATGAGTGCGGGAATGATGAACCCGTGTCCGCCCGTGGCCTCGGCCACGAAGACGACCGCTGCCAGGGGAGTTTTGTACGCGGAGGAGATGAGCGAGGCCATGCCCACGGCGGCGAAGAGCTCGACGGAGTGACTGTGCAGGAAGGCCTGCGCGAAAGCCGTGCCCAGCGCGCCTCCGCTGAGGAACAGGGGAACAAACATGGCGCTGACGCCGCCCGAACCGAGGGTGAAGGCGGTTGCGGCGAGCTTGAGTCCAGCGAAGCTGAGCAGCTCCGACGTGCGGTGATGGTGGTTGAGGATCTGGCCGATGGCGTCGTAGTTGGGGCCGAGCGGCACCAACGTGCCGTGATACACGGACAGGAAGAGCAGTCCGCAGAGGCCGGTGAGCGTGCCGCCCACGGCCAGCTTGACCCAATGCGGGACGGACCACTGGATGAAGAAGCGGCGCACGCGGCGGAAGGTGACGGCGAAGGCCATGCCGATAAGGCCGATGATGAGGCCGATCAGCGCACTCCAGTAAAGGTCGTGGTCAGTGTAGTGCGAGGTGCTGACAAAATTGAACAGCGGCGCCGTGCCGAGAAACGCGCCGAGCGTGACGAAGGCGACCACGGAGGCGATGAGCGAAGGGACCAGCGCCTCGTGCGCGAGGTCGTCGCGATAAGGCATTTCCAGCGCGAAGGCGATGCCGGTGAGGGGCGCGCGGAAGACCGCCGACATGCCCGCCGCGGCGCCGCAGATGAGCATGATACGGCGGTCGCGGCTGTCCAGCCGCAGACGCTTGAGCTTGGCCCACAGCCAGGAGCCGATGGCGCCGCCGCTGTAGATGCCAGGTCCTTCGAGCGCGGCACTGCCGCCCACGCCGACGGTTGCAATGGCGGCGATGAGCTTGGCGAAGAACGGGCGCATATTGATGTCGCCCTGATGCTCGTGATAGGACTTGATGACTTCCTCGGTCGAGTGCTCGTCCGGGTCGGGCGTGAAGTACTGCATGATAAGCCCGGCAAGTGTGAAGCCGCCGAACATGACCGGAACGATGGCCCAGTGGTGAGCGAGGAAAAAGTCCAGCAAGGCTGGCCACATCTCGTTGAGGATGATGATGACGATGGCGGTGGCCGTCAAGCCGGTCATAACGCCGATAAGAGGCGCGATCAGCAGCCACTTTTTCAGATCGCGGGAATAGACCGCGGTCAGGTCCTCATGCACCAGAGGCAGGTATTTGCGCAGGAACGGGTTCTGCAAGATACCTCGCCGCGTGTTCCGTGTTATGGTATCGGTCTCTATCACTTGATTCGTACGTTTCCTTTTTTCTCTCGTAATTCTTCGGGTTTCGTGGTGAGGTCCAGCGGAGGCCTGCGCCGGTCGCCGCGGACGGGTTCCGGGCCATGCCTCATTTGCGGCCCTGCGGCCCCGATAAAGCCTTTGAATGTGCCGGTTTCCTCCTGATGGAGGTGGGTGAGGTCGGAGAGAATTTCTCTACCACTGGGCGTAAGGGACACGTTCACGACGCGGCGGTCGGTTTCGTCCTGCGCACGGCGGACCAATCCATGCTGCACGGCGCGTTCGATGAGCCCGACGACCGAATGGGGGCGCTCCTGGAGAAACTCTGCGAGTTCGGAGACGGTGGCCGAACCCCGGCCGGTGTATCCGGCGATGCCCAGCATGAGCTGGTGCTGCTGGGGGGTAACGCCGCAGCGCCGCGCCGCCTCCTCGCTGAAGCGAAGGAACCTGCGCAGGGCATAGCGGAAGCGCGCCATCTCGCGGACCACACCTTCACCGCCGGACTGCTGGGCGGCCGGGGCCTTTTCAGGCAAAGAAACTTGTGGAGAGGAGCGGAGGGCCATGGTTCACTTTATGTCGCGTTGCGACTTTTTTATTATATCGCGATACGAGCTAAATCTGTACGCTTCATTTTGGAACGCCGTCGCCGTGGTCCTTCGGGACATAGACACAGTGCCGCTAGCCGGCGACCTCCCACCCTTTGCGCTTACCACCCCACGGACGAAGACTGTCCGTGGGGGCCCCGGGCGCGGCGCAAAGGATGGGGCACCTGAAAGGATGGGGCACGTATGCATCCATCACCTCATGGGCGGGCTGCGACTTTTCCCGATTGCAGGCATCTATAATTTGAAGGCGACAGAAATATGCCGGCAGTTCAAACTTCTGCAGGCGGCAATGAGGGAGGAATATGGCGGGACAGGCAGTGATTGAAGTGAGCGATGCGACCTTTGACCAGGAGGTCTTGCAGTCGGAGCAGCCGGTTCTGGTGGATTTTTGGGCGTCATGGTGCGGCCCCTGCAAGGCTCTTGGCCCGATCGTGGACGAGGTGGCGACGCAGTACAGCGGCAAGATCAAGGTTGCCAAGATGGACGTCGACCGCAATCAGGCGACTCCTGGACGGTATGGGATTCGGGGAATTCCGGCGCTGCTGTTCTTCAAGGGCGGCAAGGTGGCCGACCAGATTGTGGGCTATGTGCCGAAGGACACGATTGAGCAGAGCATCACGAAAGTGGTTGGCTGACCGGCCAACGAGGATTTTCTAATGAGACCGCCTTCGGGCGGTCTTTTTATTGGGGGAGCGCGGTATTATCTCCCTGCGGATTTTGCCGATAAACAGAATGAATTCGGGAGGGCAAGGATGCGAGCAGGTTCCGCGATGGCCGCAACGCCGTCCACGCAATCCGCTCCGGCGGTGATGGGGCGGAATCGCCGTCAACATCCGCGCTATCGCTGCGAGGGGGAGGCGGAAGTTTTTGTTCCGCATGGGGCGCTTCTGTTTCGAGGGAAAATCCTGGACCTCAGCCTTTCGGGATGTTTTATCGAAGCCCCGGCCCTGGATCTGGAGCGGGGCACGCCTGTCGAGGTGTCGTTTACCGTGCGCCAAATGCAGTTTCGCGTGGCAGGCCGGATCGCGATTATGCATCCCAAGCGGGGCGCGGGAATCATATTCGAGGCGCTTAGCACGCGGCGCGCTCGCCAGATCAGTGACTTGATTGCGGAACTGAAGGAGGCGGCTTCTTTCTGAACTGGGCGAGGCGTGAAACGACGACGCGGCGTAGGGGCTTGCCTCAGATTCCGGTAAACGGGAAGCGTTCGCGAACCTCATACTGGGACCCGGAGGGGCGGGTAAAGCTTTCGTAGAGAAGAAATTCGCGGGCGTCGATGGCGGAGAACGCGGGCTGTCGGTGAGTTTCGCCTTTCAGCCGCTGGATTCCGTGGCGGCCTTCCTTGCCCTTGCTCCGCGCCAGCGTGATGTGCGGATGATAGTCGCGTTCTTCCGAGGGAAAACCGCAGGGCGCGGTTGCGGCGATGACCCGCTGCTGGAGCGTGGTGAGTTCCGGAGTAAGCCGCACGCCCGCAAAAAACACTCCGGCCCGGTCAAAGAACCCGAGTGATTCAAGCTGGATGGGAACGGGCGGGGAGTGGATCAAGCGAAGGCTGTCGGCGACACAGCGGCATTGCTCCGGCGACGTGCTGCCAAGAAATTGCAGAGTAACGTGCCATGACTCCGGTGCGGACCAGCGCAGGCCATCGTTGCTGGAACGGAGCCGCACCGAGACGGCGGAAAGCTCACGCTCGACAGTGCCTGTCAGCGGAATACCGATGAACAGGCGCATGATCGTTGTCAGCAAACCAGGCGTTCTCGGGGGACCTTGAGGCCATCGAGACGGCCCAGCAGGGTCAGGGCAACAGACTCCGGCTGGAAGAGCGTGGTCGCCATCTCCATGACCTGCTCGGTGGTGACGGCCTCCACACGGTCGAGGATTTCCTGCTCGCCGAAGAAGTAGTTGAAGTACATCTGCTGGCGCGCCAGGTTCGACATGCGCGAGGTGGAGCTTTCGAGCGAGAGCAACAAGTTGCCCTTTAGCTGGTCCTTGGCGCGGCGCAGCTCGTCCGCGGGGAGCGGCTCGCGTTTGAGTCGGCTGAATTCGGCCATGACAAGGTCCACGACCTGCACGGCGCGTGCGGCCGACGTTCCGGCAAAGACGCAGAGCGAGCCGGTATCGCTGTAAGGATTCAGGTCGCTGAAGATGGCATAGGCGAGGCCGCGCTCTTCGCGAATGGTCTGGAAGAGGCGGGAGCTCATGCCGCCGCCCAGCACCGTGTTCAGGATCAGCGTGGTGTAGCGCGACTCATCCGCCACACGGGGAGCGGGCACGCCGAGGCACATCTGAACCTGCTCGAGGGATTTTTTGTTGCGCAGGTTGATTTTCGCCGCGGTCTTCGGCGCTAAAGCGGCGAAATCGCTGTTACCGCTCGGAAGCGACTCAAAGCGTCGCGTGACCTGCTCGACGAAGGAGTCGTGGTCGATGTTGCCGGCGGCGGAGAAGATCATGTTTCCGCCCATGAAACGCGAGCCGTAGAAATTGAAGATGGTTTCGCGCTCGAAGCCGCGGACGGTTTCCTTGGTGCCGAGAATCGGCTTGCCGAGCGGATGGTCCTTCCAGAAAGCCTGAGTGAAGATTTCGTGGACGAGGTAGTCGGGATTGTCCTCGTCCATCTTGATTTCTTCGAGGATGACTCCGCGCTCGCGGTTGATCTCCTCTGAGGCGAAGGTGGGGTTGAGGACGAGGTCGGACAGGATCTCAAGCGCGACTGGCACGTGTTCGTCTAAAACTTTGACATTGAAGCAGATGGTTTCTTTTCCGGTGAAGGCGTCGAGGTTGCCGCCAATGGCGTCCACCTCGCGCGCCAGCATTTGCGCGGAGCGCGATTTGGTCCCCTTGAAGACCATGTGCTCGACGAAATGCGAGATGCCGTTGACCTGCGGCAACTCGTGCCGCGAGCCTGTCCGCACCCAGACGCCCATGGCCACCGAGCGGACGTGTTCCATTTTCTCGGTGAGGATGACAAGGTCGTTGGGTAAAGTGGTGCGCCGTATGTTTCTTGTGTTTTCCATTTCAAATCCGTGCTGGTTTCTAAAGCCCTTGAGAGATGCCTCCGCGCGCCCCAATTGGCGAGGGCGGAGGGTGCATCGGTTGCGTTATGCTCAGTTCTGAGATGTCGCCAGGCAGGAAACCAACTATCAACATTTTAGACGCTGCCGGGGGCCAGAACGATCCTTTGCTTTTTGGCCTTAAGAATGAGCAACTTGCGTCTATGCTTCAGAGATTTTCGGTTCCCGCCTACCGTTCCAGGCAGCTTTCCGAGGCGCTTTATCGGGGATGGGCGGAGAGCCTGGATGAAGTAACGACCCTGCCCAAGGAACTCCGGGAGCGGCTTGCTGAGGCCGGGTACGCGGTCGGCCTGCCGCGGATTGTGGAGACCTTCACGTCGGTCGACGGGACCGAGCGCTACCTGATCGCGGCGGCGGATGGCCAGACGGTGGAGACGGTCTGGATGCCGGAGGGCGACGAAGGAGAAAACGGAGACGGCAGCGAGGCCGCCGCGTATTTCGACGCGACTATCTGCGTTTCGAGCCAGATTGGCTGCGCGGTGAACTGCCAGTTTTGCCTGACGGCGAAGCTGGGGATCATCCGCGACCTGACCGCCGGGGAGATTGCCGGACAGGTGGTGGCCGTACTCAAGAGGCACATGGTCCAGATTGGGCGGGATCGCATCAATCTGGTCTTTATGGGGATGGGCGAGCCATTCCTGAATTACGACGCGTTTATGGATGCGGTGCGGCTGCTGGTGGAGGAAGTGGGGATTCCCGAGTCGCGGATGACGGTATCGACTTCGGGGATTGTGCCGGGCATTGAGCGATTCGCGGCGGAGCCGGTGCGGCCCAAGCTGGCGATTTCGCTCAATGCGTCAAACAATCAGGTGCGCGAGCAGATCATGCCCATCAACCGCAAGTGGGACATTGAGCGGCTGCTGCGGGCTGTGCAGCAAGTTCCACTGCGCGCGCGGGAAAAGCTGACTTTTGAATATGTGCTGCTGGGCGGGGTCAACGATCAAATTCAGCACGCGGATGAGGTAGGCGCGCTGTTGCGGCGAGTGAACCGTCCGCTGAAGGTGAACCTGATCGTGTGGAACCCCGGGCCGGGGATTCGTTACGACATGCCGCAGCCTCACCAGGTGATCGAGTTCCAGAACCGGCTGAAGCTGAATGGGGTTCCGGCATATATTCGGCGGCCACGCGGGCGGGACATTTACGCGGCCTGCGGGCAGTTGAAGCGGACGGGCGGGTGAGGACGGAACTGCCGCAAATGCATCTTCTATAAGCGTGACGTACTTGTCACTTTCGCACTACCGCCGACACAGAATCCGTGGGATACACTTCTTGCTTGCTGCCGTCCGGCATGGTGACTATCACCTTGACCGCGTACTTCCGGTTCACACTCCACACATATTGGTATTGGTAAATATCCCCATTTGGATATACCTGCGCCGTCAGTACATTGCGCACGTAGCGATTCCGCACCAGCACGCGACCCTGACCGTCCAGAATCGCAGTCATGTGCGATCCCTGGTACTCGTAACGTCGCACTTGCCCGGACGAATGGATCACCTCTGTCAACATTCCGAAATAGTTGTACGTATAGTTCGCCCAGTGGCCAGTATCGTCCTCGGCTCGCGTAATCCGCGCCTGATCGTCGTAGTTGAATTTGATCCAGTGCCCATGCGGCGTCAGTATTTTCAGCAGATTCCGCTTCCGGTCGCGCTGCAACTCCAGCTTATCCCCCGCAGCATCTCGTATCTCCGTTGCCGCGCCCTGCCCCATATTTTTCGCCGCATACGCCTCCGGGAAAAACATTTCTTCTCCGTCCGTCAGCCGCAGCGTCCATCCGTTCCCATTCCAGTTGATCGTCGATTTATAGAAGGGTGTTGAGGTCTCGGTGTGCTGGTAGACCGCGTTTGCATACCCCGTTCCCGGCGAAATTCGTTTGAAGTGGAGGAAATCGCTGTCTTCGAGCGTCCATCTCTGTATAGGGGTTTCTCGTTCCAAGCGGTGCAACGTCGTAAGGATGATTGCTGTTCCTCCCAAATGCATGCACGCGATTCATACCAGCCCAGTCCTGGGCAGTGTAGGTCCGCGTCAGCGGCACATCAAAAACGTCATTCACTTCCAGGTCCGTCTGGCGCATAACAAAGGCCCCATAGCGCAGGTCCACTTCAAACTGGTCCATCCCGCCCTTGTGGGTCGTCGGGGTCGCGCATCGCGTCAGAATTGGCTTCTCTTCTCCGCCGGAAAGCACCGTGACCATGCATGGATGGGTCCCATCCAGCGTCGGTGCCGCTGCCATGCCGTGCAACGCTGATAGCGCCAGCTTTGTCGCTGCCGCAAGCTCGGAGTGATGCCGATAGCGAATCACGCCAATCTAAGCCAACGCGGCCACTAGCGCAAACAGAAGCAGATTGAGATTGCCGCGCGCTGATTTTGTGCGGTGCGCCTCCACCCCGGTGTCTGATCCGCTCATCATCGGTCTATATTTACACGAGCTTGCCGGTTCCTGAAGCATTGATTCGATGTATCTCCTCCGCCGTGCCAGAGCGTATCTCAGGAAAAATGTGACAATACCTGTTCTGCCTAGAGCAAGTCTGGAATCGATATAAAAACCTGTTCGCCGTTAGGGCCCCCAGCAACCGGAATGCGCATGAATGCGCTCCTAGTGAGTGTGATCAACACCGAGGCGCCCGCCAAACGGCTAATTGTAAAGACTGCCATCTTTGTTGCCATTGCTGTATTCGCCAACAGCTTTGGCAACCTTATGCTCGCGCTGGGCATGGGCCGGATGCCGGATTTTGCGCAGGTGGGAATACCGGGATATCTGCTGCACCTGCTGGCAAATCCGTTTGTGATCCCCGGAGCGCTGGTGATGGCGGTGTTCACGCTGGCGCAGCTTTCGCTTTTCAGTTGGGCCGACCTGAGTTTTGTGGTGCCCTGCGTTGCGTCTTCTTATGTGGTCACGACGCTGCTGAGCGAGTTCATTCTTGATGAGCCGGTGCATTTTCAACGCTGGCTCGGAGTTCTGTTCATCGTTGCCGGTGTCGTACTTGTGGCGGAGACGCCGGAAAACACCAAAGCTGAGGCACCCGAGGTTCGCCGATCATGAGCGTAATGGAATGGCCGTTGATTCTGATTATCGTTTTTGCCAGCTCCACAGGAGACGTGCTGTGCGCGAAGGGAATGTCGCAGGGCGGCGAGCTTGAGGTGCGGCTCTCGAAGATCGGATCGCTTTTCTGCTACATCATTACGCGGCGGATGGTGATTTTGGGGGGCACTTGCTACGCGGTAGCGTTTTTCTCGATGCTGGCGCTGCTGTCGATCGCGCCGCTCAGCATTGCTGTTCCAGCAACAGCGTTGAGTTTTGTTCTGGACACGATTGGGGCGCGTTTTTTGCTGCACGAGCATGTTCCGTGGAAGCGCTGGATTGGGGTGCTGTGCGTGACGGCGGGCGTGATTCTGACGGTGAAGTCGGGGGGCGGAGTCGCGCCTACGCCTTAGCTGGGACCGGCTGAAGCGCCGCTGCCGCCATGCAGGCCAACGAGAATGAGTCCCACGATAACCAGGGTTGTGGCCACGATTTTGATGATGAGGGTGCGGCGGGTGAAGTCCTCTTTAAACCATGCGGGCCGCCACTGGGTAATAAGGTAGGCCCCGATAAAGATGACGACGTAGCGGACTCCGGAAATGGCTTCGACCAGTGAAGGGGAGATGCGGCTGACCGCAAAGACGACGAGGAAGGACCCGACGCCGGCGACGAGCCGATTCATCATGTATCCGACTTTGCTGCGGGCCGGGGCCTCCTGCGAGTGGGTAAAGATCTGCCGGCGCCAGGTGGGACGCAGCAGGATGGCCATGGAGCCGCCGAAGGTTCCAATGGTGAAGAAGACGTATCCACTGACGAAATTGGTCCCGTTAAAGGCGAGCTTCTGCAAGACGTCGGTGAGGCCGAAGAGCGCGGCTGCAGCGAGGACGCGAGGCAGCATTTTGCTGAGGGGGAGCTTTTCCGCCATAAACATGACGAAGCCGCCCATGGTCATGATGGCGAAGCCGAGGAGGCGGCCATCCAGATGGATTCCCAGCAGGGGAATGGAAATGAGGACGGTGGCGACGGGGGTAAATCCGCCCATGGCGGCCATTTCTTCAGAGGCTTCGCCAGCCTTGAGGGCGGCGTAATAAAACCAGGTGGCGATGAGGTCGCAGATGCCGGCGGTAACGGCGATCCCGGCGATTTCCAACGACGGCATTTTGAAGCCGAAGGGGACGAGGACGACCCCGAAGAAGCTGATGGCGCCGAGCCAGAAGACATAGGAAGCAAGGTTCTCCATGCCTTTGCGCTTGAGCAGGACCTTATCCCAGACGAGAGAGATTCCGACGAGCCCGTGGGCGACAATCGCAATCAGCACCCCGTTCAGAGCTACGGATTTGAGGAGTTCCATGCGGCACTCGGGAAAATCTGGCTGACGGAAGTTGGGGGGAAGCCCGGCCAGAAGAGGATTAATTACCGCGCGGACGAAGGCGCTACCCCCGTCCGCATCGGGTTATGCGTCTTATGCCGCGCGCATCATGCTTTTCGCAGGGGAGACGCTGAGGGCGGCGGAAACGATCGTCTCCGCGGCAATCGCCGTCAGCACGCCTTTCCAGCGATAGCTAAGAGGCGCGAAAATCGCCACGGCGGCAGCAGCCGCGCCGATTCCGAACCGCACTTTCTGCTCTGTTTCATTCATCCTTCCTCGCATTGCCAGTTCATTCATAACGTCAACCATAAGTTTCCTCATTTGGATTGGGATCGGTGGTCTTGCTGGTCTGCACTTACCTACATGTATGGATGCCGACCGGTTCGGGAGCGGGCGTACAGGCGGGGAATTTCCGCGGGGCGGCGTTGGCGTATTTCCTCATCTCAAGAAGAGAAACGCCAAGACGGTTTTCTCGAAAACACCCATGAATGGATTCGATCAGTTTGTCCGCTCGGTGCTGGACCAGTGGGGATATGTCGCCTTGGTGGGCGCGTTGCTGGGGGAAAGCGCCGGGCTTCCGCTGCCGGGGGAGACGATCCTGATCTTCGCCAGTTTTCTTGCGAACAAGGGGACGAGCCTGCGGATTGAGTGGGTGATTCTGGCGGGGATCGGGGCGGCGGTTTTAGGCGACAATATGGGATTTCTGGTGGGACGCCATTTTGGGCCACGCCTGCTGCGCTGGCTGAATAAACATTTTCACATGGACGAGGACATTGCGGTGGCACAGGACCAGATCCGGCGTCATGGTCCGGCGACGGTTTTCTGGGCGCGCTACATTTTTATTCTTCGCACCATTACGGGCCCAGTGGCGGGTGCGCTGGGCATGGAGTGGAAGGAGTTCTTTCTGTACAACGTGCTGGGGGCCGTGACCTGGGTGACGGCCATCGCGCTCATCGGCTACGGCTTTGCCAATGAATTTGATTCGCTGATGGGTTTTCTGGAAAAGATGTCGTGGGTAATCGCAGGAGGGGTCTTCTGCGTCGGGTTCTTTATCTGGCGGCGTAAAAAGAAGGAGCTTCGGCAGGGAAAGAAGATGGCATAGCCTCTGAGGCGTTGATTTTCGCGGCATTGAATGATCTCCTTGCCAATTGACCCTTCAATGCACGATACTGCGCTCACTCCCCAATGATGTCAGCGGAACCGGTCTTGTGGCCGGCGACCCTGATTCGCGAGGCAGGAGGGAAAAAGCGGCACTCGGCTATGCAGACACCCAGTCCCTCTGAGACCCTCGCCGAAACGCAGGACAGACTGCCGCTTGAGCAGCAGGTGGCGCGTCTGCAGGCGCTGCTCGAAGCCACGCGACAGGTTCACTCCACAATGCGAGTGAATGACGTCTTGACGCAGGCGGCGCGGATTCTGGTTCGCGAGCTTGAGATGGATGGAGCGCTGTTTATTTCTCCGGCTTCGCCGGAACCGCTGGTGAGCTATGGGCAGGTCCCACCGGCCCCTCACAGGGGATGTCACCGGTTTCCGCTGCTCTCGCGGGACCATCATTTGCTGGCGGAGTTGATTGTTGCACCGCCGGAGCAGGCTGTCTTCTCCTTATACGAACAGGATTTTGTGGAAGGGCTTGCGCTGCAAACCGCGGTGGCGCTGGAAAATGCCACGCTGCATGAACGCGACCTGGAATGGGCGCGGGTGCAGCAAGACCTGAACGCCGCCCGTTCTCTTCAGCAGTCGCTGCTGCCCGCGGCGATGCCGGAGATTCCGGGGTATTCCGTGGCGGCGCGCTCGACCACCTGCTATGAGGTGGGAGGCGATTATCTGGACAGCGTGGCGATGCCGGATGGCAGCCACCTGATGGTGGTGGCCGATGTGGCAGGCAAGGGGCTGGCATCGGCGATTGTGGCCACCAGCTTCCGCTCGGCGCTGCGTTCGCTGGCTGGCCAGGGCCTGCCTCTGGAAGAGATGGCCGCGCGCATGGGCCGGCAGCATTGGGAAGAGGGCAATGAGGCCCGCCGCCGCTATGTTACGGCTCTTTTCCTGCGGCTTAAGCCGGACAGCGGAGAGATCGAGATCGTCAACGCGGGGCACAACCCTCCGGCGCTTGTGCTGCCGGACGATTCGGTGGTGATGATTGAAGCTTCGGGCACCCCGCTGGGGATGCTTCCGGGTATGAGCTATGCGGCGGAGACGTTTTCGTTCCAGGCTGGCTCGCGGATATTGCTCTACACCGATGGGCTGACGGAGGTTTTTTGCGGAGAAGAGGAGTTTGGCTGTGATCGCCTGGTGGAGATTTTCCGCGATACTCCTTGGGCCCATTCCCGCGACATTCTTGATTCGATATGGGAGACGCTTGGCTCCTTTTCCCTCAACGCACCACAAACCGATGACATGACCGCGCTTGCGGTGTGCCATCTTGATCACGCAACCCGGGCGGAGAGTGCCCGGGCTGTGCATTCCTCTCAGCAGGAGTTCGTCCATCCATGAGAAATGGAAGCGCTGTACAAGTAAATCTTCCTTCGGAACTGGGCTTTGAGAAAGTGGCCATGAGCACCGCGGCCAGCATGGCGGAGCTTATGGGATTCTCGCTTGACCGGATCGAAGACCTGAAGACCGCAGTTGCGGAGGCCTGCATCAACGCCATTGAGCACGGCAATCAGTTCAGCAACACGCTGGTGGTTGGCGTGGAGCTTTCCAACTGTGACGACCAACTGGAAGTAAGGGTGATCGACGATGGACGCGGCATCGCGAGCCGCCCCACCGCTCCCAATATCGACCGCAAAGTTCACGGCGAAGAGGACCCCCGCGGCATGGGCATGTTCCTGATTCAGGCCTTGGTTGACGAGGCTGAATGGCACAAAGGCCCTCCGGGAAAGAGCTTCGTCCGGCTCGTGATTAAACTCGACAAGGAGAACGAATATGCAGACGGCCACTAAAGTCAACCATCGCACCGCGACCGCCGGGTCCGGAGCCCCCGTTACCGTTCTGGCGTTTTCCGGAGACATCTCTTCGACGTCGAAAGATGCGGTGCTGGGCGCATACCACCACCTGAATGGCGACGGCGCGGCGGTCTTGCTGGACTTCACCGACGTGGATTACATCAATTCGTCGGGAATCGCCATTATCATCCAGATGTTGATGGAGGCGAATAAGTCCGCATCGAAGCCGATTGGCATTTATGGACTAACGCCGCATTTCCAGAAGGTATTCACCATGGTCGGCATCAACAAATACGCCGCCCTGCATGGAGACGAAACGACGGCCCTGGCTGGAATATAAGGATGAGGGCCAGCGCGGGACGTTATTGGCAGAATGTTTGCAAAAACGGCGGCAGGACGGCGCGGACCGCACGCCGGATGGTTCTGGTGTTCGCGGTTTTATTTTGCACGGCTGGAATCCAAGGGCAGGCGGCGCATGTGCCGAGTCCCATGAGCGCGCACCCAGTTATCATTTCCGAGTTTTCAAAAGTCGATGTGGTCCCCGACGGAAACCTTGGGAGCTTCTGGGCGACCGCGAAACGCGTCCGCTTTAATGAGGCGGCATTCACGCGGAAGAAATATCCGAAAGCTGAAACAATCGTGGCCAGTCGATGGACCGCGAAATATCTGTATCTGGCGTTCTGGTGCCACTATCAGAAGCTGAATATTTTTGAAGGGGAAGACCCGACGCAGGAGCGGTGGGGACTGTGGGAACGAGATGTGGTGGAGGCGTTCATCCAGCCGCAGCCGGATCAGCCGTTGCATTACTATGAGTTCGAGGTTGCACCCACGAACCAGTGGATCGACCTGGAAATCCATCTGCACCGTAATCCATTCAACAATGCAAAGTGGAACTCTGGGTTCGAGCACGCCACCAGAATTGATGCCGCGCACCACATCTGGACGGCCGAGATGCGGATTCCGATTCGTTCGCTGAATTCGGAAGGCATTACGCGGGGCGCGGAGTGGAAGCTGAATTTTTACCGCAACGATGGCCCTGGGACCGGCTATGCGAGACGGAAGATGAGTTGGGGTGCATTGCCTCTGAACTCCGCCGCGGCGTTATTTCACCAGCCGGGATCGTTCGGCACCATTCGATTTGCCGGGCCGGGTGAGTGATTTTTCGATGGAATTTATGGTGCGCCCGGAGAGATTCGAACTCCCGACCTACTGATTCGTAGTCAGTCGCTCTATCCAACTGAGCTACGGGCGCACGCTGAGGAAGCGACTACGAATTCCCTTTAAGATACAGGGTTTTGGGCTGTGGCGCAAACGTCTGGGGGCGCCGAAAAGGACTACTTCAGCGCCATGCGTTCCCACGGTTGGAGCACCCTTACGGAGGCCATTCCGGCGGCGTTTGCAGCTTCAATTCCGATGTCGGCGTCCTCAAATACGAGGCAGCGTTCCGGCGCGACGCCGAGCCGGTGGGCGGCCAGGAGGAATGCTTCGGGATGGGGCTTGCTGCGCCCATAATCTCCCGCGCAGACCAGCGTCTGGAATTTGTCGAGCAGATGCAGCGACTGGAGCGACGCCGTTACGGATTCCCGCGTGCTGCCGGAGACGACAGCGAAGGGAATGGTCCCGTGGCTGGCTTCAATGACCTCGAGCACTTCGGGGACTCCGGTGAGTTGGGGCAGAAATTCGTAGTAGAGGTCCTCTTTGCGTAGGGCGACGGCCTCGACGGGCATTTGCAGCCCGTGCTGCGCGTTGAGTGCGCGAATGACATCGCGCACGGGCATTCCGCCCATGCGGTAGAACTGGGTTTCCGGGAAGTCGCAACCCTGCTCGCCGAGCGCCTGCTTCCATGCGATGTAGTGCAGGGGCATGGAGTCGGCGATGGTCCCGTCGCAGTCGAAGAGGTAAGCCTCGAACGGGCCTTGGGGAAGTTCCAGTTTCATGCTGCTACTTGGCCTGTGCGGGAGCAGCGAGTTCAGGCTCGGCTATGGGTTGCGGCGGAATCAGCGGGAGTTCCTCGATGAGGGGCACGCCGGCGCGGCGGAGAATCTGGTGGACCGTCTGCTTGTTGAGCCGGGTCGCGTCGTATTCTACGCGGATGGTGTTCACTTCGGGGTCAAGCTGAATGCGGCGAACTCCGTACACATCGCGCGCCTTGCCGAGCGCGAAGATGGCGGCCTCGGAGGGCTGGTGTTCGTAGCGGTAGAGCACTTCGAGCAGCGTCATAGGTTGATAATAGCAGCGGGGTGTGCGATGACCGAGGCACGTTGCCTTTGTTATACTTCTTCAGTTGCGCGCGTTTTGCTTTTCGGCAGATGGTTTCAGCATGTCGCCGCAAATCCAGTCCAATTGATTTCAGAGGTAATTCATGTCCGGCCATTCCAAATGGGCGACAATCAAGCACAAGAAAGGCGCGCTCGACGCCAAGCGCGGGAAGGCATTCACCCGCCTGATCAAGGAGATCACGATTGCCGCACGGCAGGGAGGCGGCGACGTTGACGGCAATCCGCGACTGCGGAGCGCGGTGGCCGCGGCGAAGGCCGAGAACATGCCCGCCGACAATATCAAGCGCGCCATCCAGCGCGGCACGGGCGAGTTGCCGGGCGCGACCTACGAGGAGATTTCGTTTGAGGGCTACGGGCCGGGCGGCGTGGCGATTATTGTGGAAGCCACGACCGACAACCGCAATCGCGCGGTGAGTGAGATTCGCCACACGTTCTCCAAGCACGGCGGCAATTTGGGTGAGCCAAATTCGGTCCGTTTCATGTTCTCGAAGAAGGGCATTATCGCCGTGGCGAAGGACGCCGCGAGCGAAGAGCAGTTGATGAACATTGTGTTGGAAGCGGGCGGCGAAGACCTGAACGACGAAGGCGATACCTGGGAGATAATTACCGAGCCGCAGTCTTTCGATACCGTGGCGCAGGCGGTGCGCGATGCGAAGATCGAGACGGTGATGTCGGAAGTGACGATGATTGCCTCGACTTACACAAAGCTGGAAGGCGCGGTGGCGGCGCAGATGGTGCGTCTGCTGGAAGCGCTGGAAGATAACGATGACGTGCAGAACGTCTACTCGAACTTTGACATGGACGCGCAGCAGATGGAGGAAGTCGCGGGCTAGGCTGCAACGGACTCAGGAACGACGGGGCCGCCGCAATGGCGGCCTTTTTTATGTGGAGATTTGAAGGAACGGATGAACGGGAAGACATTCTGGTTTTGTGGTTTTTTGTGCGCTGTGCTGGCCGCGTCAAGCGCGGTGGCTTTGGCGCAGCAGGCGCGGGTGCCGGCATCAGCGATAGACGCCCCGGCGAAGGCCGCGCTGGCGACGCTTCCGTGGGAGTTTGGAGCATTTTTTCAGGGCGGAGTGGGCGTGGGAGAACGAAGCGACTTCGCCTTTACGTCCGCCGGGGTGCGCCTGGGTAAGGTGATTACGAAGCCGTATTTGCCGGGCTTCCTGCGCGGCCAGTTTGAGTATGCGGGCGAGCTTATGCCCTATTGGGAGGCCTTTACGCCTGCTCCGCACCTTGCGGAAACCAAATATGATTTTGAGGGCCAGACCGGTTACATACTGGAGCCTTACGGCGGCGGAACGTACACGGGCTTCAGCATTACTCCGATTATTCTGCGCTGGAATTTTGCTCCTTCGCGGCACTTTGCGCCGTGGTTTCAGGGCGCGGGCGGGCTGGTCTACACGCCGCACAAATTTCCGCCGGACATTCTGGTTCCACATGGAACGCCGGGGGGCACGAGCGTATTCAACTTTACGCCGCAGGGTGGAATGGGTTTTCACTATTTCATAAATTCGCGGCGCTCCATTGACTTTGCCGCCAATGCGATTCATATTTCCAGTGCCTCGCTGGGCGACCGCAATCCCGGCGTGAACGCGAGCGTGCAGTTCCAGATTGGCTATACCTGGTGGCATTGATGGAAGAAGAAGCCCTGATCGAATGCGTTCCGAACTTCTCCGAGGGGCGCGATGCCGATGCAGTGGAGTCCATAGTGGCGGCGATGGCGGTGGAAGGGGTTTCGCTGCTGGACTACTCGCGGGACGCGGACCACAATCGCTCGGTGGTGACGATTGCCGGGCCTCCCGCGGCAGTGGTGGAGTCGGCGGTGCGAGGCGCGGGCCGCGCGGCGGAACTGATTGACCTGACGGCGCAGCACGGGGTGCATCCGCGGATTGGCGCGGCGGACGTGATTCCTTTTGTGCCTGTGCGCGATGTTTCGCTGGAGCAGTGCGTGCTGCTGGCGCGGCAGGCGGGGGCCGAAATATGGGAGCGGTTCGGGGTTCCAGTTTACTTCTATGAGGCGGCGGCGGCGCGTCCGGATCGGGCGCTGCTGGAAGAGGTGCGGCGCGGTCAGTTTGAAGGGCTGCGCGAAGCTGTAAAGCGCGAAGTGGCGCGAAGGCCGGACGTGGGCGGGCCGGAGCTGCATCCCACGGCGGGGGCTTCGGCTGTGGGCGCGCGTCGAATTCTGATTGCCTGGAACCTCTATCTGGATAGCCCGGATGTGGGTGCGGCCCGCACCATTGCGCGGGAGATTCGCGCCTCGGGCGGAGGGCTGGCGGGAATCAAAGCCATGGGGGTGCTGGCGAACGGCGAGGCCCAGATATCGATGAATGTCACGGACTTCCGGCAGACCCCTCTGAGCCGCGTTTACGCCGAGGTTGAGGAAAAGGCGGCGCGGCTGGGAGCGCGGATTGCGCGTGGGGAACTGATCGGGCTGGTTCCCGAGGAGGCCGCCGAGCGTGAGAGCGATTGGCTGCGTCATTTCCATGAGTTTGATCCAGAGGAAAAAATTCTGGAGCGCAAACTGAAGCGGCCGCTTGAGTGGCCCTCGGCTTCGGCAACGCAAGGCCGCGGCACGCGTCTAAAATAAGGCATATCGCATGGACGGCGTCTCCGACGCTTTCCGGAGGCAGGAAAATAAGTGAAGGTCCACAGATTTATTGAGCGGCTGGCGGTTGCGTCGGCTGTTATGGCATTCGCCGCGGCTGGAGCGTATGCCGCGCAACTTGACACTGACGCGCGCACGGCAATTCCCAACCAGGTGCAGCAGATTATCGTGGTGGATTACCACGCGATGCAGAACTCTCCGGCGGCGATGGACTTGAAGGCGCGCATCCTTCCTCCGGAATTGAAGGAACTGGAGAATGCGCTGAAGGCCTCCGGCTTTAACGAAAATCATGATGTGGACGATCTGGCGTTCGCTGCTTTCCGCACGGACAAGCGCGGCGGCCTGCAGACGGTGGGCATCGCGCAGGGGCAGTTCTCGGTGCCAGACATCATGGCGAATTTCAAAAAGAAGAAGATCAAGCCGAAGATGATCCGGGCCAATGCGCTTTATCCGATGGGTGCAAGCGGCATGACGGTGGTTTTCCTGAATCCGACGACGATGATTTTCGGCTCGACGGACGCGATCCACTCGGCGTTGGATGCGCGCGATGGACTGGCCCCGAACTTTTTGACCAACCAGCCGATGCTCGACCAGATGGGCGCGGTGGATTCAGAGGCGATCTGGAGCATTCTGGACCAGCAGGGCACCCAGTACATGATGAAAAGCCTGCTGGGGCAGGCGTCGCAGGTGGCCGATTACAACACGATCAAGAAGCGGCTGCTGGGTTCGCATTACACCATGAATTTCCAGAACGGCGTGAAGTTCTCGCTGGTGGTCAAGACCCCCGACACGTTCACCGCCGCGACGCTGTCGTCTTTACTGAATGCGGCAGCGATGTACGAGAAGATCAGCGGCACAGCGATTGAGAAGCAGGCCATTGATGCGACGACGATTGACTCCAGCGCGGGCGATTTGGAAGTGAATTACTCCAGTTCCGACAGCCAGTTTTCGGCGCTGCTTCAGTCACCGTTGTTCAAGACGGTGGTGAAGTAGGGCGGGCACAGGGCTCGGGGCTTTTCTGACCCCATGTCTCTGCGAGACATGGGGCACCCAGAGAGAGTTAGTGAACCGGAGTGGCCGCGGGCTGCGGCTGGTTGTTCAGCTTGTAGATGACTTCTCCGGGCCGCGCGTAGTGGAGCTTTTCGCGGGCCTCGTATTCGATTGCGTCGGGATCATTCTTAAGGTGGTTGTTATGGGCCTTAAGCTGGGTGTTTTCCTGCTGGAGTGATTCAATTTGCTGCTGCAGGGCCTTGTTCTGCGCGCGCTTCTGCTCGTAATTGTTGAGACCATTCCGTCCAAAAACGACGTGGTATGCGAGCAGCGCGACGATGAGAACGGCGGCACCAGTGGCGATGCGCCGCTGAAATCTTCTCCATCCGGTTTTCTGTACTCGCACGCCGCCCATAGCTACTATGATCGTCGGAACGCGCGCAAGTTTGCGCGGGCCGGCTCCAAAAACGCGCGCGGGGGAACCTATTCCAGCACCCAATCCTTTGCGGCCTCGCCCAGCGGACCGCTCTGGTCCTGCCGGCGCGCTTCGGAGTAAACGCGCACGACCGGCTCGGTCCCGCTCAGGCGATAGCAGACCCAGGAGCCGTTGTCGAGAATCAGCTTCAGGCCGTCAGTGCGGACGATTTTTGTCACCTTGCGGCCGCTGAGCGTCGCCGGATCGGACTTGATCTTCTCGACAAACTTCTCCTTCACCTCGGGTGTGAGGCGGAAGTTTTCGCGCTGGGGATAGAACTCGCCCACTTTGCCAAACAGCGTCTGCAACTGCTCGCCGAGGGCCTTGCCGCGCACGGCCACCATTTCCGTTACCAGCAGGCCGGCGATCACACCGTCCTTTTCGGGGACGTGGCCGCGAATGCTGAGGCCCGCGCTTTCCTCGCCGCCAATGGCGATCTTGTCCTGATTGATGAGTTCGCCGATGAACTTGAAGCCGACGGGTGTTTCGTAGAGCGGGATTTTGAGGTGATCGGCAAGCGCGTTGACAAGGTTGGTGGTTGCGACCGACTTGGCCACGCCGTTGCGCCAGCCGCGCGTCTCAACCAGATAATCGAACAGCAACGCAATAATGTAGTTCGGCTGAAGGAAGGTGCCATCGCGATCGACAATGCCGAAGCGGTCGGCGTCTCCATCGGTTGCGATGCCGAGGGCCGAGCCGGTCTCCTTCATTTTGGCTTTGCAGTCGCCGAGCAGGTGATCGTCCGGTTCGGGAGCTTGGCCGCCAAAGAGCACGTCGCGGTAGTCGTGGACGGTCGCCACTTCCACGCCATGCTCGCGCAGGATGTGGCAGCTATATCCGCGCGCCGCTCCCCAGAAGGGATCGAAGACGACCTTAATCCCGGACTTCTTGATGGCGGGGAAGTCAACGAGTTCGCCGAGCCGCTTCAGGTAGTCAGGCTTGACGTCGATCTCCTCGAATTTCTCTTTTGGCTCGGGCGCGGGGGCAACAGGCCTGTCGCCCAGCGAGCGAATTTCGGCCTCGATGCGCTTCGTCACTTCCGGCAGAGCGGGCGCGCCGTCGGCAGTGGAGAACTTGATCCCGTTGTACTCGGGAGGATTGTGCGAGGCGGTGAAGTTGATGCCTCCGCTGGCCTTGCGCTGGCGAATGGCGTAGGCAATGGCGGGAGTGGGCGCGGCCTCGGGAATCACGACGGGCCTGACTCCGTGCGACGCCAGCAGCTTCGCGGCCTCGGCGACGAAGGTTTCGCCCAGGAAGCGCGGGTCGCGACCGACGAGCACCGAATGCTCGCCCGGCTGCGACGCCACATATTTTGCGATGCCGGTGACGGCGCGGCGAATGTTCGCCAGCGTGAACTGCTCCGCCACAATGGCCCGCCAACCCGATGTTCCAAACCTGATTTCGACCGCCATACTCCCCCTCTTGATTGCGGACCGCGCCGGGTCCGTTTGCAGGTTTAAGATGCTTTCTGAAGCGCAGCCTAAATTCCATCTTAATGAAAGGAGAACTTATGTCCGGCGAAGCAGCGTCCATTCGGGTCGCGCTGACGACGGTTGGATCGCTTGAGGAAGGCCGCCGTATTGCGCGAGCGCTGGTCAAGCGACGACTGGCGGCGTGCGTGAATCTGGTGCCGAACCTTACGTCGGTCTATCGCTGGCAGGGGGCGGTGGAAGAAGCGGAGGAGATCCTGCTGGTCATCAAGACCACGGAGGCGCAGCTTGCTGCGCTTGAAGCCGCTGTGCGCGAGCTTCACTCCTACGAGGTGCCGGAGTTTCTGGCGCTGCGGGTCGAAGCGGCGAGCCAGCCTTATCTGGATTGGCTTCTGAGTTCGATTGAGCAATGAACGGAGAGTACCGGGGGCGTCTTGCCCCGTCGCCCACGGGGCTGCTGCATCTTGGACACGCGGTGACGTTTCTGAAAGCGGCTGAGCGAGCGCGAGAGGCGGGCGGAGTGCTGGCGCTGCGAAACGATGATCTGGATGAGCAGCGGTCACGTCCGGAGTTTTACCGGGCCACGCTGGAAGACCTGCGGTGGCTGGGCATTGCATGGCAAGAGGGGCCGGACGTGGGCGGGCCGTATGGTCCATATTCGCAGAGCGAGCGGAGTGAGCTTTATCTGAATGCGTGGCGGAAGCTGCTGGAGGGCGGGTTTCTTTATCCCTGCCGATGCTCGCGTAAAGAACTGGCCTTGGCGGCGAGCGCTCCGCATGAGAACGCGGAAGAGGAGCCGAATTATCCGGGGACCTGCCGCCCGGCGGAGATGCCGCGCCGGGCTGAGTCGGATACAGGAGCGAACTGGCGGTTTCGGGTCGCCGATGGCGAGGCGGTGGAATTTAAGGATGGTCATTTTGGACCTCAGCAATTCGTAGCCGGACGGGACTTCGGGGATTTTCTAGTCTGGCGGCGCGACGGGGGTCCGTCCTATCAGCTTGCGTGCGTGGTGGACGACGTGGCGATGCACATGACCGAGGTGGTGAGGGGCGCAGATCTGCTGAAATCGACGGCGCGGCAATTGCTGCTGTACCGCGCGCTGGGATTGGAGCCGCCGGCGTGGTTCCATTGCCCGTTGCTAACGGACGCTTCGGGCGAGCGGCTGGCGAAGCGGCATGACGCGCTGGCTATTCGCACGCTGCGCGAGCAGGGGAAAAGTCCAGGTGATGTTGTGGAGATGGCGCGGGCGTCAAGCCTGTGATTCAACTTCCGCCACCGGCTTGCCGGTGGAAAGCCGCGATGTCGTGACCAAGGCAACGGACGCGACGATGGCCACCATCCCGATGTATTCCGAGGGTTCGAGAGTCTCATTGAGGAAGATCGCGCCGAGCACCACGGCCAGCATGGGATTGACATAGGCGTAGGTGGAGACCTTCGACACGGGAACGTGAGAGATGAGCCAGATGTAGGACGTGAAGGCGAGCAGCGACCCGAAGAGAATCATATAGCCGATGCAGGAGACGCTGCGCCAGTTCCAGACGGCGTGAGGCCAGCGCCAGAAGACCGTAGCGAAGAATACGTTGGCAACTCCGGCGGCGAACATCTCCCATCCGGCGGCGACAAAGGGGTCGACGGGAAGATTCATGCGGCGGGAGAGCACCGAGCCATACGCCCAGGAGAAGGCCCCGACGAGAATGGCGGCGATGGCGATGATCTGCATGGGGTGGCCGCTGAATCCCTTGTCGAGGCGGGGCCATAGCAGCGCGACCATGGCGCAGAAGCCGAGGGCCAGGCCGAAATAGCCCCTCGGGCGCAGGCGGTCGCCTCCCGGCGACAGAATTTCGATGATAGCGACATAGAGCGGCACGACGGCCACGATGAGGGCGGCGAGTCCGCTGGGCAAGTAGAGCTCGCTCCAGACAAGGCCGATGTTTCCGCCAAAAAGAAGCAGCACGCCAAGCAGCATCAGGCGGCCCATAAGCATGCGGTCCAGGAGAATGCGCTTGCCCCGCAAGGCGCAGAAGCCCAGCATGAGGACAGAGGCGAGGAGCATCCGAACGCCCGCGAAAACCGTGGCGGGCAGCAGTTGCACGCCGATGCTCATGAATGTGTAGGTGGCGCTCCAGCAGAAATAAACGCCGACGAAGGCGAGAATAATTTGGAATTTGGCGGGCGCGTGTAGCGGGCGGCTCATGAGGGGCTTCCTCATCGTACCGCGAGCTGGATGTGCTATTCTCAGAGCATATGCGAGCCTCCGCCGCCAATTCGTCCCGCCGCTGGTCGCGGGCGTACGCGCGCGTGATTGCGCCTCGCAGACATCTCCGCGTGCTGCCTACCCTCACGCGACCTAGCCTCTTCGGCAGCGACTAGTCATCGCTGTCCGTTGCGCGCAGGGCCGGCGAACTCCCAAATCGCCCCGCGGCCGGCGCACGACGCCCGAAGAGGACTTCTCTCGCCCGCCACGTCTCGACACCGGACGACGACCCAAGGCACCAACCGACAGGAGAGAAAACCATGAGCACCGCGACTACGACTGAGACCGAAAAATCTGAAATGTACGCCAAGTACGGCCCGAAGCTGCGCACGGCGCTTCCCGGCCCGAACGCCGCCCGCATTGTGAAAGCAGATGACCGCGTAATTTCACCGAGTTACACGCGCTCTTATCCGATGGTGGCGAAGCGAGGGCGGGGCATCCGCGTGGAGGATGTGGACGGCAACGAGTTTCTGGACTTCGCCGCCGGAATCGCCGTTGTTTCGACCGGCCACTGTCATCCCGAGGTGGTGAAGGCCATTCAGGACCAGGCCGCAGAGCTGATCCACATGTCCGGCACTGATTTTTACTATGAGTCGCTGGTGACGATCTCGGAGCGTCTGTCGGGGATTGCTCCCATGCCGGGGCCGCATCGTTTTTACTACGGCAACTCGGGCGCGGAGGCGATTGAGTGCGCGCTTAAAATTGCGCGCTATCACACGGGGCGGCAGAACATCATTGCGTTTTACGGAGCGTTCCACGGGCGCACCATGGGCGCGCTTTCGCTTACGGCTTCGAAGCCGCAGCAGAGGCGGCGGTTTTCGCCTCTGGTTCCGGGCGTGACCCATGTGCCGTATCCGAATGTGTATCGCGGTGCCAAGGGCGAGGACGAAGAGACGTTCGCGCTGAACTGCGCGCGGTTCATTGAAGAGAAGGTGTTCAAGACCACGCTGGCGCCGGAAGAGACAGCGGCGATTTTCGTCGAACCGATCCAGGGCGAGGGCGGCTACGTGGTCGCACCGACAGTGTTTATGCAGGAGCTGCGGCGCATCTGCGACCGGCACGGAATCCTGCTGGTCGTGGATGAAGTCCAGTCCGGCGCGGGGCGCACCGGCAAGTGGTGGGCCGTGGAGCACACAGGCGTCGAGCCGGACATTGTCTGCATGGCCAAGGGCATCGCGTCCGGAATGCCGCTGGGCGTTTGCATGACGCGCGCCGAGATTATGGACTGGAAGCCGGGCTCGCACGCTTCGACGTTCGGTGGGAATCCAGTGGCAATTGCCGCGTCGCTCGCGACGCTGGACATTATCGAGCGCGAAGCCATGGCCAACGCCGCGAAGGTCGGCGGCCGGATGCTGGAGCGGCTGCGCGCCTGGACGAAATCGCACAAGATCGTCGGCGACGTGCGCGGGCGCGGGCTGATGATCGGCATCGAGATTGTCGAGGACCAGCAGACGCGCAAGCCCGCCGGAGCGTGGCGTGACCGTATCGTCGAACTCGCGTTTGAGCGGGGCCTGCTGATTCTGGGCTGCGGCGAATCGTCGATTCGGCTGGCTCCTCCGCTGGTTGTGAACGAGCATGAGGCGGAAATCGCGCTGGATATCTTCGAGGAGTGCATCTCGAAGGTCGAAAGCGAGCAGGCGTAGCTGGGTAAGGTTGAGCCGTGGGCGCAAATCAAAGGGGCGATTGGGAGACCATTCGCCCCTTTTGGCAAGGCTGCCGACTTGCATCTCTCCTCAGAACAGGTCCGAGAACGGTGTGTCTGGGGTAATCCGTTTCGCGGAGAGCGTGCCAGTGAACCATGTATAGATGTTTCCGGACGTGTCGTATGCCTTCAGGGTGAATGTGCCGGCATAGGAGTTGCCTTGCGGGCTCAGCGTGATCCATTCGAGAATCTGTACGCCTTCCTGGGGATCTCCAATCGTGCTTGGCGGCGCCGAAGGGTCGAATTTGTTCCCCTGCCAGGGAATATGGTTAAGCATATAAGTGCGCGTTCCGGTGCGTTTCCAGACGCCGAGGCAGAAGTTGCCGTCCTGTGCCGAGCGTGCGGAATTCATAATTTCCGTTCCGTCGGGGTGCCACACCACCACGGAATTGTCGATCACCATTCCCGGCGAGGTGATGTCCACTCCATTCTGCGTATGTGCCGTGAACGTCACGTGCCACATTCCGACAATGGAGGGCTGGTCATCTGCCGCCGTGACGAATTGCGGCAGGGTTGCGTCGATCCCAGGTTGCCAGTTTGAAGGCTTGATTGGCTTGTTGGGTAAGCCACACTCCGCCAGGGCTGTTGAAGCGAGAGTAAAGGCCAGGCCAACTGCGGCGATGCACGGCACGAATTTTCCGAATCTACGTTTCATTGGTTTCTCCTCGGCCGGGGACCGGCCCGTTGATGAGCGAGGAAACCGCACCCGGACCATCGAACGCAATGAAGCCGAGGTAAAGCGGCAGGTAAAGCTTTGGTGAAGCTCTAAGTTCTTTCCAACCGCACACTTACCTGATACAAGTAGTTCATCGTCTTGGCGGAAGCGCACATGTATGCCTGAACCGGGGCCCATTTACGAATTTTTCAACTTCCGCCTCGATTGCGGGCGGTTTCAACTTCTTCGCGATGGGCGGCCACTGCGGGTTGAACGCAAGCCGTTGGAACTGCTCATACTCTTGGCCTCTCGCGAGCGGCAACTGGTCACCCGGGCGGAGATAGCCGAGCGCCTGTGGTCGAGCGATGTCTTTGTCGATACCGAGCACGGCATAAACACCGCCATTCGCAAGCTTCGCTACTGCCTGCGCGACACGCCTGAGAACTCCCGTTTTATCGAGACGGTCACGGGTAGAGGCTATCTGTTTATTGCCCCGGTTTCGGTGGTTTCAGAACCCGTGCGGGTCGCGGCTGTGGTTCCGGCTTCGACTCCACGGTGGAAAGCTCTCGGCTGGTATGTGGGAGCGGTTGCCTGTATCGCCCTCGTGCTCGGCGGGACCGCCCTGTATCGGTCGCGACAAAATCCGCCCGAGGTGCAATATGCGAAGCTGACAGATCTGACGGATTCGGCGGTCGCGCCAGCTTTATCACCAGATGGGCGGTTGGTCGCATTTATCCGCGGCGACAAAGGGTTCCTATCGACTGACCAAATCTATGTGAAGATGCTGCCGGACGGAGAATCGAGACGAGTGACGGATGATGACCGGCCAAAATACGCCCTGGCATTTTCGCCGGATTCGACTGAGATTGCCTACACGGTGCTGGAAGGCTCCCAGTTTTCCACCTATGAGGTTTCAGCGTTAGGCGGAAGATCGCATCTTCTGCTGCGGAATGCCGCGGGACTGGTATGGCTGGACCGCGACCGCGTGCTCTATTCCCGCGTCCGGCCCGGCGACGGAATTCATTTAGGAGTGGTAATCTCCACTCTCACGGGTGACAGTCTGCGCGAAATTTATCTGCCCAAACATGAGCGGGGCATGGCCCACGAGGCTTATCCATCTCCCGACCACCGGCGGGCGCTCGTAATCGAGATGGATGGGAACGGAGATTGGACAACGTGTCGGCTCGTCGCCCTTGAGGGCCAGAGTCCGGCCAGGACCGTCGGGCCGGCCGGCGCGTGTACTTCCGCGGGGTGGTCGCCCGATGGCCGGTGGATGTATTTCACGGCTGCCATAGAAGGCCAGCTTCACTTATGGCGGCAGCGTTATCCCAATGGTGAACCGGAGCAATTGACGTTCGGGCCTACGGAAGAGGACGGGATTGCGGTGGAGCCGCATGGCCGGGCGCTGATCACCTCGGTGGGCATGACGCAGAGCGCCATTTGGATGCACGATGGAAGCGGCGAGCGGCCACTCTCCTCGAACGGAGAGATTGTCTGGTGGTTATCTCCTCCTGTCTTCAGTCCGGATGCGAAGGTCCTCTACTATCTTCTGCGGACCGGGGACGGCTCCGGCGCGGAGCTATGGGGCACGACAGTGAGTTCAGACACGAGCGAACCGGTTTTTCCTGGAATCGCGATGACCTCCTTTGATTTGTCACCGAGTGGAAAACAAGTCGTCTACACAACGGCCGCACCGGGAGGTGCAACGCGGTTATGGCAGGCGGCGGTGGATCGAAGCTCAGCGCCAACGGAACTCGCGGTTTCCGGTGCGCGGTCGCCGCATTTTGGTCGGGACGGGCAGATTCTCTTCATGCACGCCGAGGGCAATCTGAATTATCTGGAGCAGGTCGGTCCCGATGGATCGCACCGCTCCAAAGTATTCCCATATCCTATCCTGGAGTTTCAGGGAGTATCGCCGAACGGCCACTGGATCATAGCTGCCATTCCCAGCCTTCCAGCGGACGGAAACCGTCCCGCAGTCATGGCCATCCCGCTTGACGGAGGTCCGCCGCTGCGCATGTGCGTGGACTACTGCAAACCGCAATGGTCAACGGACGGGAAATTTCTCTTCATTGCGGTGGAGGAGCCGTCACGCAACAGCCCTGGCCGAAGCCTTGCGATCCCTCTCGGTCCGGGAGAGAATTTTCCGCGCCTTCCCGCAGGCGGGATCGCACCGCTGGCCAAAGCTAGTTCGATCCATGGGGCGGAATCTGTCGGACGAGCGGAACTGGTCGCCGGCAAGGACCCCGCCCACTATGCCTGGGTAAACACGACAGTCCGCCGAAACCTATATCGAGTTTCGCTGCGCTGAGATGAATAGTCCGCCGTTACTGCGGCACCATCCGGAGCGACACCAGCCACCTGTCCACCATCTGAGGCCAGTCGGTAATCGGAAATTTTGTGTGCCGCAACCCGAATGCGTGGCCGCCGTGCGCGTACAAGTGCATCTCAACCGGGATTCCGGCATTCTTCAGCGCGATGTAGTAAACCAGCGAGTCGTTTACGTTGTCCACGTGATCATCCTCGGCCTGAAGTAAAAATGTGGGCGGCGTATCGTGAGTTACTGGAACTTCCGGGTTCAATTCAAACTTCTTATCATCAATCCACAAATGCCCCGGATAAATCGCCACGGCGAAATCCGGGCGGCAGCTCAGCTTATCCGCCGCGTCCACCGCCGGATATAACCGCTTCGCGAAATGCGTGCTGATTTCTGCTACCAAACTTCCACCTGCGGAAAAACCAAGCACCCCAATTTTGTGAGGATCAATGTGCCACTCCGCCGCATGAAAACGCACCAATCCCATCGTCCTTTGCGCGTCATCCAACGCCATTTTCGACTGCGGATAGGCTCCGTAATACGGAGCTGACCACGGATTTGCTGGGACGCGGTACTTGAGCAGTATGCACGTGATGCCCTTCGTGGTGAGCCAATCGCAAACTTCGGTGCCTTCCAGATCGATGGCGAGTTCCTTATAGCCGCCGCCGGGGAACACGACCACCGCCACGCCGGTATCCCCTTACTTTTGGCGAATACACCGTCATGGTTGGCCGCGACACATCCCACACGCCTATCGCGGGTTTTCCGGCGACCAGAAAATCCTTCCCCGACCTTACGGCGTACTCCGGTCCCTTCACTGGCTGCTGGTCCGGCGCGGCTCCCGGCCATATCAAAACCTGCTTATGTCCCGCGGACGGTTGCCGAATAAACTTCTGCGCGTTTGCGCCAAAGCACGCGAGAACGAGACAGAGAGCAAAGATCAATGGCTTCATCGCCATGAGTGTAATGCCAGCGGCCATGCTTTCCTTCTAAAATGTCGCCAGAATGATACACACGATTCTCACTACTCTCTGCTGCCTGCTGGCGGTGTCCACCGGATTCGGTCAGTCCACTGTAGCGGTGCAGGTTGATTTGCAGAAGGACCTGGGCGCGTTCTCGCCTGTGTATAGCTGGTTCGGCTATGACGAGTCGGACAACACCGTGACCAAAAACGGGCAGGCGCTGCTGAAGAAACTTCATGACCTGACTCCGGCGCCAGTTCATGTGCGCGCGCATTTTCTGCTGACCAATGGCGAAGGGAAGCCGGGGCTGAAGTGGGGCTATACGAACGTCTATAGTGAGGACGCTAACGGAAAGCCCGTCTATAACTGGACCAGAATCGACAGCATCTTTGACGCATGGGTCCATGCGGGGGTGCATCCATATGTCGAGCTTGGATTCGTGCCGAAGGCGCTGTCGAGCCATCCTGACCCGTATCACGTTCCGTGGCCGGGAAAGCCGGGTGAGACGGAGGGATGGTCGTATCCGCCGAATGATTACGGCAAGTGGCGCGACCTGACGCATGAGGTGGCGGCGCACATGGCGGCGCGGTATGGAATGGGTGAGGTCTCCACCTGGTATTGGGAGGTGTGGAACGAGCCGGATATTTTCTACTGGCATGGCACGGAGCAGCAGTACGAAAAGCTCTATGATTACGCGGCGGCGGGCGTGCGGGCGGCGGTTCCAAATGCGCGCGTCGGCGGACCGGCGACCACGGGACCCACGCAGGGCAGAAAAAGCGCGGCCTATCTCAAGGAGTTTTTGCGGCACTGCGCTGAGGACCGCAGCAGCGCCACAGGAGGGCCGGTTCCACTGGACTTTATTTCCTTCCACGCGAAGGGAAGGCCGCGATTTGTGGATGGACACGTGCGGATGGGGCTGAAGCAGGAGCTTGAGAACGCCGCGACGGGGTTCAAGATCATTCATGCGTCACCCAAATTCAGCCAACTGCCCGTCGTCATCAGCGAGGCCGATCCGGAGGGGTGCGGCGCGTGCTCGCCGCCCGAGCATCCGGAAGACACGTATCGGGACGGGACGCTGTACCCCACCTACACGGCGGCTGCGATGAAGGGGCTGACGGATTTGGCGCAGCGCGAGCAGGTGCATCTGGTCGGATTTCTGACCTGGGCCTTCGAGTTTGAGGACCAGCCGTATTTTTCCAGCCATCGCGCGTTGTCCACCAATGGCGTGGATAAACCGGAACTGAATTTCTTTCGCATGGCCGGGTTGCTGGGCGGCGAGCGTGTGACTGCGACGAGCAGCGGGGTGGTGCCGGTGCAGGAAATTGTGGACTCGAGCGTGCGGCAGCATCCGGACATTGACGCGATTGCCACGCGGGAGTCGAACTCCGCAGCGGTAATGGTGTGGAATTATCAAGCGGACGCGATTCCGGGGCCGGGCACACCGGTGCAGGTTTCGATTTCGGGAGTGCCAAAGTCAGTGCGTCGTGTTCTGGTGCAGCAGTTTCGCATTGATGAGCACCACAGCAACGCGTTTACGGTGTGGAAGGCGATGGGGTCGCCGCAGCATCCGAATGCGGAGCAATACGCGAAGCTGCAAGCGGCGGGTCAACTCCAGTTGAAAGGCTCTCCAACCTGGGCGACGGCGGACCAAGGCCGTGTGAATATCCAGCTTGAGCTTCCGCGCGAGAGCGTGGGCCTGCTACGTGTTTCGTGGACGGATTCGAAAAATTAGGCGGGTTGGTACTGCTCGTCGCTGACCTGCTCCATCCATTCCACGACTTTGCCGTCGAGGCGTTCCTGCACGGCGATGTGGGTCATGGCCGTGGTTGGCGCGGCTCCGTGCCAATGCTTTTCTCCGGGCGCGAACCAGACCACGTCGCCGGGACGAATCTCCTCGAGGGAGCCGCCCCAGCGCTGGGCGCGTCCAAAACCCGAGGTGACGATGAGGGTCTGGCCGAATGGATGTGTATGCCAGGCAGTCCGCGCGCCCGGCTCGAAGGTGACGCTCGCGCCCGCCACGCGTGCCGGATCGGGCGATTGAAAGAGCGGGTCGATCCTCACGGTACCGGTGAACCAATCCGCAGGACCTTTCGACGATGGCTCTGCGCCGACTCTCTTGATTTCCATTCGATTCGCCTCCTTCGCTTGTGATTACCGGTTCACCAGCGACTGCCAATTAGCCGAATAGCGTTCGCCCTGGACTTCGACTCCAGAAAGCGCCTGCTCGATGTTGGACAAGTCGCTCGCCGACAACTCCACATTGGCCGCACCCAGGTTTTCTTCCAGACGATGTAGCTTGGTGGTCCCAGGAATCGGAACAATCCATGGCTTCCGCGCCAGCAGCCACGCAAGCGCAAGCTGCGCGCGTGTGGCGTTCTTTTTCGCCGCAAGCTCGCCGAGCACGTCTACAAGCGCCTGGTTCGCTTTGCGGTTTTCAGCGGTGAATCGCGGAACATTGTTACGAAAATCGTTGCTGTCAAAGGTTGTGTTCTCGGTGATCGCGCCGGTGAGGAAACCCCTTCCCAGCGGGCTGAATGGCACGAAGCCGATCCCCAGTTCCTCCAGCGTCGGGAACGTTTCCTTCTCAGGCTCGCGCCACCACAGCGAATACTCGCTCTGCAACGCGGTCACCGGCTGGACGGCATGAGCACGGCGGATTGTCTGCACGCCTGCTTCCGATAATCCAAAGTGCCGCACCTTGCCGGCCACAATCAGTTCTTTCACCGTTCCCGCGACATCTTCAATGGGCACCTTTGGGTCCACGCGATGTTGATAGAACAAATCAATCGCGTCTCTCCTCAGGCGCATCAGCGAGGCATCCGCCACCTGCCGGATGCGTTCCGGGCGGCTATCCACGCCATGCGCCGCAATTCCGTCCGTAAAGCCGAACTTGGTTGCGACGACTACCTGATCGCGGAAGGGTGCAAGCGCCTCGCCTACCAACTCCTCGTTTGTGAACGGGCCGTATGCTTCCGCCGTATCGAAAAATGTGACCCCTCGCTCGACGGCCGCCCGAATGAGCGCTATGGCGTCCTGCTTCTCGGCGGCGGGCCCGAGGCCAAAGCTCAGACCCATGCACCCGAGGCCAATCGCAGAGACTTCCAAATTGTTTCCCAGCCTGCGTTTTTCCATTCTTTTCTCCGGTGGCTGCTTCGCCTTCAAAGACCATGTGAATTTCGCGTGGCACGCGAAATTTGCGCCACCCGTATTTCAATGTTGTCACTTGCGGCGGGAGTTGGCGAAATCATGCCTTTTGAGGTACATCCCGATGGCGAGAAAAGCGGCGGAGACGCCCACTTCGAGCAGTCCTGTCCACATGGCGTGATAGTGGAGACTTAGCGCGGCATCGAAAAACCAGGCCGCGGCCCCTACAAACCAAATCCAATAAAAATTTCGCCTCACTCTTTTGTAGGATGCCTGAGGTTGTTTCGCAGATTCGGACCATAAAATAGCTTTGCGAGGTCCCAGATTTTGGATATGGTAAAGGGTTAATCGGAAAAGTCCATAAAGATGAACGAACCCTGAATTGCGGGCCGTGCTTGTGGTCTTCCGCAAAATCGAGGGCTAAAAGCCCCTGTTGCAAGTCCTTTACCATCCAGATCCGCCCAGCAACTATGCGTCACTTTATTCGCTCCGCTTGCCGGTACGCTGTTCTTTTTTCGTTCACGCTGACCTGCTGGTTCGCGTATATGCCAGCGTTCGCGCAGCAGGACGTAGGGGGGGTCTGGGGGCAGGTCACGGATCCTTCCGGCGCGCTTGTTCCTCATGCGCATCTGACGCTGTCCTCGGGAGCGGAGCCCGGGCGGACGGTGGAATCCAGCGATCATGGTGATTTCCGGTTTGCCTCGGTGCCCGAGGGCAGATACTCGCTGACGACTGATGCGAGCGGATTTCAGGAGGCGCAGCGGGACGTAATAGTGAAAGCCGGGCAGGAGTTGAATATCTCCGTGCGGCTGAAGATTGAGGTGGACCGCCAGCGGATTTCGGTCTCGTCGGAAGGGATGGATTCCGGTCCGGACCGGAACCTGGGAGCGGTGGTGCTTCGCGGCTCGGACCTGGACGCCCTGCCGGTGGACCCGCAAAACCTGAAGCATCAGCTGATTGTGATGGCGGGGTCGGACATTGATCCGCAGTTTTACGTGGACGGATTCACGGCGAGCCATTTGCCGCCGAAGGAGTCGATTCAGGAAATCCGAATGAATCAGGACCCGTATTCGGCGGAATATGACACGCCTGGGGTTGACCGGATCGAGATCATCACGAAGCCGGGCGGCGACGAACTGCACGGCACCGTAGAGATGGCGGGCGAGTACTCTCCGCTTAATTCGCGGAACCCTTATGTTGCGAGCCAGCCGCCATATTCCGCGGTTTATTCCCAGGGCGATATCAGCGGGCCCCTGACGAAAACGAGTTCATGGTTTCTCTCGGGCGTGCAGCAGAACATGGGCACGCAGTCGTTGATCCACGCCATTACGTCGTCCACGGGACCGGTCTACACAGAGGCGATCAGCAGCCCGCAGGTTGGGACCGAGTTCACGCCGAGGATTGATTTTCAGGTTGGGAAGGTTCACTCCCTCAGCCTTCGATACGACATTGATCACGACACGCAGCAGGACCTGTTGCAGAGCCAGCTTTCGCTGCCCGCGCAGGCCATTGATACGCGCCATCTGGAGCAGACGCTGCGGTTTACCGATACGCAGACCTATAGCGAAAAGCTGGTGAATGAGACCCGCTTCCAGTTCATTCACCTGAGTGATGTTTCCACGCCGCACAGCACGGCGGCCAGCGTGCTGGTGCAGGGCGCCTTCAACGGCGGCGGGAACAACCTGGGCCAGTCGCGCGATGTGCAGAAGCGCTTTGAGCTTCAGGACCAGGTTTCGCTTTTGCGAGGAAACCATCTGCTCCAGTTTGGAGGGCGGCTACGGGATGTGCTGGATAGGAATTCCTCAACCGGCGGCTACAACGGCCTGTTCATTTTCCCTTCGATTCAGGCTTATGAGCTTACGAAGCAGGGGATTGATAACGGGCTGACCCCCGAGGAGATTCGCGCTGAGGGCGGCGGTGCGAGCCAGTTCGCCATTACGGCGGGCACTCCGAAGACTTCGGTAAATGTGGCTGACTTGGGGTTTTATTTTGAGGACCAGTGGAAGCTGAACCCGAACATGACGCTGACCCCGGGGCTGCGGTATGAGACGCAATCCGGCATTCACGACCACGTGGATTTTGCTCCGCGAGTGAGCTATGGGTGGTCAATTGGAGGAAAGAACCGCCCCAAGCCGGTGGTGGTGTTCCGCGCGGGCGTAGGGATGTTTTACCAGCGGTTCACGCCCGACCTTGTCCTGAATGCTACGCGGCAGAACGGAGTGCTTGAGCAGCAGTACGTGGTGCATGATCCGGATTTTTATCCCAATCTGCCGGCGCCCGATGAATTGGGCCCGGCCACGCTGCCCACCGTCTATCGCATTGATCCGCAGCTGCACGCGCCCTCGGTGTTCCAGGCAAGTGTGGGACTGGAAAGGCAATTCACCAAGGCGCTTTTTATTCATGCGGATTACACCTATTATCGCGGCATTGACCTGCTGCTCACGCGCAACGTGAACGCGCCGCTGCCGGGGACTTATGATCCCAGCGATCCGGTAAGCGGAACTCGTCCGCTGGGCACGCTGCAAAACATTTACGAATATCAGTCGGAAGGCGCGTCCCGGCGCAGCCAGCTTTACATGACGGCGCGTTATGACACGAAGCCGGCGATTCTGTATGGCTATTTGACGATTGGCAAGCGCGAGAGCAATACCGATGGCGCGGCCGGGTTTCCGTCTGAGCAATATGATCTGGACGCCGATTATGGCCGCGCGTCCAATGATATTCGCACACGCGCCTACATTGGCGGCCTGCTGCATCTGCCGCTGCGGCTGGATGCGAACCCTTTCTTCATCATCGAGTCAAGCGGGCCATTCAACATCACGGTTGGGCAGGACCTGAACGGCGATTCGCAGTTTAATGACCGCCCCGCCTTTGCGACGGACCTGACCCGGCCCAGCGTGTATCGCACGCGCTGGGGAAGTTTCGACGCCGACCCGATGCCGGGGCAGACGATCATTCCGGTGAACTACGGCACGGGACCGGCGTTCGTGATGCTCAACATGGCGCTGTCGCGGGTCTTTTATCTTGGGCCAAAAACAGGAGCAGCAGCCGCCGGTGGGCAGGAGACGCCGCGGCGCTTCGCGTGGAACGTGGGCCTGCAGGCGCAGAACCTGTTGAACAGCGTCAACGGAGGTCCGCCGCTGGGGGTTCTGGGATCGCCGATCTTCGGTCAGTCGACGAACATGTCTGTGAACCAGTTCGCAAATCCGCAGGCCAATCGGCTCATGTACCTGCACACAACTCTGACCTTCTAGAGCGATTTCAGACAGACGGCGGGAACAAGAGCGACTGCCGCTGAAAATGCTACCCTCATGTTTGACCATGACTCGCCTGTCTGAAAGGCCAACGGAAAACGAGATGTCCATGACCGGGGCCACGCGACTGGTGCGTGCGTGTTTGCGGCAGCCCGTGGACCGGACTCCGGTCTGGTTTTTGCGGCAGGCTGGGCGATACATGGCGGAATATCAGGCAGTGCGAAAGCGTCATTCTCTGCTTGAAATTTGCAAGCAGCCCGCGCTGGCCGCTGAAGTCACGATTACGGCTGCGGAAAAGCTGGGCGTGGACGCGGCGATCATTTTTGCCGACCTGCTGCTGCCGCTGGAGAGCATGGGGCTGGATTTTGAGTTCCAGGCCGGTGAAGGCCCGGTGATTCACACGCCGGTGCGGACGCCTGAAGCAGTCGCACGGCTGCGCACGGACCGCGCCGAGGATCTGAGCTATGTAGCCGAAGCAATTCAGCGCGTGGCGGCGCATTTTCGCGACAGGCTGGGCATGATTGGTTTTTGCGGTGCGCCCTTCACGCTGGCCAGCTACATGGTGGAGGGCGGTGGCTCGCGGAATTACATTCACACCAAAACCCTGATGTACCGCCAGCCGGACGCATGGCTCGCGCTGCTGGAAAAGCTGGCGGCGGTGCTGCGCGAGTTCGCGCGTCAACAGGTGGAAGCGGGCGCGGACGTTATCCAGATATTCGATAGTTGGGCAGGCGCGCTGAGCGTCGAAGACTACCGCGAGTTCGTGCTGCCCGTCACCAAGACGCTGGTGCGCGAGGTGCAGTCGTTCGGGGTCCCAGTGATTTATTTCGGAGTGGATACGGCCAGTCTGCTTCCGGCGATGCGCGAGACGGGGGCCGACGTGCTGGGGCTGGACTGGCGGGTTTCGCTGGGCAAGGCGTGGCGCGAGCTGGATTACGCCTGTGCCGTGCAGGGAAATCTTGACCCCATCACGTTGTTCGCCGAACCAGAACTGATCCGGAGGCGCGTGCGCGGCATTCTGGACCAGGCCGCGGGTCGACCTGGGCACATCTTCAACCTGGGGCATGGAATTGTTCCTGAAACGCCGGTGGAGAACGTGCAGGCAGTGGTGAAGTTTGTGCGCGAGTACGGCGGGGAGGAGCGGCGTTGAGCGACGAAGCCATTCTGCTGCTGGCGCACGGCACGCCGGACACGCTGGACGAAATTCCCGATTACCTGAGCAAGGTGACGGGCGGGCGCTCGTTGCCGGAATCGGTGGTGGAGGAGATTCGGCACCGTTACTTCCTGATTGGCCCCAGCCCGCTGACGCGGATCACGCGGGAGCAGGCGCGGCTTTTATCCGATGCGCTGGGCGTGCCGGTGTATGTGGGCATGAGGAACTGGAAGCCCTACATCGCCGACGCGATTCGCGAAATGCGCGCCGACGGGGTAGACCGGTTCGCCGCCATCTGCCTCGCTCCGCAGAATTCGCGGACCAGCGTGGGGCTGTATCGGCGCGCTGTGTTCGCGGAATCGGGCGAGATGCGGGTGGACTTTACCGAGACGTGGGCCGATCATCCGCTGCTCGCGGATGCCTTTGCCGAACGACTGCGCGCGGTGTGGACCGCTGGGACTCCGGTGATCTTCACGGCGCACAGCGTCCCCTGCCGCACGCTCGAAAGCGATGCGAGCGGCGCGGCGGACCCATACGCTGACGAGGCGCGGCAGACGGCGGAGATGGTTGCCGAGCGCGTTGGGGTTCCGGAGAGCGAGCGGCTGTTCGCGTTTCAGAGCCAGGGCGTTTCCGGTGGGCCGTGGATTGGGCCAACGGTGGAGGAGACGTTGCGGTGCCTGCATCAGCGGGGAATACGCAGAGTCATGGTGCAGCCGGTTGGTTTCCTCTGCGACCACGTGGAAATTCTGTACGACATCGACATTGCGTTCCGGCAATTCGCGGCGGGGTTGGGGATGGAGTTGGCGCGTCCGCAATCGCTGAATGACTCGCCGCTGCTGACGGGGGCTCTCGCCGATCTGGCGCGGAAAGGCCTGGCGCGGCTGCGCGGGCGATGAAGCGGGTCGCGATTATCGGCGGTGGGATGAGCGGGCTTTCCGCCGCGTATGAGCTTGCGCGGAGCGGGTGCGCCGAGTTCGCAGTTTTTGAAGCGTCGGCGCGGCTGGGCGGCATCGTGGAAACACTCCGCGCAGATGGATTCGTGATTGAGTGCGGGCCGGACTCGTGGGTTTCAGAAAAGCCGTGGGCGCGCGAGTTGGCTGTAGAACTTGGGCTTGAGGCAGAGCTGATTCCCTCGAATGACGCGCAGCGAAGGACGTATCTGCTGCGCGAGGGCGCGCTGGTTCAGATGCCGGACGGCATGACCATGATGGTTCCCTCGGACCTTGAGGCCATCGCGCAGTCGCCACTCTTCAGCGCGGAGGCGCGGGCCGCTTATCGGCGCGAACCGGAGCAGGCTGAGGACTTGAAGCAGTCGGCGCTGCGAGACGATGAAGATGAATCGGTCGCGGCTTTCGTCCGCAGACACTTTGGGGAGGAAGTGGTGCGCACGGTGGCCGCTCCGTTGCTCTCTGGGATTTTCGGCGGCAGCATTGAGCGACTGAGCGTTCGTGCCGTCATGCCCGCGTTTGTGCGGATGGAGCGCGAGCACGGCAGCCTGATTGCGGCGCTCCAATCGCGGAAGGCGAAGAGCGGGCAGGCGGTTTTCACCACACTGCGCTCCGGGTTGGGCGCGCTGGTTGAGCGCATGGCGGCGACTCTGCCGCGTGAGGCCGCGCGGCTATCGGACCAGATCATCGGGCTTCGACGCACCGAGCGCGGCTGGCGCGTGCGGACAGTGGATGCGGAGGAGGATTTCGATTCCGTGATTGTGGCGACTCCGGCGTATGTGACGCGGAGCCTGCTGCGATGGACTGACGAGGAATTTCCTGAATTGCTGGGAATGGATTTTTCGTCGGCGATTGTGGTCGCGCTGGCCTTCGCGCCGGAACAGGCGCGAAGCATGAAAATTCCGCAAGGCTTTGGATACCTGGTGCCGAAAGGAACCGACGCAACGCACCCACAACTGCTGGCCTGCACCTTCATGGATCAGAAATTTGCGCATCGAGCGCCCGAAGACGGCGTGCATCTGCGGGCATTTTTCGGCGGAGCGGCGGCGGAGAATCTGCTTGGGCAGGATGACCGGGCTCTGTCGGAGCTCGCGATACAGCGGCTATCCGAAGCGCTGGGTCCGCTACCTGAACCGCAACATACAATAGTGCGCTGGTGGCCCGCGTCGCTGCCGCAGTATGCGGTGGGGCATCTGGCGCGCATGGCGCGGCTTGAGGCGCTGGTGGCGCAGTATCCGGGGCTGCATCTGGCGGGCAATGCCTATTACGGCGTGGGACTGCCGGACATGATCCGCATGGGGCGGGAGGCAGCCCGGCGCGCTTTGCGGTAGTTCGTGGTCATTTGGTTGCGACGACGGCCAGCGTTCCTGAAGGATTATTGCCCGTGGTCTTCGCGAAGCTCGTCAGGCCGCCGGGAGTGGCGCTGGTTGCGCCGCCGATGGAGAAGACCTGAAAGTCGGGATTGCCGCCCTGATTGGCCACTCCAAGATAAGTATTTGAGGTGTCCTCGGCAAGGTCCGCTGGCGCAACGCCGGTCGCGAACGGAGAACCGCTGATGGCAGTCAAGGCCCCGGTGGTGGCGGCAAGCGAGAAGGCGGAGATGGTGCCGTCGGTCGAGTTCGCCACATAGACATAGGCCCCGGTGGAATCCACCAACACGGCCTTTGGCCCCAGCCCTGTTTTGAAAGGTGATCCGGAGACCTTGGTCAGCGCGCCGGTTGCGGCAATGGAAAGCACGCGCACCGCGTTCACTCCCGTCTCCGTCACAAACAGATACTTGCCCGCGGGATCGACCGCAAGGCCGTAGTCTCCGTTGCCAGCGGAGAGTGGCAGCAGGAACTGACTGGTTTTGGAGAAGGTGCCGGTGCTCTGGTTCAAGGTGCAGACCTGCACACCGCCGGAGCTCGTCGGCTGCGCCTCCGACGTGGCCAGCGAGATATAGACCAGACCGTTGCTGGGCGTGAAAACGATGTGGGTCGGAACACCCGCGTTCAAAGAGAGTTGCGTGCCCTGCTGGGTCAACATTCCGCTGTTCACATCGATGGAGAACACAAAGGCCTCAGGAAAGGGATCGGCGGCGATGAGCCAGTTTCCGGAGGGATCAATCCGAACCGCCGACGGGCTGATGCCGGAGATGAGCGCGCTGCCGCCGTTCAGCAACGTCAGCGAACCGTTGCTGCCGACGGAGTACCCGTAAATTGCCCCCACCGTGCCGACGTAGATGTATCTGCCGTCGGGCGTCACAGTAATGGCGCTGGGGGAAATGCCAAGCACATAGGGAGAGTTGGAGGTGTTGGTGATGCCGCGCGTTGTGAGGGCAAATCCGGCGACCGAGCCGGTCGTCTGGTTCGCCACATAGAAGTAATTGCCGGTGCCGGTTCCTCCGCCTCCTCCCCCACCGTTCTCCCGAACAAAAAACTTGCCGCATCCGGCCAGACCAATGGCCATGCAGAGCGGAAACAGCACGAAAAGAATCCCAAGGAAAGATTTGCGCGGCCGCATTCTCATTCGCCTCACCAGTACAGTATTTCGCAAGATGGCCGGGAACCGCCAATCCACAGGAAAGACGCAGCCCGGGACAGGAAAGTTCATGCGCTAAGGATTCTGCTCTTTAAGGCGCGGCTTGCCCTTTTCGGTCCACTCAATGTGGCCCATGGGGTTGTGGTGATCGTGGGTAAAAAGCACCAGCCACTGTTCGGGAATGGCGCGGGAATAGAAGCGCTTGCGCTGCTCGATGCAGGTGAGCGGATCGAGATCGTAGCCCATGACCCAGGTGATGTCCAGATGCGCGCTGGTGGGGATAAGGTCGGAGATATAGCAGGCGCGCTTGCCGGCTGAGTCGATGTTGACAGCCAGCAGTTGCGAGGTGTGTCCGGGATAGCACTCGACGGAGATGCCGGGGACAATTTCGGTGACTTCGCCGGGGCGCGTGTCGAGCAGCGTCATCTGGCCGTTTTCAATCAGAGGGTCGTAGTTGCCGCTGATGTAGCTGATGGCGTCGCGCTCCAGTTGCAGGTGGCCGTGCTCCACCTCGCCGCGATGCGCGAAGTGGCGGGCATTGGGAAATGTGGGGACGACGCGGCCGTCGGGCAGGCGGGTGGTGTTCCATCCGCAGTGGTCGAAGTGCAGGTGGGAGTTGATGACGATGTCCACTTCCTCGGGCCGGATTCCCGCGGCCTCAAAGGCGCGAGGCAACTGTTGCTTTGCGTCGAAAATGACGCGCAGCTTTTCATGGAGCTTGTTGCCGATTCCGGTTTCAATGGCGATGGTGTGCTGGCCGGTGCGGACGACGATGGTGTTGAGGCCGAGCAGGATGCGGTTCTGGTCGTCGGCGGGAGCGCGCTTTTCCCACATCTTTTTGGGAACGACCCCGAACATGGCTCCGCCGTCGAGCAGATAGAAGCCGTCGCTGAGGACGGTCAGCTCAAAGTCGCCGAGCGTGGTGCGCGCGCGCACCAGATCGGCGGTGTCGGGGCGTTCGGCTGGGTGCATCAGCGCGCCTCCGATGGGCGGGCATCTTTCACGTAAGTCTCGAATGCCCACAGCAGCCGCTTGTGCAGGTGGGTCTGGTCGGTTGGGCCGGCCACGGAGTGGGTCTTGCGCGGATAGATGTTGTAGTCGTAAGGAATTCCGGCGTCGAGCAGCTTCTGGATGAACTGAACGGTGTTGGCGAAGTGGACGTTGTCGTCTCCGGTGCCGTGAAACATGATGAGATGGCCGCGCAGGTTTTTCGCGCTGTTCTGAACCGAGGAGTCGCGGTAGCCCTCAGGATCTTTCGACGGTAGCCCGAGGTAGCGCTCGGTGTAAATGGAGTCATAGTTGCGGAAGTCGGTGACGGGGGCACCGGAGGCCCCGAGCAGGAAGCGGTCGGTGTGCGTGAGCGCGTAAATGGTGAAAGTCCCGCCCCAGCTCCAGCCAAACCATCCCATGCGGTGTGCGTCAAGCTGCGGATACTTCGCCAGCACCTGATCGACGGCGGCCATCTGGTCGGCAAACTCGGGCGCGCCGAAGTTGTGATAGGCGACCTGCTCGAATGCGCGCCCGCGCCCGGCCATCCCGCGATTGTCCACGTGCAGGACGGCGAAGCCGTGTTCGGCTAGCAACTGATCGAAAAGAACTCCATCGCCGCCCCAGCGATCCTTGGCCGAGCCAGCTGCGGGGCCTCCGTAGGGGTTTACGATGAGCGGCACGCTTGCTGGAGCGGTCTTGTCCTCGGGCAACTGGAGCGTGCCGTAGAGGATGGTGTTGCCGTCCGCGGCCTTCAGCGTAAGGACTTTCGGCGCGACAAGTGTGTGCCCTTGAATCGCGTGAGACTTCCAGAACGCGGAGCAGCTTCCCTGCACCGTGCAGTAGCTCACGGTGGGCGGGTGCATCAGGCTGGAGAAAGTATCGATGAAGGAGCCGCCTTTGGCTGGGAAATCGGCTTCGTGAAAGCCCGGCGTTTGTGTGATGCGGTGTTTGCCGCCGCCGTCAAGCTGCACGGCCCACACCTGCTGCTGGCGCGAGTCGCCCTCGCTGGAGAGGTAGTAGACGGTGCCGGTGGCTTGGTCGACCGTGCCGATCTTGACGACCTCGTATTGCCCTTGCTCAAGTTCGTTGGCCAGCTTTGCTTCTCCGCTCAGAGGATTCGCCGCGTCGAAGGTGTAGCGGTAAATGTGGACGTAGCCGTCGCGCCAGCTTCGGATGAGAAACTGGTGATCGCCAACGAACTTCACTCCATAGGTCATGGTGAAGTACTTGGGTTCGGTCTGCGCCAGGGCCAGTTTGACCTTGCCGGTGCGGACATCGGCGAAGTAGAGGTCCATGTGCTTCTGGTCGCGGGCCAGGGTCTCAACCCACACAACATTGGGGTTGATCCATCCAAAGCGCGGGATGTAGTCGTTGCCGGCGCTGAGCGGAATTTTGAGCCAGCGGGTGGGCCCGCCGCCTGCGTTGACCACGCCGACGCGCACGGCGGGGTTGGGGTCGCCGGGCTGCGGATAACGCTGCTCCTGCACGGTGGGGTGAAGGGGAATCCAGTCGGTGATGGGGTACTGCGGGACGTGGGTTTCGTCCATCTGGAGGTAGGCGATGCGCTTTGAGTCGGGCGACCAGAAATAGTTGCTGCGCACGTTCAGTTCTTCGAGGTAGACCCAATCCACTTCGCCGTTGAGGAGCGCGGAATCGGTGGTGTCGGTGAGGGCGAGCGGGGTCTGGGATCCGTGGACCTTCTGCACAAAGAGGTTGCTGTCGCGCACGTAAGAGAGCGAATCGCCGTCCGGAGAAAACTTGGGGTCGTCGCCGCTCTGCATGTGCGAATTGCCCACGTCCTCGCCCTTGCCGGATTTCAAGTCATAGAGCCAAAGCTCACCGTTCGTGTCAAAGAGCAGATGCTGGGAGTCGGGCGACCAGTTGTAGCTTGGCTCGTCGTAGCGGTTGCGGTGGTCGCGGTCCTGCTCGCTGATTTTGGCGTTGAGCAGAAAGTCGATCTTCGCGTGGTCGATCAGTTTCGTGAGCTTGCCGTCGGAAATCTGAATCTGAATGACGTTGTTGTCGCCATCGATATAGGTGGCGCGGCTGCCGTCGGGGGACCAGCTCATTCCGCTGGGCGGATAGCCGGTGAGGTCGCCGCCGCCGTAAATTTCCTTCACGGTCCAGGGATGCGTGGGTGTTGGCGTTTGCGAGTGGGCGGCGGGAATTGCGGCGAACAGAAAAGCACAGGCAAGCGAGGTGAAAAGTGAACGCAAGTGCGGCTCCGGATTGAGGAAGTCTTTCGCCGTTGGCCAGCTTAACCGTGGGAGAGAAAGCGGTTTCGAGCGAAATAGCATTTTACGCTCTGGAGGCCCGCCGGGCGCACGGGACGGCGGCGAGGATATAAACTCAAGTTTCGCTATGAATGATGAATTGCTCGCCCTTATTCAGCTTCAGGAAACAGACCAGAAGATCCGGCAACTGCGCGCCGAAATAAGCGCGCTGCCCAAGCGGCTTGCGGCGCTGGAGGAAAAGCTGGCGCGGCAGAAGACCGGAGTGGAGTCGGCAACGAAGGCCATCAAGGAAGAGGACGCGAAACGGCGGCGGCTGGAGAGCGACCTGAAGGACGTCCAGCAGAAAATTGCGAAGTTTCGCGAGCAGTCGAGCAGCGTGAAGACGAACGAGCAGTTCCACGCGGTTCAGCACGAGATCAGCTTTGCAGAGGCCGAAATCGCGAAGATTGAGGACCGCGAGCTTGAGAGCATGGAGCGGTCGGAGCAGTTGGAGGCCGGGCTTCGCGCGGCTCAGCAGGAGTTCACCGACCACACGAAGGTAGTCGAGTTGGAGAAGGAGACCGCGCGGAAGTCGTCCGAGGAACAACAGAAGCATCTTGCCGGGCTCAACGCGGACCGCGAGCGGCTGAGGGGACAGATCGCCGAGACGCGGCTGGCCAACTACGACCGGATCTCCGGTTCCAAGGGCACGGCGCTGGCCCACGTGGCCGACCAGAGCTGCGGCGCCTGCCGCATGGCGCTGCGTCCGCAGCTTTGGAACCAGGTGCGCATGGGCGATCTGATTCCGTGCGAGAGCTGCGGCCGGTTGCTGTATTTCGATCAGGAGCTGCCGCCGCATCCGGCGGAATAGCAACACCCTAGGCTTTGCGGGAGACCATGGCGATGGGGGCGCGGGGCGAGTCTGCGTGATGCAGCATGGCGTCATTTGTGATCTGGCCGGAGCGGGTGCCCAGCGGCGTTCCGAGCGGACGAAGATTCAGCGTGGGCTGGGCTGCCGGAATCTGGTGCATGGTTACGATAATGACCACGGCGGGGTCCTTTCCGGCGCAGCGGTAGGAGTGGGGCGTGCTGGCGTCGAAGTAGACGGCATCACCCGTTTCCACGACGTTCAGCTTTTCGCCGTGCCGGATTTCCAGAGCACCTTCCAGCATGAAGAGGAATTCGTAGCCGGGATGCACATGGGGGCGCGCCTCGACGGATTCCTTCTGGGGGACAAATTCAGCGTAATAGGGATCGAGGTGGCGGTCCGGCACCATATAGGCGAGGGACTCGAAAAAGTAGGAGGGATCCTCCACGCCTGATTGCGGCATCCGCACCCGGTCGGTTTTCTTGTGGACGCGAAAGAGGGTGTGCGGCTCGGGCTCGAAGAAATAGGAAAGGTCTTTGTTGAAGACCATGGCGATTCGGGCGAGGTTGCGCAGCGTGGGTACAACGCGGCCAGTCTCAAGCTGGGAAAGAAAACTGGCGGAGAGACCGGTCTGCTTGCCGAGTTCAACGAGCCCCATGGACTTTTTAAGGCGCAGGCGCTTGATGCGTTCCCCGATCCGCCGTTCAGCAATAAAAGCTTCCGCGGTCAATGGGTCCACCTGCCCCTTGGATTTTTTTGAGGTGGGTTCCTGCTCCGCCACCAGCCTCCTTGTCGCCATTGCCGCCCCTCACGTCTTTTGCTGTGTGTTGGATGCCGGTTTCCAAAATCGCGGTTCCAAAGAACCACTATATTCCCGTGGCCGCTCGGTCCTGATTCTTTGGCCGGGTTGATTTTGGCACGGACCGGTTCTTCGGAATGAGTGTTTGCTGTAGGCTAATTTGTGGAATGAACGCGAAGCTGCGCCCGGCCATCGCCGGACTTTGTCTGCCTTTGTTGATGATGGCTGGATGCGGCATGGTGGCCGCCCCGGCGCCCCCGAGCCTGAAGCTTCCGCAGCCTGTGGACGACCTGACGGCGCAGCGCACCGGGGATGAAGTGGCGCTGCACTGGACGATGCCCAAACGGACGACCGATAAAGTGTTGCTGGTTGGCAAGCAGAGCGCCCAGGTGTGCAGGCGGGTTGGTTCGGAGCCGTGCGCCAGGGTGGGCGATTTCGCATTTGCGCCGGAGGCCTCCGCGTCCTTTGTGGACCACCTGCCGGCCGCGCTTACTTCCGGAGCGGCGCGGCCAATGGTTTACACAATCCAGCTTTTCAATTCCGGCGGACGAAGCGCGGGGCCGTCGAATGAAGCTGTAACGGCGGCGGGAACCGCGCCTCCGCGGGTGGAGGATCTCCGCGCGCGGGCGCAGGCGGACGGGGTTGTCCTGAGCTGGACGTCGACAGGCCGCGAAGAGACGATTCGGATTCATCGCGTGCTGGACGAAAAAGCGGGTCAGAAAAGCGCGGGGGTTCCGGCGGCGCAGACGCTTGAGTTTTCCGGTGTGGATGAGGGCCGGGTACTGGATCGCGACGCCGCGCTCGACCACACCTATACCTACACGGTGCAGCGGATAGAGAAGTTCACGATGCGTGGCCAGCCGGTCGAAGTGGCGGGGCCCGCGAGCAAGCCCATGAGGATCGATGCCCGGGATCTGTTTCCGCCGGCGACGCCCACGGGGCTCCAGGCGATGGCTGATCCCGAGGCGCACGCAATTGATCTTTCCTGGCAGCCCGGCACGGAAGCCGACCTCGCCGGATACCGTGTCTATCGGCGCGAAGCGGGGGTGAGCGCGCAGCCGGCGCGGGTGTCGGGCGCTGTGGAGGCCGCTCCGTCGTTCCACGACGCGGGCGCGCAGCCGGGGCGTACCTACTGGTATTCGGTGAGCGCGGTGGATAAGGATGGAAATGAGAGTTCGCGCTCGGCGGAAGTGGAAGAATCGTTACCGCAGCAATGATGGGAGAAGTGAATGAAGTATTGCCGTTTTGTGAGTGAGGCAGGGCCGCAGTATGGAGAGGTTGTGGAGCGCGACGGAGCGCTGTGGATCGAGCGGCTGCTGTCTCCGTTTGAGGAAGACCCCTGGACGAAGCCTGCGGCGGGCGCTTTCCGGCCGGTGCGGTTGGATTCGGTCCGGCTGCTGGCTCCGGTTGTTCCGCGCAAGATCGTGTGCATTGGGCGCAACTATCGTGACCACGCGGTGGAGTTGGGGAATGAAGTCCCGAAACAGCCGCTGCTGTTTCTGAAGCCGTCTTCGGCTGTGATCGGGCCGGGAGAGGCGATTCGGATTCCGGAGCAGTCGCAGCGCGTGGACTTTGAAGGTGAGCTTGCCGTGGTGATCGGCAAGGCGGCGCGGCGCATTGGGCCGGACGAGGACGTGAAGCCTTACATTCGCGGCTACACCATTGTGAATGACGTGACGGCGCGCGATTTGCAGAAGTCCGACGGGCAGTGGTCGCGTGCAAAGGGTTTCGACACGTTCTGCCCCATGGGGCCGCTGGTAACGGATGAGATTGATCCGGTGGCCGGAGTTGCCGTCGAAACAAAGCTGAATGGAGAAGTGAAACAGCACGGCAGCACAGTGGATTTCATTTTTCCGATCGACGTGCTGCTGCGCTACGTTACGGCGGCCATGACGCTGCTGCCGGGGGATGTGATTCCGACGGGAACTCCGGCGGGAGTTGCGCCGATGCGCGCGGGAGACCGGGTGGAAGTTTCGATCGCGGGCATCGGAACGCTGGCCAATCCCGTATCCTGATATGGGCCTGCGCATCTAACCAATTAGCGATACCGATGAATTTTGTTCTTCCGGCGCGTTTTTAATTCGCGTGGGAGATGGCCGATAATAAAGCAAAAGTGGCAAGGAGGAGAGATGGCGAAGAATCTGTTGGAGCAGTTGCGGGGCATGACCACGATTGTGGCCGATACGGGTGAGATTAACGAAATCGAAAAAGTGAAGCCGCAGGATGCGACGACGAATCCTTCGCTGATTACCAAGGCGGCGCAGATGCCGCAGTACGCCTCGATCGTGGACGGCGTGCTCACCGACGCCAAGAAGCGTCTGGGCGAGAGCGCCAGCGACGAGGATGTCGCGAAGGAAGCGTTCAAGCATCTGGCGGTCGCCTTCGGAAAGAAGATTCTGTCAATTATTCCGGGCCGGGTTTCCACGGAAGTGGACGCGCGCGTCTCCTACGACACGGAAAAGACGCTGAAGCAGGCGCGGGACATCATCGCGCTCTATGAGCAGCAGGGCGTTTCACGGGAGCGCGTTCTGATTAAGATTGCCTCCACCTGGGCGGGCATTCGCGCGGCGGAGCAACTGGAGAAGGAAGGCATCCACTGTAACCTGACGCTGCTGTTCGGCATACATCAGGCGGTGGCCTGCGCGGAGGCGAAGGTGACGCTGGTTTCACCGTTCGTGGGCCGCATTCTCGACTGGTACAAGAGGGACACGGGCAAGGACTATCAGGGCGCGGACGATCCCGGCGTGCAGTCGGTCACGACGATCTACAACTACTTCAAGAAGTACGGCTACAAGACGCAGG